>JBEIJQ010000052.1:0-19316 GCA_040380145.1 Lewinellaceae bacterium | reverse complement strand
CAGCCGCACCGTCTTGGTGGTTGCCGTCGTCGAACATGTCGGTCTCCACAAAACGCTCCGTTCGGTGGGCGCGGTGGCGCAGCTTGACCATGGTGGCATTGGATACCGGAACCGACATGCCGAAAGCCGTGCCCACCAGCGGGGCCGCCACGCTGGGAGCAGGCGCGCCGATCACGGGCTGGGACGCCGTCAAGTCGGCATGGCCGTCCAAGAACGTGGAGCGGTTGGTCATGAAGGAAATGATGCCCGGAATGTTGGCCGTAGTGGTGTTGAGGTTGGTGTTGAACTGGGCATTGGTGAAAAATTTGTTGGGATCGGCGTACACATCCTGATCGATGAGCTGCTGGAGCTGCAATCCGCGGGTCTGGTATAGGCCGCTGATGATCTGTTCGTCCAGCATCGTGCGCAAGTGGGCGAGGTAACTTTTGCGCCAGCGCATATTGGCCATCAGTTTGTTGAGCAGCGGCCGCCCGGTGTTGTTCTCGTTGTATCGGGGCACCAACGCTTCCATCTGGGCGATGCTCAACGGTCCTTGGCCGCCGTTGGTGAAGACACCGAAAGCCTCGTTCAAATCCCAAACGACGGTGTTGAAACGGCGGTTGTTGTCTTGGTAAACATAGTAGTTGTGACCCGACCCCGTGTAACTGTCCAGATTCGCGGTGAGATTGTTGAAGGCCAGCATCCACAGTGCCCGGTCCACGTCGAGCACATCGTCGATGGCTGCGGTGTTCTGGTTGAGCACAGAGGTGAGGTTCATCAGGTTGTACCAGCCCGAGTCGGATTCGATCTCATAGCGGGTTTTGTAGCAAGTGGTGTCCTGACCCAGATAGGTCAGCGCGGCGGCACTGCCCTGGGCGGGCGGGCAGCCCGGGGTCGGCGCGGCACCGAGCAGGGGGTCGCACTTGAAAAACGGATTGTCGGAGGAGTAGAAATACCGATCCCTGAAATTCCCGTTGAGGGATTCCACGTTGGTGTACACGCCGTGGAACTGCCCGTTCACATAGACACGGGCGAAATTGGCGTGGGGCGCCGGCATGTAGGCCCGCGCGATCTCGTAACCCAATACCTCGCGGATCATGCTGGGATCTTTGAAGCCGTTGCTGAGCTTGATGGTGGACATGCCGTCGTATTCTGCGCCCGGGCGCACATAGTCCAGTTTCAGGTTGAAAGGATTCTTGGCGTTGTTGGGCTGGTAGGTGCTGTTGCCCTTGTAGCGCACGCCCACGCTGTCGTACACCACGCCGTTGATCGTGACGCTGTACGCGACCAGGCGGTTTTCTTCGTCCACATTGAAAATGGAATCCAACAGATAGTCCCAGTTGGACTGGGAAAAATTGATGGAAATCTCTTGGATGGCGCTGGAATCGAAGAAAACGGGCACTTGGGCCGCGGCGGGCACGGCGAACAACGCCGACAGCAATGCGGAGAGGAAACGGCTTTTGGACATGGACGATCGAAAGGTTGGTCAAAAAAAATGGGTGCACTGGGCACTGAAAGGACGCTTCGGACGATTGTAAGAAGCAGCGCCGACTTCGTTGGACTTCTTTTTCTTTGAAAAGTTTAATACTTGATAAACTCGGAGGATGCTGCGCATTATAAAAGTAGCATATTTCAGAAAATAGTTTTGCAAAAATGTGCCCCCAAACGTATCAGGTCGGAGAGATTTTGAAAAAAAAATAACGCACACGTGCCGGTTTTACCCTTTGTGCTAAAAAAAGCAATAAGGGGACATGGGGATATGCCCCAAAAAGGGGTTTGTTGCCGGGATCTCCCTCAGGCCACAGCGACCTGTCCGAAAGAAATCCTGCGCGTGCGCTGCTTTAGAAAAGCGATCACCTCCTCGTCGGACGAAAAGCGGTTGCCGATGTTGACATAGTGCCGCGCGAGAACATTGTACTGCTTGGTCATCAACAGAAACCAGACCGCGAAAAAATCCACCTTTTCGAAGACGATGGAACCTTGTTCGGCGTACTTGTCCACGCTTTTCAGGAAATCGTTGGGCATCTCGGTCCAGTGCAGGCGCGGGCGCACGTGGTGGCCGATGTGGTAGCCGTCGTTGAAACAGCGTTGGTTGTACACGCTGTTGATGCAGGTGATGCTGTTGAGGTAGCTGTTGCCGGGATCCGAGGCCTCAATGAAGGCGTGTTGGCCCCAATTGCCGGCCATCATCCCGAAGCGCACTCCGATGAGCGGGAACACGAACACGGCCAGCGTAGCGGGCCAGTTCACGAAGCAAAGCCCCGCGACCATCAGGAAAAAAGCGGTTTCGCCGCGCAGGGCCATTTTCAGGAAATTGATTTTTTTTCTGAAAACAAAATACTCCGCCAATTCTTTGATCCCCACAAACATGAAGCGGAAATAGTACATCAGGAAACCCCGCACGCTGTCGCGCTGGTACGCCATGGTGGAGCTTTTGTCGTGCTCGAGGTTGTTTTCGGCGTGGTGCATCCCGATGTGGTGGCTGAAATAGGTTTCGGGGGTCTGCCCGAAGAACAGGCCGATCACGATGGGAATGTAGTAGTTCAAGATGTTGTATTCCTGCTTGAAAAATTTGTTGTGGCTCGTATTGTGAAGCATCAGCATGAACGGCCCGATCCAATAGGCGCCATGCACGGTGTGGAAGGCCGCGAGCGCCCACCAGGCCCAGCCCTGCAACAGGGGGGTGAACAATAGGATGCCCGTTGGCAAAACCGTAAAAGTGAGGCGGAGGGAGAGATATATGAACGGCAGGTCGCGCGGGTCGTTGATGAGCCGGAGGAAAAAACGGTCGAGCGCGCCCTGGGGCTGCCCTTGACGATACACCGGATCGGAGACGGAGGATGGAACAGAGATCATAGAGAAAATGCGATGTTAACAAGGTGTGACCAAACTGCTTCGCATGTTTGATTGAACAAATATACAGAAACCCTCCCAACGCAGGGAATGTTCAGGGCAAAAAGGGCCGTTGGCCGGTCTTCCGCATCTTTTCCGGCGAAACGGCTTTTAATGACTAATTTTGTGGCGGAAAGGACGCGGCATCCCGCAACTTTTCTCCTCTCAATTGTTTTAAAGCGGAAAATCCAAACGGAACCTCCCGCCGAGCGATTTTTAGCCCCCCAATAGCATTCGATCAACCAGTTGCCCGCATGTTTTCCCACAGAAAAAAAACCTTCCTGTCGGTCCTGTGCCTCGTGTGCACCGGGCTTCTCGCCCCGCTCGCCGCGCAGGAAACCTACGACCTTGCCCGTTGCGTGCGCCAAGCGCTTGACAACAGCATCCAGCTCAAACAGGCCGAGCTGAACCTGGAAAATGCCGCCTTGGACAACCGCGGGGCGCGTCAAGGGCGGCTCCCGGCCGTGAACGCCAGCGCCTCGCAGGTGTTCAACTTCGGCCGTTCCATCGACCCCACGCAGAACACCTTCGTGCAGCGCACCGTGCGGGCCAACAGTTTTTCGGTTTCCGGCTCGGTGCCGATCTACAACGGCGGGCAGATTTCCAACAACATCAAGCGCACGGAATTCGCAGCCGCAGCAGCAGCCGAAGATGCCGATGAACTGGCCAACGACCTCGCGCTGCAGGTGGCCCAGGCCTATCTCAACACGCTCTTGGCCGAAGAGGCGCTGCAAGCCCTCGGCGACCAGCGCAAGCAGACCGAAAACCAACTGGCCCAGACCGAAAAACTCATCCGGGCGGGCGCGCTGCCGGCCAATGCCGTACTCGATCTCGAGGCACAGTTGGCCCGCCAAGACCTCAACATCGTCAACGGACAAAACGCGGTGGACCTCGCCTACCTGAGCCTCTCGCAATTGATGCAGCTGCCCTTTGGCACCGAATTCCGGGTGCAAAAACCCCAGATCCCCATGCCCGCCACCGCCGTTTTCCCCACCGCCAAAGAACTGTACGAAATGACCGAACCGCGCCAGCCGGGCATCCGCGCCGGCGAATGGCGCGAGCAGAGCGCCCGCATGGCCGTCAAGGTGGCCCAAGGCGCCGGATTGCCCAGCCTCGTCGGCTTCGTCAACTTCCAGACCAACTATTCCAACCTCGGCCAGCGCATCGGCGGTTTCGCACCGCAGTACGACACCCTGCTGGTGGACATCCCCAACACCGGCCAAGTGCCCGTGACCTTCATCAGCCAGGTACCGCAGTTCGAGAACAATCCCTTTTTCTCCCAGCTCGACCAGAATTTCAGCCAACAAGTGGGCATCAGCCTCAGTGTGCCGATCTACAACCAAGGGCGGGTGAAAAACAATGTGGCCCGCGCCGAACTGTCGGTCTTGGGCGCCGAATACGCCACGGACCTGCAGCGGCAGCAACTGTTCGCCGAGATCTCCCAAGCGCTCCTCAACGCCAAGTCGGCCTGGAAGCGCTACGAAGCGGCCCAAAAATCCGTGGCGGCCGCCGAAACGGCCTATGCCAACGCCGAAAAACGCTTCAATGCCGGCACCGGCAACCCGTTCGAACTGACCAACGCCCAAAATGTGCTCGCCCTGTCGAAAATCGAATCCATCCAGGCGAAGTTCGAATACCTTTTCCGTCAAAAAGTCGTGGAATTCTACCAGGGCGGGCTTTCCCTGTCCAATTTCTCCGAATTTTGACCGCATTCCCGTTGAACTTGTTTTGAAAAAAAATTTCCCCCACCGATCATGAATTATCGTCCGACCAACAAAAAACGAAACATCCGTTGGTACATCCTGCTCGGCGTCCTCGCCGCGGGAATCTTGGTCTATTTTGTCTTTTTCAGGGGAAAAGGCAAAGACTCCACCTCGGTGAGCGCCGCCCAAGCGGCTGCGCGCACCCTCGTGCAGACCGTGTCCGGCACCGGAAAGATCTACCCCGAGACAGAAGTGGCCATCACCTCCGACGTATCGGGCACCCTCGTGGAAATGCTGGTCGAGGAAGGCGATTCCGTCCGCGAGGGACAACTGCTATGCCGCATCGACGCCGATGCCATCGAACCCATCGTGGAGCGCACCGAATCGGCCGTGAGCGGCGCGCGCGCCCAAGTGGCCACGCTCCAGGCCCAGTTGCGCCAAGCAGAGGCCCAACTCGAAAACGCCCGGCAGGTCCGCGACCGCAACGAACAACTGTTCAAGGACGGGGTCATCGCCGCTGCCGACCTGGACGCCTCGCGCAACGCGTTCAATTCCGCACAGGCGACCGTAGAATCGGCCAAACAGAGCATCAAGACCGCCGAGTTCAATGTGAAAAGCGCCGAGGCCACTGTCAAGGAATCCCGCGAAAACCTGACCCGCACCGCCATCTACGCCCCGATGAACGGCGTGGTGTCGAAGCTCAACAAAAAGAAGGGCGAACAAGTGGTGGGCACGATCCAAATGGCCGGCACCGAGATCATGCGCATCGCCAACATGAACGCGCTGGAAGTCCGCGTGGATGTCAGCGAGACCGAAGTGCTGCGCGTCCGCGAGGGCGATACTTCCGACATCGAAGTGGACGCCTACCCGGGCCGCAAGTTCCGGGGCATCGTCACCCACATCGCCAACTCCGCAGCCAACCTCGAAACGGGCGCCCTCGCCGCGGTCAGTTCCGACAAAGTGACCAATTTCGTGGTCAAGATCCACCTGCTGGAAAGTTCATACGCCGATCTGTTGGGCCCCAACCGAAAAGCGCCCTTCCTGCCCGGCATGTCCGCCGCCGCCGATATCCGAACCGAAACGCTCACGAATGTGCTGAGCGTGCCCCTGCAGGCCGTCACCACCCGCGAGGCCGATTCGCTGAAAACCTCCCCCCTGGAAGAAATCCGCGAATGCGTGTTCGTAGTCTCCGGCGACACGGTCTCCCAACGGACGGTCAAAACGGGGATCCAAGACAGCGAGTTCATCCAAGTCCTCAGCGGCCTGAACGCCGGCGAAACGGTGGTCACCGGCCCCTATACCGTGGTCAAAAACAAGCTCAAGAACGGTCTGAAGATCACCGTGGTGGACGAAAAAGAACTGTTCGAGGCCGATGGGGGCAAAAAAGATTGATCCCCTCTTTTTTTTTCGAAAAAAAAATGCGCCCGGCCCCAACGCCCGCCGATCCACCGAAAACGCTCCTCTTGCGCCCGCCCGAAGGCCCGCTCCGGGGGACGGTCGCCTTGGAACGATCCAAAAGCCTGAGCAACCGGGCCCTCGCGATCCGCTCGCTCTGTCCGGAGCCGTTCCCGATCGAAGGGCTTTCCCGGGCCGACGACACGCGCATCCTGGCGCAACTGCTCGAACACAATTCCGAAACATACGATTGCGGACACGGCGGCACCACTCTGCGCTTTTTGGCCGCGCTGCTCGCCTTTCGGCCGGGCACCCAATGGCTGACCGGCTCCGAGAGGCTGCGCGAAAGGCCCATCGCACCTCTGGTGGAGGCCCTGCGCCGCTTGGGCGCCGATATCCGGTACGCCGAAAAAGAAGGTTTCCCGCCCCTGCGGATCGGACCGCCCCGCCCAATGCCGACCTCGGCCGCCGCGCTGTCCGTGGACGCCTCCGTGAGCAGCCAGTTCGTTTCCGCGCTGCTGATGGTAGCCCCTACCCTGCCGGGCGGCCTTCACCTGAAACTCACCGGCCCGGTGGCCTCCGCGCCCTACATCCGGATGACCGTGGGCCTGATGCGGCACTTCGGCGCCGGCGTCCGCCAAGTGGGCCGGGACCTGTTCGTCGCTCCGGGCCCCTATCGCCCCACCCCCTTGGAAATCGAGGCGGATTGGTCTGGCGCCTCGTATTTTTTTGCGCTCGCCGCCCTGTTCGAAGGTTCCGAACTGCACCTGCCCGGACTGCGGGCCGACAGCCTGCAGGGCGATTCAGTCGTGCGTTCGCTGGCCGCGCCGTTCGGCGCCGAGACCCGCTGGAGCGCCGACGGACCGGTGGTGCTGGGCCGTGGCGGATCGCGACCGGATTTTTTTCGGCACGATTTTTCCGATTGCCCCGACCTCGCGCAGACAATGGTCGCGCTGTGTGCCGCCACGGGCACGCCGGGGCGATTTGCCGGCCTCGGCACCCTGTCGGCCAAGGAAACCGATCGGACCGCTGCACTGCAGAGAGAGTTGGCCAAGTTCGGCTACGGATTTGCGCCCGCCCGCGGCTCCAAGGCCGTTTGGCAGGGCCGGCAGGTGTCGCCGCCGCCAACGGGCCCGGTGACAGTGGACACCTACGGCGACCACCGGATGGCCCTTTCGATGGCGTTGATGTGCCGGACGACGGACGGGATCCTGGTGCAGCATCCATCGGTGACCAACAAGTCCTTCCCCGGTTTTTGGCACGCTTTGGAAGGCCTCGGCTTCGCTATGGAAGCGGTTTTTTAATTTTTTTTCGAAAAAAAAAGAAATTTGAGGTAACGAAAGGGCGGGAACCATCATTAATGACTGGTGGGATTGTTTTCGATCCGCCGTTTCCGCTGTCCTGCAACTGTTTTTTCCCCATTTGTCCAACACTTGTCGAGATATGAAACCTACCGCACTCTCCTTGTCCTTTTTCCTGCTGTTCGCCTTCTTTGGAACGATCGGCGCGCAGACCCCCACCAACATATTGTTGGGCGGCAAGTGCACGCAGGGCGACTGTCTGAATGGCTACGGCGTGTACGAATACGACAACGGCGATTGCTACAAGGGCGATTGGAAGGACGGCAAGATGCACGGGCAGGGCACCTATACCTATGCCAACAAGTGTGTGTACAGCGGTCAATACCAAGACGACGAACGGCACGGGTACGGCACCTTCACTTGGCCCGAGGGCGACATGTATGTCGGCGACTATTTCCACAACAAGCGCCACGGTTACGGCATGTACATCACTGCCCAAGGCCTGATCCAAGAGGGGCGCTTCGAAGACGGCAAGGCCGTGCAGGTCACCGTCCGCAAGCAGGGCCTCGAAAATGTGAAAAGAGGCGTGGATTCGACCAAGATGGCGCCCGCCGTGGTGGCCAAGACCCCGGTGATCCAATGGATCACTCCCTCGATGGAAGAGGTGACCGGCGTCGCGGAATACGAGATCAAGGCCTGCGTGCAGAGCCTTTCGGAGATACGGCTCGTGGAGTATTTTCTGAACAAGCGCCCGTACATGGCCAATCGGGGCTTCGTGGTCGAAGAAGAAGGCGAGTGTCCGAACACCCTCAAGCGGGCCGTTCCCCTGCAAGTGGGCCCCAATGTGATCGAGATCAAGGTGACCAATGCCGACGGCCTCGTGGCCGTTTCCGAATCCAAGGTGATCACCTACAACGAAAAAGCGGCGGCGCAGGCCGCGCCCGTGGCGAGAGATGCCCGTACGGCACTGGTGATCGGCAATACCGATTACAAGGATGTTCCCCTGAAAAATTCCGTCAACGATGCCACGGCCATGGCAAAGGCCTTGGAAGAACTGGGCTTCGAAGTGACGCTGTTGCTCAACGCCGACCAATTGCAGATGAAAAAAGCCTTCCGGGAATTCGGGATGCGCATCAAGGAAAGGGGCGGAACGGGCATGTTCTACTTTTCCGGACACGGCATACAGGCCCGAGGCAACAATTACCTGCTGCCCGTCGGCGCGGACATCCGCAAAGAGGCCGATCTCGAATACGAGGCCGTGGACATGGGCCGTATGGTCGTGGAAATGGAATTTGCCGCCAATCCGATGAACATCATCATCTTGGATGCCTGCCGCGACAATCCCTACGCCGAAAAGTTCCAGCCGGCAGGCGCGCCCACCGCCTCCGCCGCCGGGCTGACCGCCATCGAACGGGTGCCCGCCGGCACCTTCATCGCCTACTCCACGGCCCCGGGCTCCGTCGCCTCCGACGGCGAGGGCACCAACGGACTGTACACACAGGAACTGCTCAAGACCATCAAGACGCCCGGGCTGCGTATCGAGGATGTTTTCAAGCAGGTGCGCTCCAGCGTCCGCAAACTGTCGAAAGGAGCCCAGATCCCTTGGGAAAACTCCTCCATCGAGTCCGATTTTTATTTCGTGCCCTAACCACCCCAAAAAACCGCCCATGACCTTTGATACGCGTTCTTTGGCCGGTCTCCTTTTCGGGGCCGCCCTTGCCCTGTCCGTTTCCGCGTCCGCCCAAAATCCGGGGGCCGCGGCCTTTCCGCTCGGCTGTTCGTTCGATCCGGCCGTGCACCGCTCGCTTCCGAGGACGGCACCCTTGGTAGCGCGCAGTTTCGCCGTTCCCCCGAAAATTTCCTACCGGCGCTTTTGTCCGCCCGTGCGCAACCAGGCCCCGTACAATACCTGTGTGGGGTGGTCCACGGCCTACGCGGCGTTCAGCATCGTGGCGGCAGTGAACCCCGGTGTACAATGGCAGACTGCCGACGAGATCAAGATCAACCCATTTTCTCCCTCCTACGTGTACAACCAGATCCGGGCGGGCGAGGATTGCATGGCCCCCGTCTTCGTGCACCAAGCGCTCGACAGCCTCGTGCGACAGGGTTGCGCGCGCTTCGAGGATTTTCCGTTCGACTGCGAGGCGCCCGTGGACGCCGGGGTCCGGGAACGGGCCAAACCCTACGCGGGGCTGATCGAAGGGTTCAAGATTCTGCTACCGTACCCCGAACAGGGGATAACCCTGACGGCCCTGGCCAAAAAAAGCCTTTCGGAGGGAAGTCCGGTGATCGCGGTCCTCCAGTGCTACGAATCCTTCATGCAACTTTCGGCGGAGGGCCTTTGGAGCGGGACGGAAGACCGCTACCTCGGCCACCACGCGCTGACGGTGATCGGCTACGATCAGGAGTTGCACGGCGGGGCCTTCGAGGTGATGAACAGTTGGGGCGAAAGTTGGGGCGACAAAGGTTTCGGTTGGATCCGGTTTTCCGATTTCGAACGGGCATGCGCCGGTGCTTATGAACTGATAAAAATGGTGCCCCAAAGGCCTGAGCCCGCACAGGGCGCGGCTGCGCACGGGTACGATCTGCCCTTGTCCGGCAAGATGCGCCTCGTACGGGAAGGCGGCGAAGAGATCCAGGCCCGGTACGCCAAACAGGGCCATACCTATCGGACCGTGCAGGGATATCGCTCCGGTACGCGCTTCCGGCTGATGGTCGAAAGCACCGAACCGGCCTTCGTCTATGTGATCGGCTCGGATGCCACCGGCGAGGTGTTCAAACTTTTTCCCCACAAAGAAGGCGTCAGTGCTGCCCTCAACTACCGCGAGGCCGCCATCGCGCTGCCCAGCGAAACCGCTTTCATCAAGATGGACAAAACGGTGGGCACCGACCACCTGTGCGTTCTTTATTCCAAAAAGCCCCTGAAAATAAGCGAATTGATCAACTCCGTCAAAAACGATGCACAAGGCGGTACGTTCGCCGAGAAAGTACAGCGCGGCTTGGGCAATCGTTTTCTCGGCATTTCCCAGATCCGTTTCGATCAAGGTGCAATGGGCTTCGACGCCAAGGGCAAACCGGAATCCGCCGTGATGATGGTCCTCGAAATGGAACACCTGCCCTAAAGAAGGGCCACAAGTTCACTTTTTCTTGAAAAGGGGCACCGTGGAACAAGGCTCCCCGAACATCAGGCTTTTGACCAACGGACGCAGCAGACGGGCGGCCTCCAAATACGCCGAGGGCGGCACCGGCTTGTCGCTGCAACCCTTGACGACCACCCGCTGATCGGCCAAATGGCCCCAATCCTGTTTGGACAGCGCATCGCGGTAGTATTGGTCCAAGGCCTGTGCGGGCGGCCCATAATACACGTCCACGGCAAAAGGCTGCGCTTGGACGGCCACCAACTGGAACGCCCACATCGGCACGATCGCGTCGGTGGAACAATGGACGGCGAGCCGCTTTCCCCGGAATTGTTCCCAGTCGAGGTTGTCCAACGCTTCGCGGAAATCTTTTTCCTTGAGGATCAGCCCGTGGAAAAGATAATCTTTGAGGTCGAAGGACACGATTTCCTCCGCGGGAAAGTAATGTTCGAGGTCGATCGTGGCGATGCCGCTGTTGGCGACGCGGTTCACAAGCGGTTTTTCATCCATGGTGCAAGCATTTACAAAGCAACTAAACACGCGAACCGATCAAGTGGTTTTTTGCCCAACAAAAAAGCCCCGGAAGAAACTTCCGGGGCCTTTTGGATGCAACCGATCTTAGAGGGATCAGGGAAGCATCACTTGGTCCACCACGTGGATCACGCCGTTGGCGCACTGCACGTCGGTAGCCACTACGGCCACGTTGGTGGCATTGCCGCCCGTGTCGAGCGTCACGTTGGTGCCGTTGATGTTGACCGTGAAGGTCGAGGTGTTGAGGGCAGTCACCACTTGACCGTTGCTGAGGTCACCGGAACGCACGTTGCCGCCGACCACGTGGTACAGCAGCACGCCTTCGAGGGTCGCTGCGGGCACATCGTTGACGGTGGCGAGGCCGAGGACGCCCAGCAGAGCGGCGAAGGCATCGTTCGTCGGGGCGAACACCGTGAAGGGGCCCGTACCTGACAGAACGTTCACATAATTTGCCGTAAGGTCGCCGCGGCTGACAGCAGCCACCAAGCTGGTGAAGTTGGGGTTGGCGGCGGCGTGGGTGACCACGGTCGGCAGGCCGATCACAGCGTCCACGACGTGCACGACGCCGTTGGTTCCCTGCAGGTCGGGCTGGGTCACATTGGCCACACCGTTGAGGCGAACGCCGGCGGCGCTGACGCTCACGTACATGCTGAGCTTTTTGGACATTTCAGCGCCATAATATGCTTCGGTATTGATATATCCAGTGGTCAAATCGGTGGAAAGGACTTCACCGACCACCACGTGGTTGAGCAGCACCTGGGTGAGCACGGGCACCGGCACATCGTTGATGCTGGCAAAGTTGTTGGCCGTCAAGAAAGCAGTAAAGGCTTCGTTCGTAGGCGCAAACACGGTGAAGGGACCGTCGCCTTCCAGCACGGAAACCAATCCGGCGCGGTTGAGCGCGCTGACCAAGGTTGTAAAGCGCGCATCGTCTTCGGCGATGCCCACCACGTTTTTCTCGGTCTTACATGCAGTAAAGGAGAGGGCAACCAAACCGCCCAACAGAAACAACGAAAACAATTTCTTCATAGGTGAAATAAATTAAGAAGGTTAAAAAAAAACGATAATGCTTTTGTTCACAAAGGCCCATCGGCGTTCAAGAACAGGTCATAAACGGCGACCTCCTTTTTTTGTTCACCTTTTTTGATATTTTATTAAAAAAAAATTAAACAAAAAAAAGAACGGCATCTGATCCCGTGTCGGCCATCCATTTTTATTGTGCCTTTTCCAAAACAGAAAATAACCAAAAAAATATTGAAAATCATGTTTTTACATTTCGAGCACCGGCACATCTCCCCATTCTCCTTACAGAGAGAGCCAGCGGGGTGGAGGGCAAAAATTGTATTGCCCGCGAGTTGCAAAAGTGAAAATTCTACCCTACCAAAAAATTTTCAGATCCGGGTTGGGCGCATAAAACCCTTTGTCGAGGCGCACGAAAAGCGCTTTGCCCGACGGGTGTGCGCTGTTGACCTCGTGTTTGGCCAGCAACCGGTTGAGATAAGCAGCCTTTCGGCGATGAGCGGGAACGATGGCGCTGGGCAGGTGCTGGAAGACGAAATGAATATCTTGGTTTTGGAGACCCGACGCATAGTGGCGGTTGTGGGGATCCTCCAACAGTTCATCGCCGCCCATTTCGAGGATGAGGTCACGCAGGCTGCCGAAGATATGCCCGTAGAGCAGCAGCAGTAGAAACTCGGCGCTTTGGCTGTTGACCTTGAAAAGACGGCCGTTGGCGCTGAAAGTGATGGTGGTGGGCTCCAACAGGAAATACAGCTGGCCCAGGGCGCGGCTTTCGGCCATCATCCGAGGGGTGACCGAGCCGTCGTTGTGAAGAAACTGCGTTTCTTGGCTTTTCAGGTACAGGTCGAGGGTGTGGCCGAGTATGTCGCGGCCATCGGGCGTGGTGCGCGGGGCCTCGTTTTTCAGCAAAAAGTCCACACTGTCGAGGGCGGGCGGCCACTGCACCGCCTGCATGAGGAGCGTTTGGTTTTGGGCGTCGCGGAATTGCGGGCCGAACTTTTCGAAGCCCTTGTGTTCGGGCCCGAGGCTGTTGTGGCGGCAATCCGCGACCAGTGCCTCGATTTCCCGTTGGAGGGCATCGTATTTTTTCTTTGCATCGCCGAATTTCAGGTCGGCCAAGGCACGAATGGTCTCGAAATCGTTTTTGTCGGAGGCGTATTGGAAAAGCCGTTTTTTAGCTTGGTTGTTGAAATGGTCCGGATCCAAAGCCTGGGCGCGCAATTCGGCCAGTTCTTTTTCGGGGATTTCGTTCATCCGCCTTTGCGCCTCCAAGAGTTCGCGAATGGCGTCGGACTGTTCTTTTCGTCCCTGTCGCTCGAGGCGGAGGGCTTCTTCGCGCCATTCGCGGTCGCTGGACCGATCGCCGCGGGCATCGGTGTTTTCTTTGGCCCGGGCCAGTCCGAGCAATCGGAGCAGGGGGTGCTTCACCTCTTTTTCGATCACATACAGATGGCTGACCGAACGGGTGGCGGCCACATACAGGGCGTTGACATAAAATTTGTAGGTGTCCAGTTCGCGGTCCGTCTTGTCGCGGGCCCGCGAGTAGCGCAGGTCCGCTTCCAAGTCTTCGGGGCCGATCCCGTCGGCGATGTGCCGAAATTCTTTGGAAAAAGAAGAAATGGCGTTGAATAGGATCACGTTTTCGTATTCCAATCCTTTGGCTTCGTGGACGGAAAAAACGAGCGGGGTATCGAAAAAACGCCGGGCCTGGGCCTTGTCCTCCTGCCGCAGCACCACCACGGCAAAGCGGGTGGACAGGCGGGTCTGCCGGTTGAGCTCCGCCTTGACGGATTCTTTGTCCTCGAGAAACTCCACGGCCCCCGGCGTGCCGCTCACCGGTTGGATGAGGTAGGTGCTTTCACGATCTATGGAGCCGAAGCGGGCGTTTTTGAGTTTGAGGATGCGGTTCGAAAGTTCGGTCACCTCGGAGGCGTTCCGATAGTTGGTGTGCAGCACCCGGACGATGTCGGCCGACAGGTCGCCGGTGTCGTAGAACATGGTTTTCAGTCCCGCCCAGGAGAAAAAATTGGGGTGGACGATCTGGTTGGCGTCGCCGCAGAGCAGGAAACGGTGGCTTTTTTTGAGGCTTTTCAGCACCAGCGAAAGCTGCACATTGGTCATGTCCTGTACCTCGTCTATGACCACATGATCGTACACGGGCCGGACGAGGGGGCGATAGGATTGGGCCAGGATGTTGGAGTCGTAGAGTTTTTCTTCGCGGAGAAAAGCGAGATATTTATCGAAAAACCGGTAGGCCTCTTCGCGTTCGTCGAGCGGAAAAACCGACTGTCGGACACCGAGCGCGAGGTATTCGTCGAGCGACAAGTAGGGTTTTTCGGGGGCCGATCCGGTGATCACGCCCTTGAACTCTTCGAATAGTTTATAGGGATCGCGCAGTTTGACCGTTTGCCGGTGCCGATCGAAAAGCCCTTCGAAATCCCTGAAAGTCGCTTCCCTTCCTTCGGGGATCCGGAGGCCCATCAGGAACTGCCGGAATGAAAGAAAGTCGACCTCTTGGTTTTCGTTGCGGTATCCTTCGGCGAAATACAGGCTTTGGGCGTTGTCGGCCAGGTAATCGGACAGTGTGACATAGGCGACGCTGCCCGGCAGCTGCTTCATTTTCTCGAGCGTGATGGCCGTTTTACCGCTGCCGGCCGAGCCGATCACAATCAGGGGGAGCTGGGCATCGAAGGCCGATTGTTGGGCCTCGTCGAAAGAAATGGCCTTGTTGAGAAAATGGAGCTTGTTTTTGGAAGGGTCGAGGTAGCGGAGCTCCTCGAAATCGGCTGTGGGCACCTGGTCGGCCCCCACCAGTTCGGGCAGGCGTCCCTCGTCCACTTCCGCCCCGCGCAGGAAGCGCGATTTTTCGTAGGCGTGGTTGAGCACCACATCGAGCAGCAGCAGGTAGGTCAGTCCCCCGTAGCGGACGAATTTGAAGAGCAGACGGTTTTCTGCGTCGAGTTTGGCCCGGTACAGGCCGGGGACGCCCGCCATTTTTTTGGTTTCGGCCGAGCGGAAATTGCCTTCCCGCAAAAAACCCATCACCTTGTCGAACTTCTTTTGGACCTGTTCGGCCTGAAGTTCTTCGTAAAAAAGGATAGGAAATTTCTGCGGGTCCCGGGTCATATACAGTCGTCCGGTTTGGACGTGTTTTCCCGTGCGTTGTCGTCCAAGAAGTATTCTTCTCCAGCGCGCACGGCCAAGAGGCGAAGGCCTCCGCAGCGTCCCTGCAGTTGGACGACGGTGGAATAAATGTACCCGCTGACCAGTTCGCCCCTTTGATTGACGATGGCCCAGCGGGTACCCCTTTTAAGGGCACCGATCTTTCCGGTGAAGGGGATGCGGTCGTCGCCCTCATAGTTGAGGATCACGGCTCCTGTTTTTTTGTCCGTCATTCCCCATTTGCCGTTGGCGCCCTTAGCGAACTGTGCCTCCCCGGAGGGTTTCGGCACTGGCGGGACGATGACCGGCGGCGGTGGCGGGACGTTCATTTCGGGCTTGACCGTGGGCTTGGGGGCCGGTTGGAGGTCGCCCGGGCAGGCCACGCCCGTCAGATCGAAAGTTTCTTTGCGTTTGTCGCGGGCATTGGCCACGGCTTTTTCCGCGTCTGTTTTCATGTCCCGGTACGCGTCCTTCTGGTTGGTCGGTGCGATCGGCAGGTAAGCTTCTGCGTTCGCGAGGTTTTTGTTGCCCTGCTCTTCGAGCCGCTTGCAAAGCCGATAGGCTTCGAGGGCGGCGGATTTCAGGGAATCCGCGGAGAGGCCGGCGTACATCGTGTCCTGCTTGGCCAGCGCGAACAAGCGGGTGCAATGCGAGAGGCTGTCTTGGAGCGAGAGCTGATCTTGGAAGCCGCCCCGGAAATCCGCCATGAAGCGCGCAGTGACGTCCTGTGCGGCGTTTTGGGCGGTTTTCGCGGGAGTATCTTTTGATTGGCCCAACCAGACCACTGCGCCGACGACCACGAGGATGACAGCGAGGAGGGCGGCCCAGATCGGAAATCCCTTTTTCTTGTTCGGGGCCCCACCTTCGTTTTCGTCCTTGCTGCCTTCGGAGCGACCGGTGGCGGGTTTCACGGCACCGGTTTTTTCTGGTGCCGCGGGGGACGGGATCACGGAAGTTCTGCCCTCCTCGGACGGGGATGGTGGGGCTTCCCGCTCCAATCTGGCCAAGGCTTCGCCGGCCGGTCGGTGGCCGAGTTCGGCCGCTTGGCGATAATATTCGCGGGCCGCGCCGATGTTTTTGGGAATGGCATTGCCCTCTTCGTACATCTTGGCGTACAGGTACATGGCCTCGGGATCGAGATAGAGGTTGCCCTGCAGGTCGAACAGCAGCCGAAAGGCCTTGCTGTGGTGGTTTTGTTGGTACAGTTCCTTGGCCAAGCGGAGTTCTTGGGCCAAGTCTTGGGTGGCGCTGTGGAGGATTTCGAGCAGTTCGTCGGCGTTGTTGCAGCGCTTGGCGGGATCGAAAACGATACACCGCTCCACGATCTTGCGGTAATTGACCGGCAGCCGTTCCAATTGGGCTGGATCCAGCCCTTCCGGGATGCGTTTGCGCACGTCGAGATAATCGGCGCCGAAGGGCAGAGCACCCAATTGCAAGCGGTACAGTACCACGCCGAAGGCCCACAGGTCGGTGGCGGGCGAGATCGTGTTTTCTTCGCCGGGCAGGATTTGGAGCTGCTCCGGGGCCATGTAGGCACAAGTACCCACTATTTGGGAGGAGAGAGTATTCTCCTCTTTGCCGATGTCCTTGCTGATCCCGAAATCGATGATCTTGGGTTCTTGCCGGCCGCCCTCGTAGTGGATCAGGATGTTGGATGCTTTGAGATCGCGGTGTATGATGTTGCGTTGGTGCAGATAGCGCAGGCCTTTCAGGATGCCCGTGAGCATGTTCACCAATTGCGGGGCCGAAGGCATGGTTTCGAGGTATTTGTCGAGGCTGGTGCCGTTGACAAGTTCCAACACCGCATAGTCGAACGTGCCCTGCGGGGTCTGGAAACGATGCCCCTCGAAGTAGCGCATCAGGTTGGGATGGCTCAGGGGGACGGCGCTTTCGACTTCGCGGAGCAAACTGTATTTCGAATTGTTGCTCACTTGGGCCTGCTTGAGGGCCACCCAACGCTGGTTGTCTTTGTCGAATGCCTTGTACACTTTTGCGAAGCCACCCTCGCCCAAAGGAGAGTTGGGATCGAACGTGAAACGGTTCAGAAACGCTTGGAAATCCATATCGGGATCGGGTCGGGTCGATGCTGTTGAAAAAAGGCGCGCGCGCTGCACGGCTATCCGAGCCGAAAGATAAGCACAAATCCCCAATACTAAGGGAATGGATGTTTCGACACTATTTTTAACCGCGGTTAACGAAACAAGAAACTTTGCTTATCTTCGCTGTCTGAAAACCAAAAGTACAGAATGTTCTACTGCTTTCTCTTTAATTATTATTGAATTATGAGCCGTAATCAACCCGACTTGGACAACATCGACCGCCAGATCCTGTCGATCCTGATGCACGATGGAAAAACCCCTTACACAGACGTGGCCAAGATGATCCACGTTTCCGGCGGAACCGTGCACGTCCGCATGAAAAAACTCGAACAGATGGGCATCGTCCGTGGCACCACGCTCGACATCGACCACAACATGCTCGGTTACGACATCTGTGCCTTTTTGGGCATTTACCTCGACAAAAGCTCGCTCTACGACGAGGTGACGGCCGAGTTGAAAAAAATCCCGGAAGTGGTCGCCGCGCATTACACGACCGGCCTGTACAACATCTTCGCCAAGCTGATCTGCCGCGACACCGAGCACCTGCGCGATGTGCTACACGACAAGATCCAGCGCATCAACGGCATCCAGCGCACGGAAACTTTCATGTCGCTGCAAGAAAGCATCAACCGCCCCATCGCCATCCACGTCGATACGCCGGAGGAGTAAAAGACGCCGCGTCCGTTCGTGATTTTCCGTTCCCTTGGTCCTTTTGCCCGCCAAAAGGACTAAATTTGTGTTTCCATATGTGTCCCTCTCAAGGGCAATGGAAAGCCCAGCCAAAGGAATTGTATGTCCCTATTCCAACGATCAATCCGCGGCCTTCGCCCGTTGCGGGCCGCTTCCCTCGGCCGTTTGGCCCCGGTGTGGAACAGGCCATGGTCGCTGGGTCTGATCAAGGCAACGGTTCTCCTGCTGTTGCTGCACGCGCTGTACACACAACTTTGGGCGCAGGATCGCCTGTCGGTGCTTTGGGCGACCTTCACGGAATCGCTTTCGTGGCAAAACGCTTGGATCCCGGCCGTCGTGCTCGCGTTGATGCCCCTGAACTGGCTGGCGGAAGCCCGCAAATGGCAAGGTCTCCAATCCGAAACGGCGCCGATTACCTTGGGGGAGGCATGGCGCGGGGTGTGGGCAGGCGTCACGGTCTCGCTGTTCACGCCCAACCGCATGGGGGATTATGCCGGCAAGATCCTCGTGGTCGCCGATCGGGGCAAAAACATCGAAACGGTATTGGCCGCGCTGCTGGCCAATTTCAGTCAAATGGCCGCCATTTTCGCGGCGGGCGCGGCGGGCGCGGCGATTTTCTGGATGCAGCACCGCCACCTTTGGGAACAAGCACGGGAACTGACCCTGCCGGTGCTGTTCGGCACAGCTCTATTGGCGCTCGTTCCGCTGTGGCTGTATTTCCATGTGGGCCGGCTGTACCCTCTTTTGCGCCGACTGCCGATCGTAGGCCCGAAACTCGGCCGACTGGCCGTCTTGACGCATTACCGCCCGGCGGCCCTGGCACGGGCTTTGGCGCTTTCGCTGCTGCGCTACGGGATCTATTCGGTGCAGTATTATCTGTTGCTGTGCTTTTTCGGCATCGGCCTGTCGCCGGCAGCCGCCTTTCCCGCGATCGCGGTGATCTTCCTGCTGCAGACGGGCATTCCCCTGCCGCCGTTGACCGCGCTGGCGGCCCGCGGCGGGATCGCACTGCTGGTCTGGGGCGTATTCTCCCACAACGACCTGGCCGTACTTTCTTCGACCTTCGGCCTTTGGCTGCTGAACGTGATCGTCCCGGCCCTTTTCGGGGCGCTGTACATTTTCCGCATCGGCGAAAAAAGCGCTCCCGAGCGGCCATAGCCCAGTTTTTCACATGCCTCCCCACAACGGCGCATCTTTCGCGGAGCGGTTACGGACCGGATTTCGGTACCCGGCCTCGGTGCTGCCGTTCCGATGGGTCAGGGCGTTTTGCGGACTGAAACTGCTGCTCCCGTTTTACCATGTGGTCAGCGAAAAGCCCTTGGCCCATGTCCGACATTTATATCCCGTGCGCGATCCGCGCCGGTTTCGGGAAGACCTGGAGTTTTTGGGGCGGCATTACGAACCGGT
>JBEIJQ010000051.1:0-19381 GCA_040380145.1 Lewinellaceae bacterium | reverse complement strand
GGGAGGAAAGGGCCACGACGCCCTCTTGTATGGACCGACGGGCGGCGTCGAACAGGTCGCCTCGCCGTTCGAGTTTAAGCAGGATGTCCACGAGGTACTGATCGCGCACGCGCGGCACCGCCGGCTCCGAGGGGCCGAGCACGCGGTGTCCGAACTCCCTGCGCAGCCGATCGGCCAAGAACCGGGCGGCCCGATCGACCACTTTTTTTTGTTTGTGCCGCAGCTGCAGTCCGATTAGCCTCGTGAAGGGCGGATAAAAAAAGGCTTTCCGCTCGGACAGTTCGCGCTCCACAAAGGGCTCGAAGCGCTGGGCCAGGATTTCCAGCAGCACGGGATGCTCGGCGTTCCACGCCTGCACGATCACTTTTCCGCGCTTCTGCCGCCGTCCGGCGCGCCCGCCCACTTGGGTGATCAGCTGCCAGGCCCGCTCCCCGGAACGGAAATCCGGGAAACGCAGCAACTGATCGGCGCTCAGCACGCCCACCACGGCCACATGGTCGAAGTCAAGGCCCTTGGTGACCATTTGCGTGCCCACGAGGATGTCGATTTCCCGGTTTTCGAACCGCTGGATCAGTTTTTCGTGATCGCTTTTGCCTCGGACGGTGTCCAGATCCATGCGCGCGATGCGGGCATCGGGGAAAAAGATGGCCAGTTCGTCCTCGATCTTTTCGGTGCCGAATCCGGCCACTTGCAGTCCGGGCAGTCCGCAGGCCGGACAGGTCGGGGGCAATTTCTGCTCGAAGCCGCAGTAGTGGCAGCGGAGGTTGTCCGCGAATTTGTGGTAGGTCAGGCTCACATCGCAGTGCTCGCACGGGGCGTGCCATTCGCAGGTGGGGCACTTGTACAGCGGGGAGTACCCGCGCCGGTTTTGGAAAAGGATGACCTGTTCTTTTTGCTCCAACGCCTCTTGGACGGCATCCAACAGGGGCGTGGAAAAATGCGATTTCAATCTTTTGCGCTTGGCTTCGTCGCGCAGGTCCACCAGCTGCATTTCGGGCAGTTCGGAGCCGCCGAAGCGCCTGTCGAGGGTCACGAGGCCGAACTTACCGGTCTGTGCGTTGTGCCAACTTTCCAGCGAAGGGGTGGCCGACCCGAGCACCACATGGGCTCCGTGGAGCTTTGCCAGCACGGTGGCGGCGTCCCGCGCGTGATAACGCGGCGCCGGCTGCTGCTGCTTGAAGGACGGGTCGTGCTCCTCGTCCACCACCACCAGCCCGAGGTCGAGAAACGGCAGAAAAAGCGCCGATCGGGCCCCCATCACCACGGGCGCGCCTTCCAAAACCGCCCGCCACGCCTCTACCCGCTCCTGGTCGTTCAACTTGGAGTGATAGGCCAATACTTTGTTGCCGAACCGATTGCGCAGACGGTGCACCAGTTGGGCGGTCAGGGCGATCTCGGGCACGAGGTACAGGGTTTGTCGGCCCGAGGCCATCGTTTCTTCCATCAGGTCGAGGTACAGCTGGGTCTTGCCGCTGCCCGTCACGCCGTGCAGGAGGACGGTCTTTTTTTCGGAAAAAAAAGTCCTCGTCTGCGCAAGAGCGGAAAGTTGTCCCTCCGAAAGCGAGGCGGGCCCCTCCGGTCCGGGCAGGTCGTCGAGCCCGAGGCGGGAAACCTCTTTTTTGTAGACCTCCAAAATTCCCTTTTCTCCCAATTTTTTGACGATGGCACTGTCCACCTGTGCTTTTTCACACAGACTGCGCAGGGGGATTTCTTCTTTTCCGCGCGAGAGTTCCACGAAGGCCATCAGCGCTTCCAGTTGACGGCCGGCCCGCTGGTCGATCGCGCTGAAGGCCTCCCGCATGGCCCCTTCCGCCCGGTAGGCCTCCGCCCATTGGACGAACCACTCGGTGCGGGGCTTGTATTTTTCCCGCATTTCCTCGTAGAGGTAGATCAGGCGCTTGTCGAGCAGTTTTTTCAGCAGCGGCATCACCGATTTTATGCCCAGGATTTTTTGCAGGTCTTCCACGGAAAGGGTCTGCTGGATCAGCAGGGCGTCCGTGGCCAGACGCTCTTTAGGGCCGAGGCTCTCGTCTTCTTTGTCGAAAAAGGGGGAGAGGACCAGCCGCGTGTCCGACGACAGTTTCAAACCCGCCGGCAGGGCGGCCATCAGCACCTCGCCTTCGGTGCAACAATAATAATCGGACACCCATTTCCAAAACTTCAGGCATTGCGCCGACAGCACCGGGAAGTCGTCGAGCACGGCCAAGACCGGTTTGGTGGCGTAGTCGGGGGCTTGGTCGTGCACGGCGGCCACGATCGCCGCGTAGTGCCGCGACCGGCTGAACTGCACCTCCACCCGCATGCCGGGCGCCACTTGGCCGTACAGGGCTTCGGGCACCGAGTAGGTGTAGCGCAGGTGCAGGGCCAAGGGCAAGATCAGATCGGCGTATCGGGACATCGGAGGCGTGGTGGTCGAACAGGGCGGATCCCCAAAAATAAGCTGAATCCCCGAAAAGCCAACGGGGCGAGGCGGGTCCTACCACTCCAACGGCGTATAGTCGTCGAGCCGGCAAAATTCGGGCAGCCCCGTCCGGTCGAGATCCGGGTACCGGACTTTGGCGAGCCGCATCACCAGCCCTTTGGCGTGCTTGCGCTCGTCGTGGGTGTTGAGGATGCGTTCCGGGCGCAACTGTTCGGCCAATTCCCGTGCGCCTTCCGTGCCCGGGTTGATCAGCCCGCCCAGGATCTTGGGCAGCACGAAATGGGTCAAAGTGGTGATCAGCACCTTGATGCGCAGGTGGGCGACCGCGCGCAACTGCTCGGGACGCAGCGAAAATCCGTGCGGGGCGTAAAAAACGGCGTTGCCCTGCCGGGCGATCACCAGCGCGTGGTAAATCGGATCTATGCGGTGCGCCGGACTGAGCTTGGCCACCGAACAGCCGCAGATGTTGGCCCAGGATTCCGTTGCGTCCGGGATCTCGAGCACTTGCAGGTCGGGCAACTCGCGGGCCAAGCGCTTGCGGGCGGCGGCAACGGCCCAAACGGGCGCTCCCGGCCCCATGCGGCGAAGGGTTTCGGCGTGGCAATGGTCGGAATAGGGCTGCGAGACCAGCACGGCGTCGCAGCGGCCCACCTGTTCCAACGGTACCGGCGGCGTGGCGTGCCATTGTTCGTTGAACCAGGAAAAGCCGTCCACCTCGCTGCCCACGAGCCACGGATCGAGCAGGAAACGGTGCTCGTCGAGGCCTACCTGCCAGGAATTGTCCATGTTGAGCCGGCGGATGTACATAAGGTGGATGGGTTGGGTGAACGGGCAATGGCCCCAAAAAGTTGCCCGAATGTAAGCGCTTTGCCCATCCGATTGTTCATTTTGAAAGCGGTCCTTCGGATCGAGCTTTCCCGTTTCTTTCTCCCGTTGGACCCAAACCGACGGATTTTTTTCTCTTTTTTTGCAAAAAATTTTTTCTCAAAAAAATCAAAAACCCATGGGCGATCCCAAAAAAACCCTCGTCCTCGGCGCCTCGCCCAACGAAACCCGCTATGCCAACATCGCCGTCCGGCGCTTGCGGGCGGCCGGACACCCCGTCGTCGCCGTCGGACAGCGCCAAGGGACCATCGGCGACGTGCCCATCCAACAGGGCCGACCGGCCGTCGAAGAGATCCACACGGTCACGTTGTACCTCAACCCGGAAGTCCAAAAGGAATACCTCGACTACGTGCTCGGCCTTCGCCCCCGGCGCATCATCTTCAACCCCGGCACCGAAAACCCCGAATTGCAGGGGGCGGCCCATGCGCAGGGCATCGAAACCGAATTGGCCTGCACGCTGGTGATGCTTTCGGTGGACCAATACTGATCGAAAAGCCGTTTTTTTCTTCCCTTTTTTTAGAAAAATTTTTTTCTGAAAATCATTTTTTTACAAAAAAATCCCAATCCCCATGCAGTTCAGTCGCCGAGTCGCCGAGGCGCTCCGTCAAAACCGTCCGGTGGTGGCCCTTGAATCCACTATCGTGGCCCACGGAATGCCCTATCCGCAGAACCTCGAAACCGCTCGTGCGGTCGAGGCGGCGGTGCGGGAAAGGGGTGCCGAGCCGGCCACCATTGCCGTTTGGGGCGGCGTGCCGAGGATCGGCCTCGAAGACGCGGAATTGGAGGCGCTGGCCAACACGCCCGGCGTTTGGAAACTCAGCCGGCGCGACCTGCCCTTCGCGGTGGCCCAAAAACTCAACGGCGCCACGACGGTGGCCTCCACGATGATCTTGGCGGCCAAAGCGGGCATCCGCGTGTTCGCCACCGGCGGGATCGGCGGCGTACACCGCGGCGCGGAACGCACCTTCGACATTTCCGCGGATCTGACCGAATTGGCCCGCACACCGGTGGCCGTGGTCAGCGCCGGCGCAAAAGCCATTTTGGATCTCGGCCTCACGCTGGAATATCTCGAAACGCAGGGCGTGCCCGTGATCGGCTACCGCACCGACGAATTTCCGGCATTTTACACGCCCCGGAGCGGCCATCGGTTGGAATTGCGGGCGGATTCCCCGCAGGAATTGGCTGCCGTGCTGCGGGCCAAATGGGATCTGGGCCTGGAAGGCGGCGTGCTCATAGCCAACCCCATCCCGGAAGCCGATGCGCTGCCCGCCGACGAAATGGAAACGGCCATTGCCGCCGCGGTGCGCGAGGCCGAAGCCAGCGGCATCGAGGGCAAGGCGCTGACGCCCTTTTTGTTGTCCAAGATCAAACAGTTGACCGCGGGCAGGAGCCTGGAGGCCAATATCCGACTGGTGCTCCACAACGCCGCCCTCGCCGCAGAAGTGGCCAAGGCCCTCTTGTCGGCCTGAGGGCAGCCCCCGATCAGGAAAACCTGCGGCCGTGCAGGCAGAGCACGGGAATTTCGGTGTGGTTGACCAATGCCTCCGTGAGGCTGTATTGGAAAAGGCGGCGCAGGGGTTCTTGTCCGTAATGCGCCGTGCACAGCAGGTCTGCGTGCACCGCGCCCAAAAAAGTATGGATGCCGCTCTCGGGCGACTCGGCGTGGAAAAGATGGCGGGAGCAGCGGCCTTTGGGGCATTGGGCGGCGAACTCGTCCATCGCTTGGCGGATTTCGGAAACGCCCCGCACGAAAAAGCCCGGCCGCACGACATGCAGCAGGTGCAGGTGCGCTTCGTACGGTTCGACGAACTCCAGCAGCTCGAGAAACAGCGGAAGGGCCTCGTCCTCGAACGAGGAGGCAAACACCACGCTTTTGAACGATGTCTTTTCGGGCGGCGATTTCACCGCCAGCACATGACAGGGCGCGAGACGGACCACTTTTTGGGTGTTCGAGCCGAGGAGCCGTTCGTTGATGCCGCTGGCCCCATGAGAGCCCATCACGATCAGGTCCACATCGTTTTCCTCCGCGCAGGCGACGACCAGTTCCACCAAGGGGCCTTGTCCCAACACCGTTCGGGGCGACAGGCCGGCGAAAACGGGCAGTGCCGCCGTTCGGGCCAGATTTTTCCGAGCATCCACCTCGGTGCCGTTGCCGTCGAAAACCAGATCGGCTGCGGCATCGTGGAGCAGCAAAAGATCGGCGCGGGCGTCGCGGGCCAATTGGGCGGCAGTCCCGTACGCTGCCTCCGCGCAGGACGAAAAATCCGTGGGGACCAGTATCCGCATGTGTTCGGTCAGACGAGGTTTTTGTCTTCCCGGTGCAGGACCAAAACGGGCTTGTGGGCGTGCAAAGCCACCTGTTTGGTGCTGCTGCGGTGGAAAATCCCCTGGAAAAAACCCCGGTGCCGGGTGGACATCGCCACGAGATCGATGCGATTGGCCTCGGCGTAGCGGTTGAGCGCGGCCGCCAAGTCGCGATCGTCGAGCGTGGCGACATGGAACGCCACGGCGTGTTCTTTTTCGTCGGTGACGCTCTCGATCAATTTTTCGACGACCTCCTCCGACTTGTCGAGGTCGCTGTTGATGTTCACGAAATGCACCTCGGCCCCGAAACGGGCGGCGAACAGGACCAGTTCGTGCACCGGTCGCTTGTCGGCCGCATCGAGGTCGGTGGCGTACAGGATACGGTCGAAATCGCGGAAAACCGCGTCGTCGGGCACGGCGATGACCGGGCAAAATGCCTCGCGGATAGCATCGGTGGTGACGCTGCCGAGCCAGCGCTCAGCGGCGGAGTGCTCTCCCTGCATGCCCATCACGATGAGTTCCACGCTTTCGTCTTTGCTGAACTCGACCAGGGAATCAACCACGAAGCCCACGGTCACTTCGTAGGTGATCGGCACTCCGTCTATCTCGGTCTGTTGGAGCCGGTCGCCGAAAAAGAATTTTTTCAGCCCCGACGGTTCGTCGAGCGGGGGCATCAGTACCGGATAGGTGACCTCGATGGGCGGGCGATAGACGTGCAGCAGCGTCACGCCGCGGTGCTGTTGGCGCGCCATCGCGACCGCGAACGCGAGGGCGTTCTCGGCGGCTTGGGAAAAATCGGTGGGAACGAGCAGGTTTTTCATAATCGGAATGGGAAAAGTTAGGCTGCAAAAATACCCGCTTGTCACCCTGCGGTCTCTGATGGGGGTCAACATCTTCGTTGATTTTGGTCAATTTGTGCGCCGAATGGCGTGAAACGATATTTTTTTTGTTTTTTTGTGTACGGAAAATGGATTTGGAAAACAAGAAGAAAAAGCCATAACAATTCGACCGCTTTTGTCGATAGTCGTATTTATTTCGTTTGAGAAACCGTAAGAAAGAGGTCTTCGAAATAAAAGTTGTTAAAAAAATTACCTTTGCGATACCAAAGCCTTTCTTGATGTCGGAAAAAATATCCGCAGTCCCCTTTGTACGCCTGGCCGTTATGGCTTCGGGCATGGGCTCCAATGCCCAAAAGTTGGCGGATCATTTCGCCGCCCAGAGCGGTATCGGCATCGAATTGGCGATCAGCGACCGGTTGGACGCCCCTGTCCTTGCCAAGATGTCCGAGGTCGGTATTCCGACCCGATTTTTCGAAAAAAAGATATTACTATCCGAGCCGGCAGCCTTGTTGGACGAACTCGAGGCGCACGGCATCACGCATATTGCTTTGGCCGGTTTTCTTTTGCTGCTGCCAGAAAACCTGATCGCGCGTTATCCGGGCCGCATCGTCAACCTGCATCCCGCTTTGCTGCCCAAATTCGGGGGCAAGGGCATGTACGGACAAAAAGTGCACGCGGCGGTGATCGCGGCGGGCGAGCGGATCAGCGGGATCACGATCCACGAGGTCGATGCGCGCTACGACGAGGGCCGGATACTTTTCCAAGCCACCTGCCCCGTCTTGCCCGAAGATTCGCCCGAGACCCTAGGGGCTCGGGTCCGAACGCTCGAACACCGGTGGTATCCGCCCGTGGTCGAGGCTTGGGCGCTCGGCCGCCAAATACCCGAAAGTCCCGTCAGGGCCGCCTAAAACTGTCATCCAAACCTATTTTCACCTTTTTCTCCCCAAGCATTCATTTCAATTCCTTGTTTATGAAACGGAAATTCACTTTCTCGATGCTTTTTTTGCTGTTGGCCCTGGCGGCGTCGGCGCAAAAAACCAATTGGAAAAAACTGGGCAAAGAAGCCGATGAACTCTACGCCAAGGGCGACTACCAGAAAGCGGCGCTGAAATATCGGGCCGCTTACAAGGACAACAACAAGAAAAAGGAGTTTTCCTTCAAGGCCGGGCAGTGCTTCATGTATGTTCGCGATTACGAGAATGCGGCGCGCTGTTTCGAGCCCGTGAAGCAGGAGAACGACAAAATGGACAAACCGGGTTTTCACTACGCGGTCTGCCTCAAACAATCGGGCAACTGCGAAAAGGCCAAAAAGGAATTCGAGGCTTTTGTGGCCACCTACAAGGGCAACGACAAGGCCAAGTTCCAGCGCAGGGCCGAATTGGAGATCGAGGGCTGCGATCTCGCCCTGGAGTGGAAGAACAAAGCGCCGGACAATCGTCTCATCGTCGAGCATCTGCCCGATGAGGTCAACGGCGAAAAATCGGAGTTTGCGCCCATTCCCTTCGAAACGCCGACCGGCGAGGCCATTTATTTTTCGTCCAACACCGATGGCGCGGCCAAGATCTACCGCATCGAAAAAGGTCCCAAGGGCTGGGGCGCTTTGAGCAAGCCGGATATTTTTTCCCGTTTGGACAAAAAGCACTACGGAAACGGCACCATCACTCCCGATGCCACCCGTTTTTACTTCACCCAGTGCGATGTCATGCCCGATGGAACGACCAACTGCTCCATCTATGTGATCGAGCAGACCGACGGCACCTTTGGGGCGCCCGTCCGTTTGCCCGATTATGTGAATACGCCGGGCGCCAACACCACCCACCCACAGGTGTGCTACCACGGCGACCAGGAAATCCTCCTGTTCAGCTCGAACCGCGAGGGAACCCGCGGCGGCATGGACATTTGGTATGTGACCAAGAAAAAAGGAGAATCCGGGGTGTTGTTCAGCAACCCCGTCAACCTCGGCAACAAGGTCAACACGGCCGGCGACGAAGTGACGCCGTTCTACGACCCGGCCCAAAAAATGCTTTACTTCTCGACCGACGGTCTGCCCAGCGGCGGAGGTTTGGACATTTTCTACGCCCAAGGCGATCTCGTGCAAAACAATTGGTCGGAGCCCGAAAACATGGGCCCGCCCTACAACTCCTCTGCCGACGATCTTTACTACACACCGCGTATCTATCGCTCTGGTGCCTTTATGGTCTCCAATCGGCAGTATGATCCCAACAAACCGGCCACCACCCACGACGATATCTTTTTCATCGGCCCCAAAGAGGTGTTTTTCACGCTCAAGGGCAGCGTGGTGGACAAGGCCAATCCCAAAGCGGACCTCTCGAACGCCAAGATTGGCCTGTTCGAGATCCTGCCCGACGGCCTGAAAATGATCAAGGAAGAAGAATCGCCCAAAGGCACCTTCTCTTTCCGTGTATTGGCCGGAAAAGAGTACATGATCAAGGCGTCCCGTACCCGCTACCGCGACGGAGATGCCAAGGTCAACGCGCTGAACATCACCCAGCCGCAGGAATTGGCCCAACTGGTCGGTCTCGACAAGATTCCGGCCCGCGAGATCGTCCTGCCGCTGTATGCCAGCAAGGACACCCCGTTCCAAGTAGATACCCTCAATCCACCCACCGATCCCGTCACCGGCCAGCCCTTTGGCCCCCTGACCGAGGAAGTGGCCATTTGGCGCGAAGTGGCGACCGTGGCGAAGAAAAGCCAGACCCTTTCGGTTTATTACGACGATGCCGGTCAGATCGTCCCGCACGATCCGATCCCGGAAAAGCCTCTGGTGGTCGAAGAGCCCGCCCCCAAGAAAAAAGGCAGAGGGCGCAAGGCCAAAGACAAAGAAAAGGGCGGCGACCGCGATCCGGAGAAAGATCGCAAGCCCGCCAAAGCGCGCAAGGAAAAGTACAATGTGCGCCCTGCCGCTGCGGATGACGACAAAAACGTGCCCGGCCGTACCTTCAAGATCCAGTTGGCCGCCGTCAAAGAAGTGCGCACCAAGCACTTCGTGAAAGCAGCCGAAATCGGTGACGTGGAAGAGGAGCGCATCGACAACGATCTGATCCGGGTTATGGTAGCCCCCTTCAATACTTTGACGGAGGCCCGTGCCGCTCTGCAAAAACTCGTCAATGCAGGTTACGACGACGCCTTCATCATTCAGTACGAAAAGAACGTCCGTACTGGGGAGGGCTTCCGCTGATGACGGATACTTCCCAACGCCTGCCCAAATTGGTGGTGGCCATCGGCGGATCCAGCGGATCCCTGTACGCCAAGGTCCTGCTCGACCGCCTCGAATCCATGCGCGATCAGTGCGCTGCGATCGGTGTGGTGATGTCCGAAAATGCCAAGTTCAATTGGAAGCTCGAGATCGGCGACGACTCTTTCGAGCGGTACCCGTTCGATTTTTACGACAAGCGCGATTTCATGGCCCCGTTCGCCTCGGGTTCCGCCCGGTACGGGGCCATGATCGTCTGTCCTTGTTCGATGGGCCTGCTCGGGCGCATCGCCGCCGGAATCTCGGATGATCTGATCACCCGTGCAGCCGATGTGGTGCTCAAAGAACGCCGCCGACTCGTGTTGGTGCCCCGTGAGACACCTTACAGTTTGGTGCACCTGCGCAATATGACCGCCTTGACCGAGGCCGGAGCGATCGTTTGTCCGGCCAGCCCCTCTTTTTACAGCCGCCCCCAAACACCGGAAGCCATCGTCGGCACCGTTGTGGACCGCGTGCTGGACCTTGTTGGCCTAGAAGTGCCCGGAACCTATCGTTGGCACGAAACCGATCCCCCGTTGTAGCGGCGAGGCTCGCCCTCACCCCACACCCGCCGATCGTTCCATGCGGATACAGTTGTACAAGCCGTTGCCTTGTTTGGGGCGATGGCAAGCCTCGCCCCTACCGGGGCCCGTGCTCGGGCCCCTCGCCCACGAACCACGTGGTGAAAACCCCCATCGCGCCGAAATAACCGGCCGAGGCCAAAGCCAACCCGTTGAGCCAAGGATTTCTTTCGGGCCAAAAGAACAGGATGGCCACACAGGCCCCCACGCAAACGGCGCTGGCGATCAGGTGCGGCCAAAAGAAGCGGATCGATCGACTGGGGTATGCGAACTTGATGGGCACGAAATGCAGTGCGCAGAGCAGCAGCACCGTGGCGAAATTTGCCATGGGCGGCCAATCCGTCACAAAAACCAGATAAAAAACGGCGAAATTCCACATCACGGGAAAACCCACGAAGTGCATGTCGTCGGAAACCATGCCGTGCATCCCATAATAGAGGGCCGACACCAGCAGAATGGCCGTGACGGCCACATCCCTCATCGCCGGCGGCAACGCCACCGACTGATATAGTATATAGGCCGGAATGACCGCATAAGTGGCGAAATCTATGACATAATCAATGGTTTTCCCGTCCATCTGGGGCAATCGCTCCCGCACCCGGAACAAACGCGCGAAGGTGCCGTCTATCCCGTCTATCAGTTGGCACACGAACAACAGGCCCATAGCCCGTCGCAAATCGCCCTCCGCTGCTGCCACGATGGCATAGAATCCGACCACGATGCCACTGGAAGTAAACACGTGCACGAAAAAAGCGGGCAGGAGCGACAGCCATTTCATGGTCAAGAGCCGTTGGTGAGATGATGGATTGGGACTTCAACCTTTGGCCTTTCGGTACAGTCCGAAGAAAGCCAAATAGAGGTAACAGGCCACCACCAGCACAAGGGAATACCGCACCCCGGCCGATTCGCTGCCCGTAAAGGAGTGAAGGCCGTCGGCCAACAGACCTTGCAGGGGTGGGACCAGAGCACCGCCCACGATCATCATCACCAGCAGCGAACTGCCCATCGCCGTTTGGGGACCGAGCCCTTCGATGGCCTTGGTAAAAATGTTGGACCACATCACGGAGTTGAACAGCCCCACGCCGATCAGCGCCCACATTGCGAATCGACCGGGCAAGAAAATCGCGCCCAGCAGCAGCGCGACGATCAGCAGCGCGAAAAAGCCCACCATACGGCCTCCGTCCGAGCCGCCGAAAACGAACAGCGCATAACCGGCCCCGACCAAGGCCACATATGGCCATACATCGGCAAAGCGCAGCAGTGTTTCGCCCGCTATCCAGTCGCGGGAGGCCGACAGGTGGATGACGAGCAGTCCGAACAAAGCGGCGCCGAGCATGTACAGGGCTTTTTTGCCCGGAGCAAGTGCCGGATCCAATTTGATGGCGCCCATGAAGCGCCCGATCATCAGTCCCCCCCAGTAGTAGGCGAGGAAATTTTTGGCGAAGCCTTCCAAATGCGCTTTGTGTTCGACTCCTTCCGGAGCGGATCCCACGAGTTCGGCGGGCAGAATTCCGTCGAGGGAAAGATAGTTCACGAAAAAACTGCCCACGGCCACTTCTGCTCCCACATAGCAAAAAATCGCTGTCATGCCCATCGCAAAACCCGGACTTTTGAGGAGGGACCAATCTCGTACCGATAGACCGACCGTTTCCGGTTCGGGCAACCGCAGACGGGAAAACGCGAGCGCCAAAAGGGCAAAGAACAGGGCCAGTCCCAGATAAGGCACCTGTACATCTTCGGGGCCTTGGGCGTTGCCGCCCCTGAGCAGAAAAAATCCCCCGATCATCGGTGCCAGCACATATCCGAGCGAATTGAGTCCCTGGGCCAGGTTGAGCCGACTGGAGGCGGTTTCTTCTGGTCCGAGCACTGCCACATAAGGGTTCGCCGCGATCTGGATGACCGTTATGCCGGAGGCCAAGACGAAAAGCGCTCCCAAAAAAAGCGGGTAGGCACGGAAATGGGCGGCCGGAAAAAACAACAAGCAGCCCAGCGCGCCAATGGCCAATCCCAAGACAAGCCCCCTTCTATAGCCCATGCGGGCAATCGGGTCGCCATTGGACACGGAAATGGCGAAATACAGCAGCGACACCAAGAAATAGGCCCCGAAAAAGGCCGTCTGAACGAGCATGGCCTCGAGGTAGCTCAGGTCAAAGGCCTTTTTCAGCAGGGGGATCAACAGATCGTTCAAACAAGTGATGAACCCCCACAAGAAAAACAGGGCGGTGAGATAGCCGAAGGCGTAGGGTTGGCTTTGGTTTTGGCGCATGGGGCGGGCGTGTTGGCGGGTGGACCGGACGCCCGATGGGGCCGGAAAATCCAAGGCCTATTTGGCCGTGACGATATCGATCACGAAACCGTCTATGTTGTGCTTTTTCTTGATGTTCTGCTGGTAGCTTTGGGCGGTGGCCTCGTCCGGGAAAGGGCCGAGCACCACTTTGTACTGCGGTTCTTTTTCGGTGCCCCCCATCAGGACGAGCACATTTTTGAACCATTTTTCCTGCAAGGAGGCGACGCTGGACATCATCGCTTCGTAGGTTTTGAAGTTGCCCACTTGTACTCCCCAGCCTTTTTTCTCGATGGACAGCACCGAGATCTTGAACAGGCCGCCCGGGCGCATCACATCCACATTCTCGGGTTCGGCCTTGGCAGGTTTGGCGGGTTCTTTGGCCGGTTTCTCGGTCTTGGGCTTGTCGGTGCGTTGGCCTTTGTCGTCCACTGCCACGGGCTGTTCTTTTTCGTTGAGCACTTCGAGACGGACCTTCGTTTTGTCTTCGGCTTTCATCCCGATGGTTTCGGCTGCCTTGCGGGACAAGTCTATTACGTTGCCCTTGACGAAAGCGCCCCGGTCGTTGATGCGCACCGTGACGGACTTGCCGTTCTCCAAGTTGGTGACCTTGACCCGCGTGCCGAGGGGCAGGGTTTTGTGGGCTCCGGTGAGGGCGTTCTTGTCGTACTTTTCCTTGAAGACCGTTTCTTTTCCGTGGTCAGAGTCTTTGTACATGGTTGCCAATCCTTCTTCTTGGGCCAATGCCAAGAACGGAGCCAAAGAACAGAGGAGGGCGAAAATGGCGGTGCGCAACATAAGTCGATCGATTTTTGTTTGAAAAAAGTATTTAAAGGATGTTGCAAATATGCGCACAACCCGGCGCAAAAAAAAGGTCTGCGGCATGTTTCTGTTTTTTCCCTTTCCGATGTGTTTCTTTGTGCCATGACCACCGATTTCATCGGCTCTTTCGAGCGCCTCGACCAATGCCCCGCCCCCAACATTCCCGAGTATGTTTTCATGGGCCGATCCAATGTGGGCAAATCTTCGTTGATCAACCTGCTGTGCCTCAAAAACGGCTTGGCGCGCATTTCTTCCCAGCCCGGCAAGACCCAGCACCTCAACTATTTTTTGGTGGACCGGTCTTGGTACTTGGTGGATGTGCCCGGTTACGGGTATGCCAAGCGTTCGCAGACGCTGAGGGCCCAATGGGAATCGACGCTGCGCAAGTACCTGATCGAAAGACCCAGTCTGCAATGCGCTTTTATGTTGGTGGACATCAACGTCCCGCCCCAGAAAATCGATTTGGAGATGGCGCGATTTCTCGGCGAATCGGGCGTTCCGCTGGCAGTGGTGTTCACCAAGACCGATCGTGCAAAGGCCGACCACAACGCACGGCAGAGGGTCGATTTCGAACGGGCCATGCTCGAGGATTGGGAATCCCTGCCGCCGATCTTCACCACTTCGGCCGAACGCCGTATCGGCCGCGAAGAATTATTGGCCTTCGTCCAAGAAATCAACGGACGATTCGTGGCCCCGCCCGTTCGATAGCGCCATTTTGCCTTTAAACCGTTGGCTTTGTCCGTAGAACCCTGTCCCAGCAAATGTCCCATCGTCCCGAACACACCTCCGTCGAAGAGCATCTCGCCCGGCATGGGCTGCGGGCAACGCCCATCCGCATGGCAGCCCTGGAGCTTTTTCTCTCTTCTCCCCACGCGCTCACCCATCAGCTGATCGAATCGCGTCTCGGAGCCGGTTTCGATCGGGTGACCCTGTACCGGACGCTCAAAAGTTTCGAGGAAAAAGGGCTCGTGCACCGCATCGCCGACGAATCCGACACGGTGTGCTACGCACTGTGCCACGATTGCGGCCACGCCCGCCACGAAGACGGCCACGTCCATTTCAAGTGCGCCGGATGCGGCCATACGTTTTGCTTGGAATCCACGATCCCCACGGTGTCGGTTCCGCCCGAATACGTGGTGGACCATGTCCAAATGCTCGTCGTGGGCACCTGCGCCGACTGCCGCTCACTGTGATTTTGGCCCGTTTTTTGACCATGTTTTCTTCTCTTTTTGGGGACAAAAAGCAGAAAAAAACGTTCTGTCAAAAAAAACACTATATTTGTAACTTACATAAGAGTATCGAGCTCGATCGGCCTATGCAAAAAAACATACTTTCTGCCGCGTTTTTGTTGTTGTCTTGGGGCCTTTTTGCCCAAGGCTTCACCGTTTCGAACCCCAATCCCAAAGGCTCGAGCGGTCTGTTTTTTCCCTCCATCGAAACCCGCGTGCGCATCAAGAACACCACTTCGGGGCCTTTGACCCTCCGCTGGACGCGCATCTCCAAGGCCATGCCCGGCCAATGGGAAACCGCCGTGTGCGAGGACAACTGTTATGGCACCGATACCGAAAGCCGCTCGTTTTATCTGGGGCCGCGCCAAGAGCGGGAGATCAGAGTGGTTTTTTATCCGCACAATTTTGCCGGTGAGGGCATCGTCCAATTGGCCTTCTTCAACCCGGCCGATAGTGCGGGCACCGCCGCAGTGGTCACCTTCGAGGGGTCCAATACGGCTACTGCCACGGGCACGAACGCACTGGACAACCGGGGCAAAAACCAGCCTATCCGGATATTTCCCAATCCGCCCACCGAGTATTTCCAGCTCGAGGAAAACGATGTGGTCGCCCGCATCGAGATCTACAACATGGTCGGATCCCGGGTGGCACAATATCAGGTGAACGCCCCCAACGAAAAATACCCCGTGGCCGACTTGCCGCGCGGACTGTATCTGGTGCGCATGATCGACCGCGCCGGGCAGATCGTCTTTACCCAGCGGATCAGCAAATACAATCCCTGATCGAAAGACCGTTCGCCATTCGGTCGAAATTTCCGTATCCTTTTTTCAATATTCGCCGTTCGCCCCACCGCGGACAGCCCTGTCTTTTCACAGTACCACCGTTCCCGTCTGCGATGTCAGTGATTGGATGATCTTTTGCAGGTGCATGTCCACTTTTATGAGCAGCATCTGCTCCTCCAACTCGGTCGCAAGACGGATCTTTTCTTGGTTTTTCCTTTTCATCCGCAGCATTTTCGCCAATTTGAACCGTAGTGCGACGCTGAGGGCATCTTTGTGGTAGTTCTCGTCGGGCATTTTCTGGTTGAGATAAATGTCGAGTTTGGCCCAGTTGGGCGAAAGGCTGAAGGGCGAAAAGGAAAAATCCTGGGCCACGCGGGCGATGTCCGGATCCGGATGCGCTATCCACCAAGCCGGCACCGGCGGTTCTCCCCCGGCCGTTTTGCGCAGCGCCTCTCGCACTACTTTGGCGTACAGAGCATTGTCGAACTCCTCTATCACCTCTTCCATGTCCTGCAGCACGAAATGGGCGATCGAAACGCCTTCGGCCATTTCGTGCGCACCGAATTCGATCAGCAGGCGGGCCATGTCTTTTTCCTGGAAATCGTCTCCGAGTGTCCGGGCATCTTGGTCGTAGGGAAGGCGCGGCGCCGTTTCGCCCGGTGCGGCTTCTCCCGGGTCGGACAGCCATTCCGTCGGGTGCGGCGGGGCTTCGTCCGGGAAGGGTGCGCTTCCGCCCCATTCGCCTTCGTCGCCGGGCATCGGAGCGCCCGTGTCGAACGGGTTCGGATCAGCGGGGGGAGCGGTTTTCGGACCGGTTTTGGGAGCGGAGGAAGCGGCCGACTTGGACGCCTGCTTTTGGGCCCGGGCCACAAGTGTTTTGTTCAGTTCGTCGTACAGCGCGTCCTCGCGGATGTCGAGCCTTTTCGAACAGGATTTCAAGAACTCGGCGCGTTTGATGGCGTCCGGCATCAGGGCGATGCTCTGCATGATTTCCCGCACAATGCCGGCCCGTTTGAAGGGGTCGTTTTTGGCCTCGTCGAGCAGGAGCTGCATCTTGAAGTGGATGAAGTCCTGGCGGTTTTCCCGGATATATGCTTCGAATGCGGCCCCACCGGCTTTGCGCAGGTACGAGTCGGGATCTTCGCCGTCGGGAAAAAGGACGACGCGCACATCTAGGTCTTGTTCGAGCACGAGATCCACGCCGCGCAGGGCCGCCTTGATACCGGCGGCATCGCCGTCGTATAGGATCGTGAGGTTGTCGGTGAAGCGTTTCACAAGACCGATCTGCTCCACGGTCAGCGAGGTACCGGAAGAGGCCACCACGTTTTCGATGCCCGCTTGGTGGAGCGTGATCACATCGGTGTAGCCTTCCACGAGGAAGCACTCGTCCTTTTGGCGGATCGCGTTGCGGGCGAAAAAAGCCCCGAAAAGGATCTTGCTCTTATGGTACACCTCGCTTTCGGGCGTGTTGATGTACTTTGGTTGCTTTTTGTCGGCGCCGAGGATCCGGCCCGCGAAGGCGGCCACTTTTCCCGACAGGTTGTGGATGGGGAAGATCACCCGCCCGCGGAAAAAATCGCGGCCCGATTGGGTCGAGAGGCCTCCTTTTTGCAGAAAAGAGAGTTTGTACGCCGCGCCGGTGGCCGTCCGGGTGAAGTGTTCCGGGTCTTCTTGGGCATATCCCAGCCCCCAGCGCCGGATGGTTTCCTCGAGGAAACCGCGGGACTTGAAATAGCCCAGCGCGATGCTCTTGCCGCTGTCGGTCGCCCAAAGCTGTTCCTGAAAATGTTTGAGCGCAAAATCGTTGAGCAGGTAAAGGCTTTCCTGTTCGAGCTGTTCTTGGGCCCAATCCTCTGATTTCTGTTCTTCTTCCAGCGCGATGTTGTATCGTTTGGCCAACCAGCGGATGGCCTCCGGGAAGGTCATGCTCTCGTGCTTCATCAGGAAGGCGACGGGGTCGCCGGCCTCGCCGCAACCGAAGCACTTGAAGAGGTTGCGCGCGGGATTCACATTGAACGAGGGAGTCCTTTCCCCGTGGAAAGGGCAAAGCCCGAGCAAGTTGACGCCCCGTTTGCGCAGCTGCACGAAATCACCGACCACATCTTCGATGCGGGCGGTCTCGAGCACCTGTTGGACGGAGCGATTGGTGATCATGGGCGGGGGAGGGCTTATTCGCCGTCGAGTTCGAGGCGGAGCAGGTGGCCGGAAAAGTTCTTTCCGAGGGTGTCCATGCGCATCGAACGCGCCGCGCCGCCGTCGAGCGCTTCGTGGCAGACAAAGTTCAGCGATTCGATGGCGTCCCACTCGTAGCGCACCACGGGGCCGCGGACCAGATCGCCGAAATGGGCCTTGACGCTTTCGGCGGTGAGTTTTTCTTTGAGCAGGGCATAATGGGCGGAGGTTTTGGCCAACACGCCGATGTTGCAGATGTTGCCCTTGTCGCCCGATCGGGCCCAGGCGATGTCGATGAGTTTCGTTTTCATTTCAGGTAAAGGTTCATTTTGCAGCGCATTTCCATTTCCAGGAAGAGTTCGTTGAAGCGCCGGATGATCCGGGGATAATTGTGCGTGCCCTGTTGGAACTCCCTTTGTACGCCGCCCCTGCCCAGATAGGAGAAAGGAGCCTCGAAAGGCTTGCCGTCCAAAGTGCCGATGCCCACGAGATCGGACTGGTTCATCGTCGTCAGTTCGTAATCGAAAAGATACACTTTTTTCCCCCCGATCGAAATGGAGGTGTCGGGGCGCAGGTCGGGGCCGAGAAAATATCCTTTCGGTTCGTTTTTGAACAGCCGGGCAGAACTGGTATCGGCCATGAAAACGACCGATGTGTAGGAATAGTACGTCTGAAAAGCCTGTTGGATGGACCGGTGGGTGCTGTCGCGGAAGTGTTCCAGCACGGCGATCTCGCGGGACAGCGCTTCTGCGGCTTTGGGCTTGACGGTGGCTCCGGCCAGATCTTGGCGGAGTTTTTTCAGGCGGTTGTTGTAGGTCCGCAGGCGCACCACCAGCACTCCGTTTTCTTTCATTTCGGCCATTTCGGTACAGGCGGCCTGGCGCCGGGCCTGCTTGCGCGCTTTGGCGCCCGCGCAGGAGGCCAAGGCGGTCAACAGACAGGAGAAAAGCAACAGGAGGGCGATCGTTCGGTGCATCCGTGGAGGTGTGGATTTTGGTACAAAAATAGGAAAAAGGAGGGGGGAAAAGGGGTTTTTCGGTCGATATTCGCCGGGACACACCGGTATCTGTTTTTTAACCCAAAATTGTCATTGGGTTCAAATATCTGCCTTTTGTTCATGTAGCATTTTTTTTCACGCAAGTTATCCACTACTTTTCGTTATTAGAACCAAAAAATCTTGCTTCCGTGCCCCCCAAATTGGCCGTAGAAAAATTTCCAAAGGCAGCCTCCGGAAATTCAGATTCCGTTGCTCAAAGGGGGGAAAGGCCAAACAAGTCACTCTCTTTTCACAATCGGCCACCGACCAAGTGAAAAGGATTGCGTCGCGCCCCCAAGGAAGCAGGTCGAGGCCTGAACTTAAGACCGCACTCGGGCCGGAACATAATCCCAAAATTGTCATTGGAAAAAATCTCTAATGGCGGTCATTAGAGATTGCCGGTTGTAAAAATTTGAAATACAGTCTATAAAGTACAGTGCAGTTCCTCGAAAATCGAAGAACGACTTGTAAGAAATTCTTACGGCCCAGCCGGCCTTCGAGAAAATCCCGACAGCTCGGCTTTTGTTAGCGGGCCTGAGCGAAAAACCTGTTGGCTGATTTGCGGCAAACGAGGTCGATCCAAGGACAACAACATTGCCCCGCAAATCGAGTTTTTTTTCGCGCCTGCGAACAAAAGACTCGCGCTGGCGCCGGATTTGATCGGGATTTACTTTGGTTTCTTTCTCTTTTTGGGAAGAAGAAAAGGAAAAAGAAAGCCAAACCAGGAACAAAACACCTTGCGAACCGTCCAAACGCTGCCGCTGAAAAAGTC
>JBEIJQ010000050.1:0-19554 GCA_040380145.1 Lewinellaceae bacterium | reverse complement strand
CTCCACTTCAAACAGCAATTCTTGTACAGCAGTCTCTTCGACCAAGTTGATTTTTTCTTCTTCCCGTTTGTAGGCCACATATTCCCGGATAGCTTTTTGGGCATCCTGCTCGAAATGCTTGGCTACCCCATTGTCCAAGTTATGGAGGTAGTGGGTCACAATGGCCTTGTGGTGATTGCCCGAATCGGGTTCGGCCAAACGACTTTGAAAGCGTTTGCTGTCAAAATCTTCGATGCTGGTTTTGCCTTTAGGTGTCATCTGCCGCCAAAATTGGTTAAGGAGCAAGTTTTATAATTAGCCGGCCAGATCAAAAGCCGTCTCAACGGAAACAATCGCAAATATAAACATTTCGTTTCAATATCCGACGCTTTTCGAGATTTTTCAACGAACATGGACCGTTTTCTTGGTGACAAAAGTAGTGGAATGTGGTGCCAAACCCAAGTGGCGGCATAAAAAATCCCCGCCCCCCTCACTCCGTCATCACGCGCCGAACCGCCTGTTGCCAGCCTTTGTATAGCGCCCCGCGCTTTTCTTCGGGCATTTCCGGGGCGAAAACCCGCTCGGGAGCCACTTGACCGCTCAGGCCTTCCAGGGTCCAAGTGCCCACGGCCAGTCCGGCCAGATAGGCGGCGCCGAGGGCCGTGGTCTCGATGACTTTCGGGCGTTCGACCGGCACGTCGAGCAGGTCGGATTGGAACTGCATCAAAAAGTCGTTGGCGCAGGCGCCGCCGTCCACGCGCAGCGAACGGAGTTGGATGCCGGAGTCGCGCTCCATCGCGTCCAGCACGTCGCGGGTCTGGTAGGCGATGGACTCCAAGGTGGCGCGCACCAAGTGGTTGTTGGTGGTGCCGCGGGTCAGTCCGAAAATGCCGCCCCGGGCGTACATGTCCCAATAAGGCGCTCCCAGCCCGGCAAAGGCGGGCACCACATATACGCCGCCCGAATCGGGCACTTTCGTGGCGAAATACTCCGAATCCCGCGACTCGTCTATCATTTTCAGACCGTCGCGCAGCCACTGGATGGCCGCCCCGGCGATGAAAACGGACCCTTCCAGCGCATACTCCACCTTACCGCCCAAGCCCCAAGCGATGGTCGTCAGCAGTCCGGAAGCGGATGTCACCGGCTTTTCGCCCGTGTTCATCAGCATGAAACAGCCCGTTCCGTAGGTGTTTTTGGCCGTGCCCGGCGAGAAACAGCGCTGTCCGAACAACGCCGCCTGCTGGTCGCCCGCCACGCCGGCGATGGGCAAACGCCCGCCGAGCAGTTCGGTATGGCCGAAAATCCCGCTCGAGGGACGCACCTCGGGCAGCATCGCCCGCGGGATGCCGAGCGCCCGCAACAGGGTGTCGTCCCAATCCAGGGCGTGGATGTCGAATAGCAAGGTGCGCGAGGCGTTGGAAAAGTCCGTGGCGTGCACGGCGCCCCCGGTGAGGTTCCACAGCAGCCAAGTGTCGATGGTGCCGAACAGCAGTTCGCCGCGCTCGGCCCGTTCCCGTGCGCCTGGGATGTGCTCCAAGAGCCACGAAACCTTGGTGCCCGAAAAATACGCATCGGCCACCAGCCCGGTCCGGGCGCGGATGTGCGGTTCGAGGCCCTCCGCTTTCAGCCGCTCGCAGATCGGTGCGGTGCGGCGGTCCTGCCAAACGATGGCCGGCGCGATGGGTTTTCCGGTCGCACGGTCCCACACCACCGTGGTCTCGCGCTGGTTGGTGATACCGATGGCCTCGACCCGTTCGGCGGGCACGCCGGTTTTTTGCAGCACCTCGCGGGCCGTGCGCAGCTGCGTTTCCCAGATCTCGAGGGCATCGTGCTCCACCCATCCCGGCTGCGGGTAGTGCTGGGCAAATTCCTGTTGCGCAACGCCGGCGATGCGACCGTCCCGGTCGAACAAGATAGCGCGGGACGAGGTGGTTCCTTGGTCGAGGGAGAGGATCATATCAATCTCAAAGGGTCAGTAAAAAGCGTCGAGCACTTCGATCAGTTGCCCGCCGCGGATGAACACATAAAAAGCCAGGGCGACAAAAGCGGCCAAGAACGCCCCGAGGACCGCCGTGGTCCATCTGGGAAGTTCGGGGGCGCCGCCCGGCCCGTTTTCCGGAGAATTGCTCACTGGATGAAAGTTAAGGAAAAAAACAAGATGTGTGGAAAAAAGATGCCCAAAGACGGTTTTCGAGCCGATGGATACCCTTTTTTCAAGAAATCCGGATCGGTCGAATTTTTTTATTAAAAACTGAAAATCAAAAAGATATTTTTTTATTTAAAAAAAATATGAAGACAAAATAAAGGGCTAAAACAGCCGTGGCGTCGGAAGCAACTGGAAGCTCATGCGGTGCTCTGGGCTTGGTCCGTGCGCGGCGATGGCGGCCCGGTGTTCGGCCGTGGGGTAGCCTTTGTTGCGCGTCCAGCCGTAGGCCGGCCATTGTTCGTGGAGCGCCTCGAGGTGTTCGTCGCGGTGGGTCTTGGCCAAGACCGAAGCGGCGGCGATGGACAGGAAACGGGCATCGCCCTTGACGAAGCAGCAGTGGGCGATCCCGGGAAAGGGCCGGAAGCGGTTGCCGTCCACCAAGAGCATTTCCGGGCGCATTCGGAGCGCTTCCACGGCCCGGTGCATCGCCAGGATCGAGGCCTGCAGGATGTTGATGCGGTCTATTTCCTCGGCCGAGACCGTGGCGACCGCCCAGGCGAGCGCCTCGCGTTCGATCACCGCGCGCAGGGTGCGGCGATCGGTTTCGCGCATCTGTTTGGAATCGTTGAGTTTCGGGTGCGAAAACCCGTCGGGCAGAATGACCGCCGCCGCGAAGACCGGCCCGGCCAAGCAGCCGCGCCCGGCCTCGTCGAGACCGGCTTCCAACAGATCGGGCGTGTGGCGATTTTGCACGAACGTAATTTCGGACAAAAATACGAGGGGAAACCATACTTTTGCCAGAGCTTACGAACCCGTTTTTTTATCCTTTTTTCCGATGAAAAAAACAATTTTTCTCCGCGTCGTCCTCCTCTGTTGCCCCTTGCTGGCGGGCGTGCTGACCTGGTCTTCCTGTCAAAAGGGCGAAATGGACGGCATGCCCTACCGCACCTTGTCGGAATACGGCCTTTTCGAAGGCCCCCTCGCCGAGCTCAACCCGGCCGAGGGCGTTCTGCCCTACGACCTCAACACGGCCCTGTTTTCGGATTACGCCCAAAAGGCCCGGTTCGTCTATATGCCGCCCGGCACCTCGGCCACCTACACCGAAAACGGCGTCCTGGAATTTCCCGTCGGCACCATTCTGGTCAAGACCTTCTATTACTCGCACGATCTGCGCGACCCTTCCCTGGGCCGCCGCATCCTCGAGACCCGGCTGCTCGTGCGCAAATCCGGTGGTTGGGACACCTATTCGTATCTCTGGGACGAAGCGCAGACGGAAGCCACCTACGGCGTGGCCGGCGGCCAGCGCAACGTTTCCTGGATCCACTACGACGGTTCCGAAAAGACGCTGAACTATCTGATCCCCAACAAAAATCAGTGCAAGGGCTGCCACAGCGTGGACGAAGAGATCATGCCCATCGGCCCCAAGGTGCGCAACCTCAACAAGTCCTACCCGTACCCCGAGGGCACGGCCAACCAGCTGACCAAATGGCAGGCCGCCGGTTTTTTGACGGGAGCGCCGGATCCGGCTGCTGCCCCGCGCGTGCCCAACGCACTCGATCCCAACGACGGTTCTCTCAACGAAAGGGCCCGCGCCTACCTCGATGTGAATTGTGCCCATTGCCACAACCTCCGCGGACCGGCCAACAATTCCGGTCTGCTGCTGAACTGGGGCCAGACCGATTCCACGGCCCTCGGCTTCTGCAAGGCGCCCGTGGCGGCCGGACAAGGCTCGGGGGCTTCCAGTTCGACATCGTGCCCGGGCATCCCGAACTTTCGATCATGGTCTATCGGATGAATTCCACGAGTCCGGCCGTGGCCATGCCCGAACTGGGTCGTTCGCTGATCCACGATGAGGGCGTGCAGTTGATCCGCGACTGGATTTCGGCGCAGACGGGCGATTGCAATTGATGTTTGTGCCGCCGGGCGTTATCCGCCGCCCGCCAATCGGTACCAGACCCCTTCTCTGACCGCCGTTGCCGACGGAAAGACCGTCCGGGCCTCTTTTTCCAGCACGGAGGGGCTGGCGTACCGGGAAGAAAAATGTCCCAGCAGCAGTCTTTTGACTCCGGCGAGTTCTGCGATCCGGGCCGCGTCGAGCGCCGTGCTGTGCAGGGTCATTTCGGCCTGTTCGCGCAGTTCGTCCAAAAAGGTCGCCTCGTGGTACAGCAGATCGATCCCCTTCACCAGATCGGCCAGCGGGGGATGGAAGGCAGTGTCGGTGCAGAACGCGAACGAGGCCGGTTCGGCCGGCGGAAGGGCGAACTCGGCATTGGGGATTACCCGGCCGTCGGGCGCCACATAATCTTCGCCGCGGGTGAGTTTGGCCCGACCGGCGTGCGGGATGCCCAGTTCCTCGAGCTTTTCCGGGATCAATCGGTGTCGGCCGATTTTTTCCCTGAAAAGATACCCGTTCGTGGGCAAACGGTGCCGAAGGGGCAACGTGTGCACGGTCAGCTGGTTGTTTTCGTACACGAGTTCGGACCGTTGCGGGTCCGTGCAGCGGATGTAGAGAGGGTACGACAAATGGCTGCCCGAGATGCGCAGGGAAGTGCGCACAAACTCTTCGAGCCCCACCGGCCCCATCAGGTGGAGGGGGGCCGTGCGCTGGAAACTCAGCGAGGTCAGCAGTCCCGGCAGCCCGAAAAGGTGGTCGCCGTGCAGGTGCGTGATAAAAATGTGCGAGAGTTGTCCGCGCTTGATCTTGCACTCCGAGAAGCGCATCTGGGTCCCTTCGCCGCAGTCCAGCAAAAAGGTCTGTTTGCCGCAGGAAACCGCAGCGCTGGTCAGGTGCCGCCCGTGGGCGGGCACCGCGGCATTGCTGCCCAGGATCAGGACTTCCAGCATGGGGCGGGGCTCAATCGTCCTGACCGTCGTCGCCCGATCCGGCTTCGAGGTCGCGCTGGACCTCTTCCATCATCACATAGTCCACCGATTCGGAAACGGTGGGCACCATGGCCAGCACGCTTTCCAGGCGGGAGATGTTGATCAGGGTCTTGACGGCGGGATGGTTGACGCCCGTCAGCACGAAGGAGCCTCCGTCGTTGAACAGGCGGTTGGCCGTCAAAATGGCCGACAGTCCGCTGGAATCCACGAATTTCACCTCTTGGAGATCCACGATCAGGTTGCGGATGCCTTCGTTTTTGAGGATCACGAACTCCGACTTGAGGTCCGGAGCGCACAGGCTGTTCAGGTTTTCCTCGCTCACGCGGAAAATGGTGTACTTGTCGTTTTTCTCTACGGCGTATTTCATACGGGGCTGTGTTGCGGTGGATGTTGGAGAAATAAAGGCGCGTCTGCCACTTTGTCCGACTTTGCTGGGGATCGGAGCCCTTGCGGTCGTTTTGGACCGTCGTAAGACCCTTGGCACGGTTTTCGACAAAGGTAGCGCAAAACGGTTTTAAACGGTAATGCGCCGTTTTTTTTTGCAAAAAAGAAACAGAGGGCATCGACGGGATCGTCAAAAAACCGTATTTTTCCAAAACTTTTCAAAAACGAGCGTTCATACCCTGGGCAAAGCAAAAACCTATGGGGTATTTCCCAACCAATTTTCCCCTTTCACGGCATGAAGAAATTTTCGCCCAAAGTCAAAGAAGTGATTTCCCTCAGCCGGGAGGAAGCTCTCCGCCTCGGCCACGGATATATCGGCACCGAGCATCTTCTCTTGGGGGTCCTCAAAGACCGCACGAGCTTGGCCAACAAGGTATTGGATTCCCTCTCCGTTGACCAAGCCGAGCTCCGCCGGCGGATGGAGGAGGCCATCGGGCAAGGGCGCTACGAGCAGCCCTCTTACGATGTGGGCAACCTGCCCCTCACCAAACAGGCAGAAAAAGTGCTCAAGGTGACCTTCTTGGAGGCGAAATCCCTCAACAGCGAGGAAATCGGCACTGAGCACCTCGTGCTGTCGATCCTTCGGCAAAAGGACAACATCGCCGCCAAGGTGCTCGAACAATTCGATGTGGACTACGACGCCTACCGGAGCGAACTGGACTATGCCCGCACTATGCCCGGCGACGAAAACGGCCCTGCGCCCGACATCCGCGCGGAGGGCCCCGAAAACCCCGACGATTTCGGCGAAGAGGACGAGCGCTACAGCGGGCGTCCTACGGGAAGAGGTGGGTCCGCCGCATCCGGGGCCGGCAAGTCCCGCACCCCCGTGCTCGACAACTTCGGACGGGACGTCACCAAGCTGGCCGAAGAAAACCGCCTCGATCCCATCATCGGACGGGAAAACGAGATCGAAAGGGTTTCCCAGATCCTTTCGCGCCGCAAAAAGAACAACCCCATCCTGATCGGAGAGCCCGGCGTGGGCAAAACCGCCGTGGTGGAAGGCCTCGCCCTGCGCATCGTGCAGCGGAAAGTCTCCCGCACGCTCTTCAACAAGCGCATCGTGATGCTCGACTTGGCTGCCCTCGTGGCCGGCACCAAGTACCGCGGACAATTCGAAGAGCGGATGAAGGCCATCATGAACGAGCTGGAAAAATCCCGCGATGTGATCCTGTTCATCGACGAGATCCATACCATCGTGGGGGCCGGCGGCGCCACGGGATCCCTCGACGCCTCCAATATCTTCAAGCCGGCCCTCGCCCGCGGCGAGCTGCAGTGCATCGGCGCTTCCACCCTCGACGAATACCGCCAGCACATCGAAAAGGACGGGGCCCTCGACCGGCGCTTCCAAAAAGTGCTCATCGAGCCGCCTTCTCCCTCGGACTGCATCATCATCCTCAACAACATCCGCGAAAAGTACGAGGAGTTCCACAACGTCACTTACGCCGACGATGCCATCGAGGCCTGTGTGAAACTCTCCGATCGGTACATCACCGACCGCTTCCTGCCCGACAAGGCCATCGATGTGCTCGACGAGGTGGGCGCACGGGTGCACCTCAAGAACATCAGCGTGCCGCCCCACATCCTCCAGCTCGAACAAAAAATCGAGGAGATCAAGGAGGTCAAAAACCAAGCGGTCAAAAACCAGCAGTACGAAAAGGCCGCCGATCTGCGCGATGACGAGTCCAAGCTGATCAAGCAGCTGGAAACCGCCAAGCTGGAATGGGAAGAGGAATCCAAGACCAAACGCTATCCCGTCACCGCCGACGACATCGCCGAGGTGGTCTCCATGATGACCGGCATCCCCGTCACCAATGTCCAAAAGAGCGACAGCAAAAAACTCGTCGGGATGGGCGAGGAAATGCGCAGGTTCGTGATCGGACAGGACGAGGCCATCGAAAAGGTCACCAAGGCGCTCCAGCGCAACCGGGTCGGACTGAAATCTCCGCTCAAGCCCATCGGCTCGTTCATCTTCCTCGGGCCCACGGGCGTCGGCAAGACCGAACTGGCCAAAGTGCTCGCCCGACGGCTGTTCGACAGCGAGGATGCGCTCGTGCGGATCGACATGTCGGAATACATGGAGAAATTCTCGGTCAGCCGTCTCATCGGCGCGCCTCCGGGTTATGTGGGCTACGAGGAAGGCGGCCAACTCACGGAAAAAGTGCGCCGCAAGCCGTACAGCGTGGTCCTGCTCGACGAAATCGAAAAGGCACACCCCGATGTGTTCAACATCCTCTTGCAGGTATTGGACGACGGACAGTTGACCGATGGCCTGGGCCGCAAGGTCGACTTCAAGAACACCATCATCATCATGACCTCCAACATCGGCGTGCGCCAGCTCAAGGATTTCGGCCAAGGCGTGGGTTTTGCCACCCGTGCCCGCGAGGAATCGGCCGGCGAAAACGCCAAGACGGTCATCCAGTCTGCCCTCAAGCGCACTTTTTCGCCGGAATTCCTCAACCGCATCGACGATGTGGTGGTGTTCAATTCCCTTGAAAAGGAGAACATCCTCCGGATCATCCACATCGCCCTGGAATCCCTGCGCAAGCGGGTCGTGGAAATGGGCTTCGATCTGCGCCTCAGCGACGAGGCCCGGGAGTTCTTGGCCGAAAAAGGCTTCGATCCGCAGTTCGGCGCCCGGCCCCTGCACCGGGCCATCCAGAAATACCTCGAGGATCCGTTGGCGGAATTCATCCTCAACGGAACGGTGGAGCAGGGCACGACGCTTTTCGGGGCCCTCAGCGGCGAAAACGACGAGCGCAAGCTGGTCGTCTCCGTGGCCCCGGCGGAATCCTAAAGCCGGCCTGACGGGCGGGAAAGGTGCTACGGCACATTTTCCCGCCCGTTTTTTTTTGACCTTTTTTTACAAAAAGAAAAATCCCTGTGCAATCCAACCTCGCCAAGATCCTGCTGGTCCTTCCGTTGGCGGTCGCTCTGTTTTTCTTCGGGCGGCTGTTGCCGTCGTGGGAACTGATGTTGGGCTCCAAGGCGCTGCCCGCGCTGCTGTTGGCGGCGGCGGTGCGCTTCGGCATGCCGCGCAACGCCTACGGTTCGAGGGTGGCCCTGGCCTTGGTCTTCTGTGCGGCGGGCGACATTCTGTTGGAGCTCGGCAAAACCGGCTTTTTGGCCGGTATGGGCGCGTTTTTCGTCGGGCACACGCTTTTCATCACGGCCCTGACCCTTCGGGAAAGGCGCTTTTTTCTGCCGGTGCTGCTGCTGTTTTCGCTCTGGATGGGTTCCCTGAGTTATTTCCTGCTGGAGCGCCTGGGCGACATGACGGTTCCCGTCGCGGTGTACGGCGCCGTGATCACCTGTCTGCTCTGGCGCAGCGGGGCCTATTTTTTGGCCACCGAGGGCCGGCATGCGCCCGCCAACTGGGCTTTTCTCGGCTCGGTTTTTTTCGCGTTCAGCGACAGCCTGATCGCGCTCAACGAATTTTACCACTGGCACACCATTCCGTTCGTACAATATCCCATCATGTTTTTTTACTGGGGCTCGTTGGCCTTTTTCGCTTTGAGCGCCTACGCCGACGCCCGTCCCGAACCCTCTTGACCGATCATGGATCCCACTGCCATCAAGGAAATCACCGTCCAAGAACTCAAGGCCCTGCGCGACGCGGGCAAAGATTTTCAGCTCATCGATGTGCGCGAGCCCGACGAGTACGCTTTCTGCAACATCGGCGGGGAGCTCATTCCGCTCGGCGAAGTAGCGTCTGCCGGCCACCGAGTGGCCGACGACAAAACGGTGGTCGTGCACTGCCGCAGCGGCGCCCGCAGTGCCAAGGCCATCGCCTTTCTGCAGATGCAGCACGGTTTCGAAAACCTGTACAACCTGCGCGGCGGCATCCTCGCTTGGGCGCAGGAAATAGACCCTTCGGTCCCGACCTATTGATCTATTTGCGCCGCTGCCATTCGGCGCGCAGGTATCCCTGCATCTCCTCGAACGATTCGAATCGGCTGAACAGTTCGTTCAGCGGGTCAACGTTGGACGTGTTGGGCCGTACATAGGACTGCACGTCCCCAATGGTGATCTCGTTGCCCGATAGGATGATCAGGCGCTCCACGACGTTGCGCAGTTCACGGATGTTGCCCGTCCAATCGAAACTTTTGAGCAGTTCGACCGCCTCGGGGCTGATGGATTTGACGGGATTGCCGTATTCTTTGCAGATCTGGGACAAAAAGTGCTCCACCAGGGCTGGGATGTCGTCGCGGCGTTCGTTGAGCGGGGGCACTTCCATGATGATCACCGCCAAGCGGTGGTAGAGGTCTTCGCGGAAACGCTTGGCCTCGATTTCCCTTCGCAGGTCTTTGTTGGTGGCCGCCACGATCCGCACGTCCACCTTGATGTCTTTTTCGCCGCCCACGCGGGTGATCTTGTGCTCTTGCAGGGCGCGCAGTACCTTGGCCTGAGCGGCCAGGCTCATGTCGCCGATCTCGTCTAGGAAGAGCGTGCCGCCGGAAGCCTGTTCGAATTTTCCGGCCTTGTCTTTCACCGCCGAGGTGAAGGCGCCTTTCACGTGCCCGAACAGTTCGCTCTCGATCAGTTCGGAGGGAATGGCGGCGCAGTTGACCTCCACCAGCGGCTGGTTGGCGCGTTGGCTTTTTTCGTGTATCCAACGGGCCACCAGTTCTTTTCCGGCGCCGTTGGGGCCCGTGACCAGCACGCGGGCCTCGGTGGGCGCCACTTTTTCGATGGTCTCCCGGATCTGTGCCATCGGGGCCGATGCGCCGATCATTTCCTGTCCGCGGTATTGACGGATCTTGGTCTTGAGCACCTTGGTCTCGGCCACGAGGCTCGACTTGTCGAGGGCGTTGCGGATCGTGATCAGCAGGCGGTTGAGGTCCAGCGGCTTGGAAATGAAGTCGAAAGCCCCCCGGCGCACGCAGTCCACGGCCGTTTCCAGGTCGGCGTGGCCCGAGATCATGATGACGGGCATATCGGGGGCGAGCAGCACGGCGCGTTCGAGCACGTCTATGCCGTCCATCTGGGGCATCTTGATATCGCAGAGCATCGCCTCGAAGGTGCCCGATCTGATCTTGGCCAGTGCTTCGGCCCCGTCTTTGGCTTCTTCCACGGCGAATTTTTCGTATTCGAGTATGTCGCGCAGGGAACGGCGGATGGCCGGCTCGTCGTCAACGATCAGTATTTTGGTCATAAGGCGTTTTTTTTCGGTGACAAAAATATGTAAAAAAGCCGCTAATTTCGCCATCCAACCAACGCTCCTTTGACCCATGCTTTCCAAACCTTTCAACCTCCGCGCCTGGATAGACGAACACCGCCACCTGCTCAAGCCCCCGGTGGGCAACCAACAGGTGTACAAGGGCAACGACGACTATATCGTGATGGTCGTGGGCGGCCCCAACGGCCGCAAAGACTACCACTGGGAAGACGGTGAGGAACTCTTTCTCCAGATCGAGGGCGACATCCATGTCAAGGTCATACATCCCGACGGTACCCCCGAAACGATCACGATCCGCGAGGGCGAGATGTTCCTGCTGCCCCCGCGCATGCCCCATTCCCCGCAACGCCCCGCCGGCACCGTGGGCATCGTCATCGAAAGATACCGCCGCGAGGGCGAGCTCGACAAATTGATGTGGTTTTGCGAAAATTGCAACCACCAGCTCCACGAGGCCAGTTTCGCCATGACGGACATCGTCAAGCAGCTCCCACCCGTCATGAACCATTTCATGGGCAGCGAAGAACTCCGCACCTGCAAAAAATGTGGCACGGTGATGGAAGCGGTTTGATTTCGATGCGTTTCCCGCAGACTTTTTTGTAAAAAAATAAAAATCAAATTTTTGTAAAAAAAAATTGGCCGTTTGTCCATGACTTCCACCGGTTCCGGATAGAAACGCCGTTTCTGTCGGGAACCGGTGGAAAAGCAGGGGCTGGAAATTTTCTTTTCAAAAAAAAGCGAATTTTTTTGGTCGTTAAAAAAACCGGATTACCTTTGTGCCGCTTTTGAAGCGCACTTGTGCCCAGGTACCTTAGCTCAGCTGGTAGAGCATCAGACTGAAAATCTGAGGGTCCCCAGTTCAAATCTGGGAGGTACCACATAAGCAAGCCCTTCCGTTCATCGGGAGGGCTTTTTTTTTGATGACCCCAGCCCATGGAAAATCCGTCCCCAACCACGAGCGCCCGTTGGGCGAACAAATGGCCCAAGGTGTTTCGGCCCGGCAACGAAGAGGCCCTGAGTTGGGTCCTGCTCGTTTTTTGCGCGCTGGTGTGGGGGGCGTCGTATTTTTTGATCAAAAAGAGCATGCGCACCTTTGCTTGGTACGAGGTGGGTTCGCTGCGCATCGGGCTGACCTCGCTGGTGTTCCTGCCGATGATTCTGCTCGGCGCGCACAAGATCCGGCGGGAGGATTGGAAATGGCTGGCGGTGGTGGGGTTTTGCGGCAACGGAGTGCCGGCATTCTTGTTTTCCTTTGCGCAGACCCAGATCCAAAGCTCGTTTGCGGGCATCCTCAACGCCATGACCCCGCTGTGGGTACTGATCGTCGGTGCCTTGTTGTTCGGCCGCCCTTTCGGTCGCCCCCAGTTGGCGGGCGTGCTGCTCGGACTGTGCGGAGCGGTTTTTTTGATCGCTTACGGCCAAAATGTTTTCGAGAGCCGGGCCAACAGTTACGGGCTGTTCGTGATCGCGGCGACGATGCTGTACGGGATCAGTACCAACACGATCGGTCGGTTGGGGCACATTCCCGGACACCTGCTGCTGGCGGGCAGCTTTTTGTGGCTGGCGCCCTTTGCGCTGACTTTTCTGGCCTACGACAGGGTCTGGATCAAGGTAGTGGAGCACGAATACGGTTGGCAGAGTTTTGCCGCCGTCTGCTGGCTGGCGATCATGGGCACGGTGGTGGCCTCTATGGCCTATGTGAAGGTCATCCACCTGGCCGGCCCCTTGACGGCCTCCCTGTCCACCTACCTGATGCCCATCGTGTCGATCGGCTGGGGCCTGTACGACGGCGAATCGCTGGGAGCCCACCACGGCATCGGGTTGGCGCTCATCCTGTGCGGCCTGTGGATGACCCAACGGGCGAAGATCCGGGCCGGGGCCGCGCCGTGAATTGACCAAAAAAAGATATCTTTGCGAAGCAATAACCAGCTGCCCCATGAACAAAATCGAATTGGAGATCGTCGCGTTGTCGCACAGCATCTCCCAGTCATCCAACTACGCCGTGCTGTTGGGAGAAGTGGACGGATCCCGCCGTCTGCCCATCGTGATCGGAGGTTTCGAGGCACAGGCCATTGCGGTGGCCATGGAAGGAATGGTGCCCAGCCGGCCCTTGACCCACGATTTGATCAAGAATTTTTTCGACGCATTTTCGGTGGAACTCAAAGAAGTGGTGATCAACAATCTGCAGGAAGGCATCTTTTTTGCGCGCTTGGTCTGCACCATGGGCGGCGAAACCGTAGAGATCGACTCGCGCACCTCTGATGCCCTCGCTATGGCCGTCCGTTTCGATTGCCCGATCTATACCTACGGGTTCATACTCGACCAAGCGGGCATCGTCCTGCCCGAACCATCGGAGGAGGAGGAATCCGAAGAGGAAGAAGAAAAACCCGTCGAGCCCCGGCGCAAACGCCGCAACGCCTTGGAGAGCATGACCGACGACGCCTTGCAAGAAGCATTGGCCGAAGCTCTGGAAAAAGAAGATTACGAACAGGCCGCCAAGATCCGGGACGAGATCAACCGGCGCAAATAACACATCCATTCTCTTAAGCACACCAATTTTTTTATGAAAAATAACATAATTTTACAAACCATCGTCCTGCTCCTGCCGGCCTTTTTGTCGGCCCAGCCCGATCGTTGGCAGCAGTGGGCTGAATACTCGATGGAGATCGACATGGACGTGGAGTCGCACCGTTTCAAAGGCAAGCAGCGGCTGACTTTGTCCAACAACTCGCCGGACACGCTCCGCCAGGTGTTTTACCACTTGTATTTCAATGCCTTCCAACCGGGCAGCGACATGGACTTGCGGGTGCAGGCCCTTCCCGATCCGGACGATCGGTTGGTGGTGGAAAAGAACGGCAAGACGGTTTCGCGCATTTCGCTGCTCAAATCGGACGAGATCGGTTATCAGGAAATAGACCGTTTGCTGCACAACGGCCGTCCGGTCAAATCGTTCCTCGTGGAGGGCACCATTTTGGAAGTGGAGCTGACCGAGCCGATCCTGCCCGGCGGCAAGGCCGTTTTCGAAATGGATTTCCGTGCGCAGGTACCTGTGCAGATCCGCCGTTCGGGCCGCGACAACGACGAGGGTATCAGTTATTCGATGACCCAGTGGTACCCCAAGATGTGCCAGTACGACGAGCAGGGTTGGCACGCCCACCCCTACATCGGCCGGGAATTTTACGGCATCTGGGGAGACTTCGATGTGAAGATCACCATCGACAAGCGCTTTGTGCTGGGCGGCACGGGCTACCTGCAAAATCCCGACGAGATCGGGCATGGCTACCAAGCTCCCGGAAAAACGGTCTCGGCCCCCGCGGGCAAACGCCTTACCTGGCACTTCTTCGCCCCGAACGTGCACGATTTCGCGTGGGCCGCCGACCCTGACTACGTGCACGAAACGGCCCAAGTGCCCGATGGGCCGACGCTGCATTTCCTGTACGAAAAAGAAGCTGCGCTGGAAGCCAATTGGAGCAAACTGAAAGATTACGCGGTGCGGGCGTTCCAGTTCATGAGCAAGACCTTCGGAAAATATCCCTACGACCAGTTCACGGTCGTGCAGGGCGGGGATGGCGGCATGGAATACCCGATGGCCACCTTGATCACGGGCAAACGCACGCTGGCCAGTCTGGTGGGCGTGACCGTGCACGAAGCGCTTCACAACTGGTATTTCGGGGTATTGGGCAGCAACGAGAGCCTGCATCCGTGGATGGACGAGGGCTTCACGAATTACGCCACGGCCGTAACCACCAATTATTTGTTCGCGCACAACAAGGCCAATCCCAACGACGGCAGTTTCCGCGGTTACATCCAGTTGGCCAACTCCGGATCGGAGCAGCCGCTCAGCACCCACGCCGACCACTACAACACCAGCTATGCCTTTTGGGCGGGCGCCTACTCCAAAGGGACGGTGTTCTTGGCCCAACTCGAGTATGTGCTCGGCAAACCCACCTTCGACCGCGCGCTGCTGCGCTACTTCGATGTGTGGAAGTTCAAGCACCCCAATCCCAACGATTTCATCCGCGTTTTCGAAAAAGAATCGGGATTGGAATTGGACTGGTACCGCGAGTACTGGGTGAACACCACTTTCACATTGGATTACAAGGTGTCCGCGATCGAGAAAAAGGGCGGAAAAACGCTCGTGCAGCTCGAGCGTGTGGGCATCGTGCCGATGCCCGTCGATGTAGAGGTCACATACAAGGACGGACGCCGCGAAATCTACACCATTCCGCTCGACCTGATGCGGGGCGCCAAGCCCCAGGAAGACCTCGATGCGGGCTTTTCCGTGCAGCCCGATTGGCACTGGGTGCAAAAAAACTACACCCTGACCATCCCCGCCCGCGAAAAAGACATCGAAAAGGTGGTGATCGATCCCCGGGAGCGCACCGCAGACACGGACCGCGAAAACAACACGGCCAAACCGTAACCTGACCCTTTTCCGATATGGTCTCGTTCAGCGCCCGTTTGTTGTGCAGCGTTTGCCTTTGCGGGACCCTTTTCGGCTGCGGTTCCGGTGAGCAAATTTCTGCGGTCGAGCCCTCGATCCCCGAGGAGCGCTTGGTGGAGGTGCTCAAAGATGTGCAACTGGCCGAAGCGGCTGCGATGCAGTGCTCCCCCGCCAAGCGCGACAGCGCCATCGGGGCCTATTATGCGGTGATTTTCCGCTTGCACGGTATCGGAAGGGAAGAATTCGAACAAAGCCTTTCCGCCTTGCTCGCCGATCCGGGACGCAGTGCCCGCGTGTTCGGGCGCGTGTCCGAACGGTTGATCGAGGAAGAAGCCCAAAAAGAAGATTGACGCCCTGCAAAGTGAAACGGCTGTTCCCGACCCTTTGCTGCTGTTTGGTCTTGGCCGTGTCCCTCTGTGCGCAGGCGCCGGTGAGCTGGCCCATCGGGGAGGAGAGCGGGCTGTCGTCTAGCGAGATATACTGCGTTCACCAAGACCGAAAAGGATATCTGTGGGTGGCCAGCAACGACGGTCTTTTCCGTTACAACGGAAAGCGTTTCGACCGTTTCGACAACCCCCGGTTCAGGGGCGTGTCGGTGTCCGGCATACAAGAAGACCGCCAAGGGCGCATCTGGTGCCATTCGTTCAGGGGGCAGATATTTCATTCCCAAGGGGATTCGCTTGCCCTTTTCGCATTGCCGAAGGGCGTCATGCACGTCAGTTATGTGCAGTTCGTGCTCGACTCTGCCGATCGGGTATGGCTGACGGCCAACGACGCGATCTACGAAATAGATGTGCAGACGAACCGTTTCAAGCGTCACCGCCCCAATCTGCAGGGCACCCGTTTTTTGGCCGACAACCTGTTGACCGTCGCGCCGGACAAGAATATTTGGGCCTGTGTCAACAACGAATGGTGCCGAAAAACGCCCCTTGAATGGCAGTATTTCCCCCACCACGAGGTGATGTTTCGGCCAGGCCCCAGCAAGATTTTTTTTCTTGAAAAAAAAGTATTGGTCACCAAATATGCCAATAACAAGACGCATTGGTTCGAGCTCGGCCCCGAGGGTTTTCGGCCGTTTGCCGTTGATTCCGTTTTTTCCAATTGCAAAGTGTACCGGATTGAAGAACATACGGAAAAGGGGGTGTATTGGCTGCTGAGCAACAAGGGTGCCTGGCTGGTGGACGAAAATCTGCTGCCCCGGGGCAACCGACCGGTGTTGGAAAAAAAATCCGTTTCCGATGTGCTGTTCGATCGGGAGGGGCTTCATTGGATGACCACCCTGGAGGCCGGTCTGTTCACGCTGCCCGACCTCCGGGTCGTCGGCTATGGCGGGGGTTTGGCAGACGGTTGGCCCGACGGCGATCCCACTGCTCTGGAAAGCGATCGGGCCAAGCGCTTGTTCGTGGGATACCAAGACGGCACCACTCTGCTGTACGAGCCGTTGACGGGCAGAAAAGAGAATTGGAGGACCGAAGAGCCGGTCGCCGTGGAAGCGCTCGGATACCATCCCGAAACCGACGCCATCTGGCAGGCACAGATCTCCGTTTACCGCCGTTCGGCGGAAGGAGGAAAGTGGCAGGAGCACGGTGTCAACAACGGCTGCAAATCCTTTGCGCCCTTGCCGGGCGGCATGATGGGCGTGGCCGGTTCGTCCAATTACCTGGTGCTTTTCGACGGTCGGGACTCCAGCTGGCTGGAGGGTTTTGGCCGCATTTTTCCCACTTATCCGGGGTATCGCCGCTGGCAGTTCAGCAAAGGCCGGTGCTGGCGCGCCTTGGTGGATTCCGTGCACGAGCGGTTTTTAGTGGCCTACAACGACAGTTTGGTGGCGTACACTGGCCGAGGAGTAAGGGCTATCGCGCCTCCCGGCATCAAAAGTTTCATGGTGCGGAGCTTGGCGCAGACGGCGGATGGGACGGTTTGGGTGGGCTCCCTCAATGAGGGACTGTTTTCTTTTTGGGGCGACAGTGTGACCGGTCGTTTCCAACAGGACGACGGTTTCCCGCCGGGCAGTGTCCGATCTTTGCTCGTGGACGGGCCGTATCTGTGGGTTGCCACCGAGAACGCACTGGTCCGGATGGATTGGCGCATCGGAAAATGGTGTCTGATCAACCGATTGGACGGCTTGCCCTCCGTTCAGATACAACAAATGGCGTTGGTCGGCACGACCCTTTATTTGCTCACGGCCAAGGGATTGGTATCGATCGATGCCCGGGCCGAGTACATCAACGATACCCCGCCGATGGTTTATCTGGCCGGTGTGACGATCAACGAACGCGATACCCTGATCCTGCCGGAATACAACTTGAGCTGGGATCAGCGTGGGATCCGTCTGTATTTCGATGTGCTGGCGCTTCGGGCAAGGGGAGAGTTCAACGTACAGTACCGGTTTTTGGGCCGTGATTCCGCTTGGGTATCTCTCCCACGGGGCGAAACTATGCTCAACCTGTCGGGCCTCGATCCCGGGGCCTATCTGGTCGAAGTTCGGGCGCTGAACGAAGACGGATTGTCCAGCGAGTCCTCGATTTTGTTGCCCTTGCGCATTCGCGTCCCCTTTTGGCTCACGGGCTGGTTCCTGTCGCTGGCCGGCCTGTCGCTGGCAGCACTGCTCTACCTGATTTACCGCATCAGGCTTGCCGTGATCCGGCGGCGCGACCTGTTGGAGAAAGAACTGCGCTCCAGCAAACTGGCCGCGCTGAGGGCGCAGATGAACCCCCATTTCATGTTCAATTCCCTCAATTCCATACAAGAATTTGTGTTGACCAACGACAAGCGATCCGCCAACCTGTACCTGTCCAAATTCGCGTCGCTGACCCGGCTGATCTTGGAGCACTCCGACAAAGAACTCATCCCCTTGGACGAGGAGATCTTGCTGCTCGGCCACTACCTCGATCTGGAAGGCATGCGTTTCGACGGTCGCATCGAAACGGAGTTTTCGGTGGACCCCGAACTGACCGAACAAGGTTTGGTGATGCCTTCTATGATCGTACAGCCTTTTGTGGAGAACGCTTTCAAGCACGGCCTGCTGCACTTGGAAGGCCCGGGGAGGTTGCGCCTGAGCTTTTCCCTGCAAAAAGACGATACTTTGCGGGTCGAGGTGGAAGACAACGGAATAGGCCGAAAAAAAGCCGGGATCATTTTGTCGTCGAGACCCCGGGAAAGAGGCTCCTTTTCGACCGGCGCAGCTCATACCCGCCTGACGCTGCTCAACCTGCGCAGGTCCCGCAAGATCGGCGTCTCGTACGAAGATCTCGAAGACCAAAACGGAATGCCCTTGGGCACCAAAGTGGTTTTGTTGCTTCCCCTGGAATATCGTTCTTTCCAAAACCATTGAATCCGGAACCGCCTTTTTTTACAAAAAAACAATCGCCATGACCCATTCCACCGACCAACAAGAGACACCGCAGCCGGTCCGGGCCATCATCGTGGACGACGAGGCGCGCGCCCGGCGCACTTTGGAGAAACTGCTGCAAGACTATTGCCCGGGTCTCGAGGTGGTCGGCCAGGCCGGTTCCGTGGTGGAAGCCGTCGAACGGATCGCCGAACTCGGACCGGACCTGGTTTTTTTGGACATCGAAATGCCCAACGAGTTCGGCTTCGCACTTTTCGATCATTGCCCCGAACCAGCTTTCCACGTGGTCTTCACCACGGCGTACCAACAGTACGCCATACAAGCGTTCCGCGTGTCTGCCCTGGACTACCTGCTCAAACCCATCGAGATCGAACAGCTCACAAAAGCGGTGGAAAAAGCACGCGAAGTGCTCAACGGCAAACTCATGGCCGAAAAATTGCAGACGCTGAAATTGAATATGAACGAACAACGACGTATCACCCGGCTTGTTCTTTCTCAAAACAACGAGGTGGTCTTCGTCAATGTCGCCGATATCCAGTACCTCGAGGCCGACGGCTCCTATACCTATGTGGTAGAAGACCAAAAAAAATTGCTGGTTTCCAAAAAACTCGGCGAATTCACAGAGTTGGAGCAGCATCCGGATTTCTTTCGGACCCATCGGTCATTTTTGGTCAATCTCCGGCAGCTGGACCGTTTCGTCAGAAACGACGGCGGATATCTGCTGATGCGCAACGGCCACAAAATCGAACTGTCGCGCAACCGAAAAGACGAATTTCTGGAGGCGATCAGGTATCTCTGATACCGTTCGTGGGATGGAAACATATGTTCGTGGAATCATTGCCTGCTCAATCGGTGGGCCTCAATACATTTGTTCACATCAAACCAAAATTCAAAAACATCTACTGCTCTTTCTTTTGGCCGCACATCGAATTGTACTCCTAGTGTGTGTTATGTATTTAGGCGTCCAACAATTGCAGAGCAAGCAAATTTCATGAATAACTTGTTGGAAGTTTAGGGGGGCTGTGTCGTAAGAAACAGCCTCTCTTTTTTTTATCCCAAAATTGTCATTAGGAATCGTAACACACTGGATTTTCGAAGCTGTTGGAGTTCTCCCAGAGGCCCTTCATCCATTG
>JBEIJQ010000049.1:0-19793 GCA_040380145.1 Lewinellaceae bacterium | reverse complement strand
GGCGGGGCCATTGCCAACGCCCCCATGGCTGTGGGAAGCCAGATCAATATGAGCATCACCAATAGTTGGTTCATGAACAACACCTCCGAAGAGGACGGCGGAGCTATTTGGAACTACGCCAGGACTTCCTCGGTCATCAACATGACTGTTACTGGTGGCCAGTTCATGGGCAATGCGGCCAGACATGGCGGCGCTGTGAACAACTGGGCACAGGGAGCGACCAGCACCATAGTGTTCTCTGGTGTCGAGTTCTTCAACAACGCTGTCACTTCCACAGGCGGTGCGGTGCGCAACCTCAGCGAATTGACCAATGGCAACGGTACCGTAACGATCGAAAACTGCTCGTTCACCGAAAACGAAGTCAACTCCCACGGTGGTGCTTTGGTCAATTCGAGCGTTTCCAACGGAGTCTCCGTGATGAATGTACGCCGTTGTACGATGACCAACAACACGGCGGCCAGCAACGGCGGGGCGATTTACGCCAATTCGTCCACCCGCAATGCTACCAACCCGGTCACGGCCAGTACCACCAACGTCGAAAACTGTGTGTTCTTTGCCAACTCGAGCATGGGCTTGGGCGGTGCGATCTTCAACGAAGGACTCACGGGCGCTCCGAGCACGCTGAATGTCACCAACTGTACCTTTGCGTCCAACACGGCCTCCGGAGGTTCGGGTCTCAGCAACTCCGCGACTTCCCCTGCAACAGCGCCGGTGAACATCACGAACTGCGTGTTCTGGAACAATACCTTCACGAGCCCGACCAGTGCGCTGTTCAACAACGTGGGCACGGGTGCAACGATCAATGTGCGCAACAGCTCGCTGCAACACGCTACCTTTGCCAGCAACGAAACGGGCACGGGTGCGTTCAACAACCTCGGCGGCTTCATTGCAGGTGACCCGAACTTCGTGAACCTCGCACTGGGAGACCTGCAACTCGAATTCTACTCTGCTTGTGTGGATGCCGGTGCGGTGGTTGCCCTTACGGTGGACATCGACGGAAACGCCCGTCCGCAAGGAGCCGGCTTCGATATGGGCGCCTACGAGGTGGCTCCGATCGCCCGTCCGATGGCCCGCGAGCCGGAATTGGTGGTGGATATGTTCGACGCCTCGGTGTTCCCGAATCCGACGACTGGTGCTTTCACGCTGACGCTCGACCGCGAAATCACCGGCTTTGTACAAGTGTTCGATGTACAAGGACGCTTGGTGTCCACCGAACAGATCAACGGAAGCAATCAAACCCAACTCGATCTCTCCGCGGAATCCTCTGGTATCTACCTCCTCCGCATCGTGGCGGGCAATGAAGTGCTCACCAAACAGGTGGCCGTTCAAAGACCCTAACGGCAGATCTCGTCAAGGGAACTGATTTTCCCGATCGAAAGGGCCTTTCCTCCTCTTGGAGAGAAAGGCCCTTTTTTTTGAGGGGCGCTATGTCGGACCGCTTTTCCATTGTCGCACAATCAATCCGAAAGTGGCAATAACTTTTGCAAGTTGAACCCAAAATTGTCATTGGGAAAAATTTCTAATGACCGCCATTAGAAATTGTCTATTGCAAAAAACTGAAATACAGTCTATAATATGCATTTGGCACTATCAGAAATCGAAAATTTACCTGTAAGAATTACTTTTACGCCCCAGCTGACCTTCGAGCAAATCCCGACAGCGCGGCTTTTGGTAACGGGCCTGAGCGAAAAACCTGTTGGATGATTTGCGGCAAACGGCGATGACCCAAGGGCAAAACGCCGCCCCGCAAATCGAGTTTTTTTCGCGCCAGCGAACAAAAGATTCGCGTTGGCGCCAGATTTGATCGGGATTTACTTTGGTTTCTTTTTCTTTTTGGAAGAAGAAAAAGAAAAAGTAAGTCCATCCAGGAACAAATCACCTCGCGAACAGCTCAAGCGCTACATCAGAAAAAATCTGAAAAAGACCAAAATTGAGCAGATCAAAAAGAGCCTAATGACAATTTTGGGCTAAAAAAAGCTGAGATTACGAAGATGTGTATTTCCGTTGCGCAATCTGGCGTTAATTCCGGTACAAGTGCTAATTTTGCGGCGCCCGATGGGCTGCCCAAATCTTGCTTTTTCGATCCGTATTCAATCCCTATTTATGAATCCCATACAAATGGTCGATCTGCGCGGCCAATACCACCGTATCAAAGCGGAGGTAGATGCCGCCGTGCTGGGCTGTATCGAAACAACTGCCTTCATCAACGGCCCAGAGGTCGCTGCCTTCCAATCGGAATTGGAAAAATACCTCGGCTGCCGGCACGTGATTCCCTGCGCCAACGGTACCGATGCGCTGCAGATCGCGATGATGGCCCTTGGCCTGAAACCTGGCGACGAGGTGATCGTTCCCTCTTTCACCTATGTGGCCACTTGTGAGGTAATCGCTCTCCTCGGCCTCACCCCTGTGATGGTGGACGTGGATCCCTTGACCTTCAACATCACTGGCGAGATCGTGGAACGCGCCGTGACTTCTCGAACAAAAGCCGTGGTGCCCGTGCACCTGTTTGGCCAAAGCGCCGACATGGAGCCTATCCTCGAAGTGGCCAGCAGGCACGGCCTGTGGGTGATCGAAGACAATGCCCAGGCCATCGGGGCCGAACTGACATTGGCGGACGGCAGCAAGTGCAAGACGGGCACATTGGGCCACATCGGCAGCACCTCCTTTTTCCCTTCCAAAAACCTCGGCTGCTATGGCGACGGCGGAGCCCTGTACACCGACGACGACGAGCTGGCGGCTAAGCTCCGGATGGTGGCCAACCACGGACAAAAGAAAAAGTATTTTCACTCGGTCATCGGCGTGAATTCACGCCTCGATTCCCTTCAAGCGGCCATCCTTCGCGTGAAACTCCGTCACCTCGATGAGTACGGGGCCGCACGCCAAGCCGTTGCAGCAGCCTATGACGAGGCTTTTGCCGACATCCCGCAGCTACAGGTGCCGGTCCGTCAGCCCAATTCCACCCACGTGTTCCACCAGTACACCTTGGTTCTGCGCGAGGGCGATCGAGAGGCTGTACAGGCCAAACTGCAGTCCCACGGCGTGCCGACCATGGTTTATTATCCCGTGCCCCTGTACCACCAAGATGCCTTCCGCCACTACGCGCCAGAGGGTTTCTCGCAGCCCGTGACGGAATATCTTTGTTCGAGGGTGTTTTCTCTGCCCATCCACACCGAAATGGATGCCGAGACCCTGGCCCACATCATCGCGGCTGTCAGATCCTGTTTTGTCTGATTTTTTATATCAACTCTCTCAAATATGAACTATTACGCACATGAAACCGCCCTCTTGGACGAAGGCTGTGTGATCGAGGAAGGCGCCAAAATCTGGCACTTCAGCCACATCATGTCCGGTGCAGTGATCGGAGCTGGCAGCAATCTCGGCCAAAACGTGTTCGTAGCCTCCGGGGTCACGCTGGGCAAAAATTGCAAGGTGCAGAACAACGTGTCCATCTACACAGGCGTCACCTGCGACGAAGACGTGTTTCTCGGCCCTTCGATGGTTTTCACCAACGTGTACAACCCCCGCAGCGCTGTCAACCGAAAAAGCGAATACATGAAGACCCACGTGGGCCGCGGTGCCACCATCGGGGCCAACGCCACCATCGTGTGTGGCAACCCGATCGGTGCTTTTGCTTTCATCGGTGCCGGTGCGGTAGTCACCAAGACCGTTCCGCCTTATGCCCTTATGGTCGGAAATCCCGCTCGCCAGATCGGCTGGATGAGCGAACACGGTCGGCGGCTCCGTTTCGATGACAATGGACGCGCCACTTGCCCCGACAGCGGCGAGGTGTACGAGCTGCGCGACGGCTCCGTCGAAAAGATTGCTCCACAACCGTAGCCTATTATTTTTCCCATGAACAAAGTACGCTTTGCCGTTATCGGCGCCGGTCACATCGGAAAGCGCCACGCCAGTATGGTGCTCCGCAATGAAGAATGCGAACTGGCCGCCCTTTGCGATGTACGCCCCAAGTCGGAGCTCGGCCTCGACGAATTCGGCGACACGCCCTTTTTCGCTTCGCTCGACGAGCTGCTCGACTCGGGCATTGATTTTGACGTGGCCTGCATCTGCACTCCCAACGGGTTCCACGCCGAGCAGGCCAAGCGATTGCTCGATGCGCGTCGCCATGTGGTGGTCGAAAAACCTATGGGGCTGACTAAAGGCGATTGCGAAGAGATCATCTTCAAGTCGCTGAACGTGTCGCGCCATGTGTTCTGCGTCATGCAGAACCGCTATTCGCCGCCCTCCGTTTGGCTAAAAAGCGTCATCGACCAGCAACTGCTGGGGCGTATCTTCATGGTTCAGGTCAATTGCTACTGGAACCGCGACCACCGTTACTACAAACCGGGCACATGGAAGGGTACCGGAGATCTGGACGGCGGGACGCTCTTCACCCAATTTTCGCACTTCATCGATATCATGTACTGGGTTTTCGGTGACATAGACCACATCGAGGGGCGATTCGGTGATTTCACCCATGCGCGCTCAACGGAGTTCGAAGACTCCGGTTTCGTGACCTTTGATTTCGTGAACGGCGGTATGGGCTGCTTGAACTATTCCACGGCAGTATGGGACACCAACCTTGAAAGCAGCCTCACGGTGATCGGAGAAAAGGGCAGCATCAAAGTGGGCGGACAGTATATGAACGAGGTGGAGATCTGCCACATAGAGGGTTATACGATGCCCGAACTGCCGCCTTCCAGTCCTGCCAACGACTACGGCCACTACAAGGGATCGGCGGCCAACCACCATTTTGTGATCGAAAACGTGGTGGATGTGCTCAAGGGCCGCAAGTCCATCACCACCAATGCTCTCGAGGGGCTCAAGGTGGCGGAGATCATCGAACGTATCTACAAGGTCCGCGACCAGCGTTTCAGCAAATAGGGGCTTTTCAGTTGAGCTTGTGCGGTACGACCATGACGAAGGGCGGTATTTCGGCCCGAAACTCGTGCCCGTCCACTTCTCTTTTCATCAGAAAAGTACCGTACATCTTGCCTATCTCGCTGCTGAATCCGCATCCGGAAATATAGCGGTGTTTTTGTCCGGGGCTGATCACCGGCTGCTCGCCGACCACGCCCTCGCCCTCCACCTCGCGCCTCAAGCCGTCGCCCTCCACGATGTGCCAGTGTCGCCTCAACAACTGTACGGTGTATCCTCCGAGGTTTTCGACCGTGATCCGGTAGGCAAAAAAATGTTGGCCGGCCCGAGCCGAATGCGTGGGTTGATAGGATGTCTCCACGCTGACGAGTATGCCCTCGGTATTGGCCTTGACCATTTCGCTGAAAAATTCAAGATGACCGGATGAAACGATCCACGAGCGCGAGGGCTTCCCGTTGCGCATCTTCCAATACGTCGTTGACGAGCACCACATCGCAGCGGTCTTCGTAGCCAAGCTCCTCGGTGGCACGGGCGATCCGCTTGCGCATGCTCTCCTCGTCCTCGGTGCGCCGGTTGCGCAACCGTTCGAACAGGATTTCGGGAGAAGGGGGCTTCACGAACACCAACAGGGCGTTCTCGCTGTACAGTTTTTTGAGGTTCAGAGCACCTTTCACATCGATGTCGAACAGTACATGAAGTCCCTCGGCCCACAGCCTTTCCACTTCGCTGCGAAGGGTTCCGTACAACTGGTCGGCGTACACCTCCTGCCATTCGAGAAACTCGCCACGGCTTATTTTTTTCCGGAATTCTTCCAAGGAGATGAAGTAATAGTCCTGTCCGTCCACTTCGTTGGGTCGCCGATCCCGCGTACAGGCCGATATGGAAAAGGCCAGCCGGGGGTCGGTCTTGAGCAAGAAGCGAACGATGCTGGTCTTGCCGGCCCCGGAGGGGGCGGTGAACACGATCAGTTTTCCGGTTTGGGGCATGGCAAAAAATCTACAAACGGACGATTCCTCGGATTGACGCCGCGAAAGTACGCAAGTTCGGCCAAAACGGCGGAAATCATGCGAAGGTGGGAAGATTGGGAGCGTGTTTTACCGACCGGGGCTTTGTTGGGGCACAACGCTTTCGATTTCCAACGATCATTTCGGGCCGATCCCATCTAACGGCGTTTCACGCGGGATCCTCTGGCGAAAAGGTTTGTTGTGTTCAGGAGTCCCCGTCCGGGGATTCTTGGGCGACCGTTTTGGGGGCGAGCAGCGTGTAGGCCGCCGGTACCACGAAGAGTGTGAGCACGAGGGCAAAGAGCACCCCGCCAACGATCACCATTCCCATTCCTTTGCGGCTTTCGGCACCCGCGCCTAGCGCGAGGGCGATGGGCAGTGCCCCCAGTGCCGTGGCGAGGCTGGTCATCAGGATAGGTCGCAAGCGGGCCGCTGCGCCGTTGCGGACCGCCTCTGCGAGGGGTTGACCCTGGCGGCGAAGTTGGTTGCTGAACTCCACCAGCAGGATGCCGTTCTTGGTGACCAGTCCGATGAGCATGATGATGCCGATCTGGCTGAAAATGTTGAGCGTCCCGTTGAAGTACCAAAGTGTAAGCACGGCACCCGACAGCGCGAGCGGAACCGTCAACATGATGATGAACGGCGACACGAAACTTTCGAACTGCGCGGCCAAGATCAGGTAGATCAGCAGCAGGGCAAGCCCGAAGGCAAAGAGTGCATTGGACGAGCTTTCTTGGAAATCGCGGGAGGCCCCCGTCAATTCGGTCGAAAAATCCCTGTCCAAAACCCTTGCCGCGATCGCGTCCATCGCGGCGATGCCGTCGCCGATGGTCTTGCCCGGGGCCAGGCCCGCCGAGACGGTGGCCGACATATACCGGTTGTAGTGGTACAGTTGCGGGGGGCTGCTTTTTTCTTCGATCCGAACGAGGTTGTCGAGCTGGATCAGGTCGCCGGCAGCGTTGCGCACATAAGCGGACGACAGGTCGAGCGGCTCGTCGCGGTTAGCGCGGTCAAATTGTCCGATGACTTGGTATTGGCGGTCGTTCAGGGGAAAATAGCCAAACCGCACGCCGCTGAAGCTCAGCTGCAGGGTCTGTGCGATATCGAGCACCGAAACGCCGAGTGCCTGGGCGCGTTCGCGGTCGATCGAAATGTCGAGTTCGGGCTTGTTGAACTTGAGGTTGACGTCCACGCCCTGGAAAACCGGTTCTTTGTTGGCCTCTTCCAAAAATTTGGGCAACACCTCGCGCAGCCGCTCGAAGTTCGGGGCTTGGATCACATACTGCACTGGCAGACCGAACCGGGCGGTGCCGCCCGTGGAGATGGTCTGGTCTTGGATCACGAAGCAGCGCGCCTCGGGGAAGGCCCGCGTCTTGGCGGTGATGTAGTCGGCGACCTGTTGCTGGGTGCGTTTCCTTTCCTCCGGGTCGTTCAGTCGAAACCGCATGAAACCCGTGTTCACGGCCCCCGAACCGGTGAATCCGGGCGCTGTGACCGAGAGCAGCGCCTTTTTTTCCGGAACGGAATCCAACACGAAAGCCGTGAGTTTTTTCATGAAAAAATCCGTGTACTCGTACGACGCTCCCTCCGGAGCTGTCACCGATACCCGGAACGCGCTGCGGTCTTCCAGCGGCGCGAGTTCGTTGGGCAGCAGCCCGCCCACCCAAAAGATCAGTCCGACGGATAGCGCCACGATGGGCAGGGCCAGCCAGCGGCGGCGCAAAAAGCGGTCGAGCGAAAGCCGGTAGCTGTTTTCCATGCCCGTGAAAAAAGGCTCCGTCACCCGGTAAAACCAGCCCGGTCCGGTGTTTTTGCGCACCAGATGGGCGTTGAGCATGGGCGTGAGCGTGAGCGAAACAAAGGCGGAGATCAGCACCGAGCCAGCCAGCACGATGCCGAATTCTTGGAACAGCTTGCCCACGAAACCTTCCATGAAGATGATGGGCAAAAAAACGGCGGCCAGGGTAACCGAGGTGGACACGACGGCAAAAAAGATCTCGCGCGTGCCCTCGATGGCCGCCTCCATGGGAGAAAGCCCCTTTTCGATGCGCTTGTAGATGTTTTCGGTGACCACGATGCCGTCGTCCACCACGAGTCCCGTGGCCAGCACGATGGCCAGCAGGGTCAGTACATTGATGGAGTAGCCGAGTGCGTACATGATGAAAAAAGCGCCCACCAACGACACCGGGATGTCGATCAGCGGACGGAAAGCCACCACCCAATCCCGGAAAAACAGATAAATGATCAGCACCACCAACGCGACGGCGATGCCCAGCGTTTCCACCACCTCGACGATGGACCGGCGCACGAAGATCGTGTTGTCGAGGGCGATGTCCACGCGATAGTCCGCCGGCAGTTCTTTTTTGAGCTGTTCCATGCGGCGGTAAAACTCATCGGCGATGTCGATCAGATTGGCGCCCGGCTGGGGCACCACGGCCAGTCCGATCATCGGCACGCCCGACTGTCGGAGGATGGTCTCTTCGTTTTCGGGTCCCAGTTCGGCGCGGCCCACATCGAGCAATCGTACGAAGCGGCCCTTGGCGTCCTCGCGGAGGATGAGGTTTTCGAATGCCTCCGGGCTTTGCAGGCGCGCGTTCGTTTTCACGGTCAGTTCGGTGCGGTCGCCGGAGAGTTTGCCGGCGGGCAGTTCCACATTTTCGCGATCGAGGGCCTTTTTCACGTCCAAGGGCGTGAGGCCGAAAGCGGCCAGCCGCACCGGATCCAGCCACAGGCGCATGGCATAGCGCTTTTGTCCCCATAGCTGTATGTTGCTCACGCCGGGGATGGTCTGCAGGCGCTGCGCCACCGTATTTTCAGCAAAATCGCTCACTTCGAGGTGGCTGCGCGTGTCGCTCTGCAGCGTCATCGAAATGATGGCGTCCGAATTGGCGTCGGACTTGACCACCACGGGTGGCCCGTCGATGTCCTGCGGCAATTGGCGGATGGCCTGCGAAACTTTGTCGCGCACATCGTTGGCGGCGGCCTCCATATCGGCCCCGAGGTTGAACTCCACCGTGATAGCGCTGTTGCCGAGGTTGCTGGCCGATGAGATGGAACGGATGCCCTCGATGCCGTTGATGGCTTTTTCCAAGGGCTCCGTGATCTGCGATTCGATGATGGCGGCGTTGGCGCCCGCGTAGTTTGTCCGCACGGTGATCACCGGCGGGTCGATGGCGGGAAATTCGCGTACCCCGAGAAATGTATAGCCGATCCATCCGAACAGCAGGATGGCCAGGTTCATCACGATGGCCAGCACGGGCCGGCGGACGGAGATGGTGGACAGGGAAGACATCGGCGTGCGGCCTGGGGGTTGGGACAAATACGTTTCGGACCCTGCAGGGAAGGGCCGTGCAAAGGTAGGTTTTTCGGGGCAAGCCGAATTCTGCTTTGCTTATTGGTCTGGATATCGAAAAAAATCCCGCCGAAGGGCCATCGGGCGCGAAGACCCGTAAGCAAAAGGGGCCCGCACAAAAAACGATCAGGATTCTCCTTCCTGTTTTTTGATGTCGTCGAACAAACGGTCCAACTTGGCCACTTCGTCGAGTGTATCGTCGAGAAAGAACTCGATGGTGGGGATGCGGCGCACTTGATTGCGGATGCGTGGCGTGAGGGCAGAGCGGAGCCGGTAATGGTTTTCGTTGATCCGGTCGAGCACATCCTCTTTGGAAGGAGAGTTGAACACGCTGAGGTAGATGCGGGCAGCACCCAGATCCGAGGTGACGCGGACGGCGGTGATGGTCACGAGCGTTTGCTGCCCGTAAATGTTGGCGCCCTCCATTTGGAACACCGCGCTCATTTCGCGGCGGATGTTTTCGGCTATTTGGCGCTGTCGTATGCTGTCCATGGAAGGCGTTTTTTCTTGATTTACGGAAAATAAACGCAAAACTAAGGTTAATTTGTGGCCCATAAGCCACAAACTGCCCTAAATTTGCCCCTCGGCGCTCGTTCGCCCCACGAGCGAACGTTCCGATACCCTGAAAATTCCGACAAGTAGGCCGGTCAAGTAATCACCAGAAGCCATGGCTGCCCATGTATGAAATAGTACTCAGTTTTCTGACCGCTTTTCTGATCGCTTTTTTTGCCATACCCTCGATCATCAAAATCGCCCGGGAAAAGCACATATTCGACGAACCGGGCGAACGGGCATCGCATACGACAAAAGTTCCGCGTTTGGGTGGGATCGCCATGTTCATCGGCTGCCTGTTTTCGGTCTGTTTCTGGTCGCCGTTCCTGGACGGTGGCCAATTGCAGTACATCGTCAGTGCCTTGGCGGTGATCTTTTTGGTCGGAGCGCGCGACGATATTTTGCCGCTCACGCCCATGCAGAAATTTGCGGGCGAATTCATGGCCACCGCCATATTGGTCTTGCGGGCCGATGTGCGCATCACGAGCCTGTACGGGGTTTTCGGCATAGACGAGCTGCCTTATTTGATCAGTGTGGGACTTTCGACGGTCACGATCGTGGGCATCATCAATGCCGTGAACCTCATAGACGGCATCAACGGGCTGTCGGCCAGTATCGGCTTTTTGGCCTGCCTGTCTTTCGGCAGTTGGTTTTATGTGAACGGCAATGTGGAAGAGGTGATCCTGGCATCGGCGCTAACCGGTACGCTGGCCGCTTTTCTGCATTACAACATCACCCCGGCGCGGATCTTTATGGGCGACACCGGCTCCTTGATCATCGGCCTGGTGTGTGCGGTCTTGGCGATCCGCTTCATCGAATTCAATCGCGTGTACCACGGGCCGACCACCGTCCAATCGGTGCCGGCGGTGGCCATCGGGATTTTGATCGTCCCGATTTTCGACACGATCCGTGTTTTTTCCGTGCGCATTTTCCGGGGGCGTTCCCCGTTTTCGCCCGACCGCAACCATATCCACCACCTGCTGCTCGACCTTGGGTTCAGCCACATGCAGTCCACCGGGATCCTGATCGGAGTGAACATGGTTTTCATCGCCCTGGTGTATAGCCTGCAATCGCTGGGCACCATCAACCTCCTGCTGCTGGTCGTCGCCCTCGCGCTCCTACTGGCGGGCTGGCTGTTCCGAACAGCCAAGCGGAAAAGGGAAATCCAGCAGGCCGCCATGCCGGCCGAGGCGGGGTGACACGCTGTCTGCCCCGAGGAATCAATGCTTGAAATGCCGCACGCCGGTCAGTACCATGGCGAGGCCGTGCGCGTCGCAGAAAGCGATGCTGTCGGCGTCCTTGATCGAACCGCCGGGCTGTGCCACTGCCGCGATGCCCGCCGCATGGGCGATTTCCACGCAATCGGGGAAGGGGAAAAACGCTTCGGAGGCCATAACGGCCCCCGAAAGGTCGAAACCGAATTGGCGCGCCTTGTGGATGGCCTGTTGCAGCGCGTCCACCCGCGAGGTCTGTCCACAGCCCATGCCCAGCAACTGTTCGTTTTTGACCAGTGCGATGGCATTGGACTTGAGGTGTTTGGCGCATTTGAGGGCAAACAGCAAGTCGCGCCGGGCGGCCGCACCGGGCTTGGCCAGCGTGACGGCGTTCAGATCCGCTTCGGTTTCGGTGCGCAGGTCGGCATCGTGCTCGATCACGCCGTTGAGGATGGATTTGAACACCCTGGGTTGGGTTTCCCAGTGCTTGATGCGCAGCAAAATGCGGTTTTTCTTGGCCGCCAGCAGGACCTTGGCCTCGGGCGAAAAGCCCGGCGCGACGAGCACTTCGTAAAACAATTGGTTGATGGCCTCGGCCGTTTCGAGGTCCACCTCGCGGTTGCACACGAAAACACCGCCGAACGCCGAAACGGGATCGGCGGCCAAGGCGGCGTCCCAAGCGGCCCGGAGCGTGGGGCGCGTGGCCACGCCGCAAGCGTTGGTGTGCTTCAGGATCGCAAAGGTCGGTTCCGAGGCGAGAAACTCCCGCATCAGGATCACCGCCGCGTCGATGTCCACGAGGTTGTTGTACGACAGTTCTTTTCCCTCGTGGATATCGAAAAGATCCTCCAAGCGGCCGTAGTAGATGCCCGATTGATGGGGGTTTTCGCCGTAGCGCAGCGGACGGGAATCGAGAACGCTCTGTTTGAATGCCCCGCCGCCGCCCGATCGGTCGAACCAGCGGTAAATGGCCGTGTCGTAGTGGGAGGAAACCGCAAAGGCCCGCCGCGCGAAAAATTGCCGGTCCGACAGTTCGGTGCAACCGTTTTTGGCGCGCAGCACCTCGAGCAGGGGCGCATATCCGGAGCGGTCGGCCACGATCGCCACATCGCGGAAGTTTTTGGCCGCCGCGCGGATCAGCGAAATGCCGCCGATGTCGATTTTCTCGATGATCGCCGCCTCGTCGTCGGTTTGCGCTAGGGTGTCCTCGAAGGGGTACAGATCCACCACCACGAGGTCTATTTCCGGGATCTCGTACCGCTGTAGTTCGCCGAGGTGGGCTTCGTCGCGCTTTGCGAGTATCCCCCCGAAGATCTTGGGGTGGAGGGTCTTCACCCTTCCGTCCAAAATGGAGGGATAGCCCGTGAGCGACTCCACCGGCACGACGGACAGTCCGAGCGACTCTATGAACTGCTGGGTGCCACCCGTGGAATACAGGGTCGTTCCGAATCCGGCCAAGGTGCGCACAAGTGGTTCGAGGCCGTCTTTGTTGTAAACGGAAATCAGCGCGGAGCGGATCGGTTTCATTTGTCGGAAGTTTTTTTGGAAAAAAAGAGGAGGCCGGGTCCTTGTAAAAAGCCGGGCAAAAGTACGTTTTTCGAACGAGGTCCGAAGGCAAAAATCATCGGTCGGCTCAACGCTCGGGCGCCACGATCCGGATCGCCCTTTCGATGATGCCCAGCGAAAAGGGGGCCGTGCCAAGGTATTCTCCGTCCACTTCCAACCCGATGGGCACCTCGTCGAGCGGCTCCACTTGCAGGGAAGTGTCCTGAGTGCTGAACACGAGCGGGTGCGAGAGCATGCTGCCGTCGTAAAAGCGCGGCGTGTGCCGGATGGCGTACCAGGCCGACACCTCGGGAACGAGGGAAATCGCCAACAGGCCGTCGTCGGGCACGGCGTGGGGGGTGAGCTGCACGCCGCCGCCGTTGAAGCGGCAGATCCCCGCGGTGAGGTTGTAGATTTTTTCCTCGATCACCTTTCCGCTGCCGAGGACGATGCGTCCTTTTCCGCAGCGATATTTCCACAATCCTTTTACTATCAAATAAAAATAAAAAATTTTATTGGAAAAAAGGCCCGTCGTCTCGTTGGAATCCTTGGTCACGGCTGCATCGTAGCCCATGCCCGCCACATTGAAAAAAAAGCGGTGCCGGGGCTTTCCATCGGCATCGGTCCAATCGGCCCGGCCCACATCTTGCCAACGCCGGTGGCCCTCGGCCATCAGCCCGATGCAGTGCCGGAAATCCGGCGGGATGCCGTAGGTCTTGAGCCAATCGTTGCCGGTGCCCGAGGGGATCACGGCGAGCGTGCATTCCCGGGAAGGCGCGGCGGTCTGTTCCATCAGGCCGTTGACCACCTCGTTGGCGACCCCGTCGCCGCCCACTGCGGCAAAGCGCCGGAAGCCGCGCTCCGCGGCCTGGGCCGCCAGTTCGGCCGCGTGCATTTTCCGTTCGGTGAAAACGGCCTCGAAATCGATGCCTTTCCGCTTCAGCTCCGCTTCCACGGCGGGCCAACGCCGCAGGCCCCGACCGCCGCCCGCGGCCGGATTGACGATGACGAACCAAGTTTCCGCGGCGGCCATTCAGAGGATTTTGGAGTGGAACACGAAGAAAAACAGCGGAAAGATACGGATAAACGCGGTCAGCGACCAAAAGATCGGGGCCCGCTCGTTGCCGGAAAGGGACGGAGGCCTACGGAAAAGCCGCAGCCACCGAGCGCGCGTGGTCGATCAATTCGGGGTAGAAGGCCAAAAACGCGGTTTCGAGTACGGGGCCGTGGCGGTCCATTTCTTCGTGTGCCTCGTGGAACCGGTTTTCGAAACTGGCCCGCTCGGTCATGCGGGCGAACACGAACCGGAGGCTTTCCACCGTGTCGTAACCCGTCAGCCAGTTGTGCGCGATCATCCGATCGAGGCGTGCCCAGACGGGATCCGGCATGAGGTGTGCATGTGCGCGGTAAGCGGCATAGGCCTCCATGGAAAACGAGTCCAGGTCGGTTTCGGAAAACCGTTCCCAGTGGCGGGCCAAGAGGTGGTCGTACAGGATATCCAGCACGACGCCGGCATATCGGCCCTGTCGCGGCCGGAGCAGGGCCACGCTTTCGCGGACCAGCGGGTGACTGTCGGTGAACTCGTCGATGGCTTCGTGGAGCGCCACGCCCTGCCGGACATCTTCGGGCAGGTTTTCGAACGCCTGTCTGCCCCGCAGCACATCGGCCAAGAAATTACCCGCCACCCAAGCCGGCCGGCCGAAAGACAGGTGGGTGTGGGCCAGGTAGTTCACAAGAGATGGGGGTTCGCGGCGAGGGCCTCGCGCAATTTTTTCAGGCACATGCACTTGCGCTTCCGAGCCACCTGTTCGTTGTTGTATTGCAGTTCTTGCACGACTTCCGTGTAGGAGTATCCTTGCAGGTAGATCAGTTCCAAAAGGGTCTTGCAGGGATCGCCGATGTGTTGCAACAACCTGCGCACGGCTTCTTTTTGTTGCACATAGCCTTGTTGCTGTTCGAAGATATTGAAATCCAGGTAGTCGTCAAATTCTTGGTTGTGGTCGAGTCCGAACGCATAGCGTTGTTGGCCACGGGCCCATTCTTTGTAGAGGTTTCTCCCGATGGAAAAAAGATAGGTCTTGAGCGAACTGGTCAGCACGGCCAGTTTGCCGTTGCTGATATTGAGGTACAGGACGGTGAAAGAGCGTTGGTAGATTTCCAGGCCGTCTTCTTCGGGGCATTTCAGGATTTGGGTTGCCCATACGATGAAAGGCCGCCGCAATTCTTCGTACAGCTGCTGCAGGGTTTGTTGGTCGCCTTTTTTGATCAGGGCCAACAATTTTACCCGCTCGTCCCGTGTGCTCGTTTCGTCCATGCCCAGTAGATCACTTTCGGCCGCGCAGGATCTGGTGTCCCATTTTGTCGCGTTTGGTTTTCAGGTAGTGCTCGTTGTGTTCGTTGGGCACGGTTTCGATGGGCACATTGTCCACGATCTCGAGTCCGTATCCGATGAGCCCGATGCGTTTTTTGGGGTTGTTGGAGATCAGGCGGATTTTGCCGAGGCCGAGGTCTCGGAGGATCTGGGCGCCCACGCCGTAGTCGCGCTGGTCCATTTGGAAACCGAGTTGGACATTGGCTTCGACGGTGTCGAGACCCTGCTCTTGCAGGTGGTATGCCTTGAGTTTGTTGAGCAGGCCGATGCCGCGCCCTTCTTGGCGCATGTACAGTACCACGCCCTTGCCCTCGCGCTCCACCATCTGCATGGCCAGGTGCAGTTGGTCGCCACAGTCGCAGCGCATGGAGCCGAGTATGTCGCCCGTTTCGCAGGAAGAGTGCACGCGGACAAGCACCGGTTCGTCTTCCTTCCAAGTCCCTTTTTTGAGGGCGAGGTGGATTTCGTCTGTCGTCGATTGGCGATAGGCGATGAGTTCGAAACTGCCGTACTTGGTGGGCATGTTGACCGATACTTCGCGGCGCACGATCCGTTCGGTGCGCATCCGGTAGGCCACGAGATCTTTGATACTGATGATCTTGAGGCCGTGCTCTTCGGCCACTTCGAACAACTGCGGCAGACGGGCCATGGAGCCGTCCTCGTTGAGGATCTCGACGAGGCAACCGGCCGGATAGAAGCCTGCCAATCGGGCCAGGTCAACGGCCGCCTCGGTGTGGCCGGTGCGCCGGAGCACGCCGCCTTTTTTGGCCTTGAGCGGAAAAATATGCCCCGGACGGGCAAATTCCCCGGGCGAAATGGACGGATCGCACAGGGCGCGGATGCAGGTGGCCCGGTCGTAGGCGGAAATGCCGGTGGTACAGCCGTGGCCGATGAGGTCTATCGATACCGTGAACGCCGTTTCGTGCATGGCCGTGTTGGAGTTGACCATCAGCTGTAGGCCCAGTTCTTCGCAGCGCTCCTCGGTGATGGGGGCACAGATCAGTCCCCTGCCGTAGCGTGCCATGAAGTTCACGATCTCGGGCGTGATGGTTTCGGCGGCGCAGATGAAGTCCCCTTCGTTTTCGCGGTCTTCGTCGTCCACGACGATGATGACCTTGCCGTTGCGGAGATCTTCGAGTGCCTCCTCGATGCTGTTGAGCGTTTGGGACATGTAAGGGGAGAGTGGTTTATGCGGTTGCTTGGTGAGACCGGGGCACAAAATAAACCCAGATTGGCCAATAGATTTTCAAGTCGGCCGATATTTTGACGCCGCGAAACGTTCGAAAACAGGGCTTGGCCATGTCAAAGAAATGCGGATGGGTTTTTTTTGTTTTGCATTTTTCTGGTTTTCATTTATTTTTTTAAAAAAAAAGACCTTGGCCAAATTTCCAAGGAGGTTTTTTTCTTCTTTTTTTTCGAAAAAAAATTTCCGCAAAATTTGAAGAACTCTTGGCCCCCCACCTGTTTCTCGATGCGACCACTGGGACACGGGGTTTGCGCGCGGCTTTTTGTTTACTTTTGTCCCGTCAAAAATTTTTGTCCCGAAAAAAACGCGCGAAGCGCGCACCTCGCTTTACCCTTTTTCGAATAGCCCACTCCCGATCCGTTATGTACAAAGGAAAAAAGGTCGTGGTCGTACTGCCGGCCTACAACGCGGAAAAAACGCTCGAAATGACCTACGCCGAGATTCCCTTCGATTTGGTGGACGACGTCATCCTCTGCGACGACGCCAGCCGCGACCATACCGTGGAGGTGGGCAAGCGCCTCGGCATCCGGCACATCATCGTGCACGAGAAAAACAGGGGCTACGGCGGCAACCAGAAATCGCTGTACAACAAGGCCCTGGAGATCGGGGCCGACATCGTGATCATGCTGCACCCCGATTATCAGTACACGCCGAAGCTCATCCCCAGCATGGTCAACATCATCGGCGAGGACCTGTATCCGGTGGTGCTGGGCTCCCGCATCTTGGGCAAGGGCGCCCTGCGCGGGGGCATGCCGATGTACAAATATGTGTTCAACCGGTTCCTCACCCTTTCGCAGAACCTGTTGATCAACTACAAACTGTCGGAATACCATACGGGCTATCGCGCTTTTTCGCGCCAAGTGCTCGAAACGATTTCTTTCAACACCAACTCCGACGATTTCGTGTTCGACAACGAGATGCTCTCGCAGATCGTTTATGCTAAATTCGACATCGCCGAGGTAACCTGCCCGACCAAGTACTTCGACGAGGCGTCTTCGATCAATTTCCGCCGCAGCATGCAATATGGCCTCGGCGTGCTCCGGGTGTCGCTCGGCCATTTTTTCCAGCGGATCGGCCTGGCCAAACTTTCGCTGTACAAGCACAACAAACCCACTTCCTGAGGTTTTTCGCCATGACGCGCCCCGCTCTTTTCGCCCGTTTTTCGTCCAAAACCGCCGCTTTCTTGTTTGCCGTCCTTTTTGGGGCGTGCCCCTTTTTTCTTTTCCAATCCTGCAAGACCACCGCTGAACTGGACGAGGTGAAGGTGAAAAAAGACGCTCCGGCCCTGGTCGGCCCCAAAACCGAAAACCCGGTCACGCCCAAAGAGGGGCCCGTGGCAGCAAAGCCCGTGCAGCCGCGCACCGACACCCTCGTGGTGCTCGATACCTTGAGCGGCGATGCGCAATGGATCGTGCTCAAAAGTTACGTGGTGGACGGCAGACGGGTCAAATCCGATACGCTCCGCCAAGTGGCGACCAGGCCCGCCAAGCTCCCGCCCAACCCGAAAAGCGATTACCGGCTGGCCCTGATCCTGCCTTTTCGGAGCGGGGAATACGCCGCCAAGGGCGGCTTGTCGAAACGCTCTTTCCTGGCCCTCGACTTTTATGAAGGCGTGAAAATGGCCGTGGCCGATCTGCAAAAGACTGACCTGCTGGATATCGAGATATTGGTGCTCGACAGCGAGCCGGACTCCCTGGGCTTCGGAGCCGTGCTGGATCGGCCCGAACTGCTCTCGGCGGATGCCATCATGGGACCCGCCAACCCGGAGCATCTGCGCCAAGCGGCCGAATTTGCCAAGCGCCGGCAGATTCCGCTCGTTTCGCCCATCAACCCCAAAGAGGCGCTGGTGCTCGACAACCCTTTTTATGTGCAGCTCAACCCCGGCTCCCGCGCCCAGTTGACGGCCCAGCTCGATTATGCGCGGGCCAGATACGGAAACTCGGCCCGATACCATCTCGCTTGGCCCAATGACTCGGCTGCCAACGAAATGGCCAAGACCCTGGTCGCCCATTTCCGCTCCGTGGCCCCCCAAACGCCGCTGCTGGAATACAGCGTGCACCGCGACAGTTTCCAATGGGCTGATTTCCGCCCAAACCTGTCCACGACCGATACCAATGTGATCCTCGTGCCATCGGCCGACGAGGTTTTCGTGCCCGATCTGTTGAGGGCCCTCTCGGCCACCACCCGGTCCGAACCCGTTTATCCGCTCGCCGTTTTCGGTACCCAGCGCTGGTACGAACTCAACCGCATCGGCATGGACGACCTCGAAAACCTCGGCGTGTTTATCCCGATGGAGACTTTTCTGTCGTCGCAAGACGAAAAGGTGGTGCAGTGGCGGTACCGCTTCTATCAGACTTACCGCTTTCCTCCCTCTGAGTATGTGTGCAAGGGCTATGATTATACCCGATTTGTATGCCGGATGTTGAAAAAATACGGCACCCATTTTCCCTACCACGCGTCCGACGAAACGGGCGATTACCTTTCTTGTCCGGGCTTCTCGATCCAGCCCATTTACGAAGATGTGCCCGCCGACGGCAACGGCCCGGCCCGAAAAACCATCCGCCAGTTCGAAAACCGCCGGATCGACATCCTGTGTTTCCGAGGCTATCGTTTTCAAAAAGCAGATTGACACCCCATGTTCCGATCCTCAGAACTAGTGCTCGGGCCCGATGGCAGCATCTACCACTTGGCCCTGCACCCCGAAGAAGTGGCCCCCATCGTGCTGACCGTGGGCGACCCCGACCGTGTGCCCAAGGTGTCGGCCCACTTCGATCGGATCGATGTCCGCCGACAAAAACGGGAGTTCGTCACCCACACGGGCGAAATCGCCGGCAAGCGGATCTCCGTGATCTCCACCGGCATCGGCCCCGACAACATAGACATCGTCCTCAACGAATTGGACGCGCTGTTCAACATCGATCTGGGCACGCGCTCTCTGCGCCCGGAGCCAAAAAAAATCCACATCGTCCGCTTGGGCACCTCTGGCAGCATGCAGCCGGACTTGGAGCCGGGCACTTTTCTCGCTTCTTCGTTCGGGGCGGGGCTTGACAACCTGCTCGACTTTTATAAGCCCGTGTTCACCGAAGAGGAAAAGGACATCGCCGAGGCTTTTCGATTGGAACTGCCCGGTCTGCCCGTTCCTTATGTGGTGGCGGGCTCCCGTCAACTGCTCGATCTTTTTGCCGACTGGCAGCAGGGCATCACGGTCACTTGTCCGGGCTTTTACGGGCCACAGGGGCGCAGCCTCCGGGCCACGGCGGCCCTGCCCGATCTGCCCGAGCGCTTGGGCCGCGTCCAACGGGGCGGCCATCGGGTCACGAACTTCGAAATGGAAACCTCGGCCATCTACGGGATGTGCCGGTTGCTGGGCCACGAAGCGCTTTCCCTCAGCGTGATCTTGGCCAACCGCCGCTTGGGCACTTTCGCCAATAACCCCGCCGCCCTCGAAGCCGAACTGATCCGCACGGCTTTGGAAAAAATTCTTCAATTGGGGTGAGGGGGCTTGGGGGATTGAAAATTTGGCGCTCCGCTCATTTGGGGTGGAGTTGGGATTGGCTGTATTCGAGGATCGGGGGGCTGATGTGTGGCGGAGTGTTAACCGCGGCACGATGCTGGTTAATGAAAAAAGTGTTGC
>JBEIJQ010000048.1:0-19892 GCA_040380145.1 Lewinellaceae bacterium | reverse complement strand
AGCGCGGTGTGTCTTTTTTCCAAGAAAAAATAGTATGAATGTTCAAACAATTTTGGAGGGCGTTCTTTTTTGGTGAGGGAGATGTGGAGATGAAACCGGCGGACAAAAACGTATCAGGATCGAGGCTATATTTGTACGCTCGAAAAACCGGATCGGCCATTTTTTCTTGGCAGTGATTTATTTCCCTTTTGACTCATGAACCATATCGGCAGCTCTTTTTTTGATTCGCACGACAAGCTGCATGTTTTTGGCACTGGTGGTTCGGCCAAAGACACGTTGGCGATCGTGGCCGATTTGCTTGGAACCGAAAAAATGGTTCGGGAATGTGTCGTTTTGGTAGTGGGCGATAAATTTTTTTCGGAAATGAATCTTTGGGGAGTTCCGATCATTCCTCAATCTGCTTTTCACCCGGAGATGGGTTCGATGGTGGTATCCGTGGGCGATGGTCGTTCCAGGCAAAAAATCGTTGAAAGTTTGTCCGAGCAGACACGTTTCGCAAGATTGATCCACCCATCTGCCCACATATCCCCTTGGGCCCAAATAGGCGTAGGGTGCGTTGTTTCGGCCGGAGCGGTTGTCACCGCCGATGTGGTCATGGGCGCCCATGCCCAGCTGAATCTATATTCCACTATTTGCCACGATGCCCGAATCGGTGATTTTTTCACTACTGCTCCTGCTGCCAATGTCAACGGCAACTGTGCGTTCGGAGATCAGGTCTATCTTGGTTCCAATGCAGCGGTCAAGCAGAACGTCCGCATCTGCTCCCACGTCACCGTCGGGATGGGTGCCGTGGTGGTGAAGGACATTTCGGAGCCGGGCACCTACGTGGGCAATCCCCTGCGGAAGTTGTAGTCGGTGGCCGGACGTTCGTTGGGCCCGACGCCTTACCTTTGCGCCATGATCGGAACCGACATCGCTTGGGCGGCGCAACTGCTGCGGGAAGGCCAATTGGTGGCCATGCCCACCGAGACCGTGTACGGGTTGGCCGGCAATGCGCTGGACGAGGCTGCTTTGGCCGAGATTTTTCGGGTCAAGAACCGGCCCCGCTTCGATCCCCTGATCGTGCACCTCGCCGATGCGGATGCGCTGGACCGGTGGGCCCGGGAAATCCCCGAGGCGGCGCGGATCTTGGCAGAAGCCTTTATGCCCGGTCCTTTGACGCTTTTGTTGCCCAAAAGCGCCGATATTCCCGATCTGGCCACTTCGGGGTCTCCGCTGGTGGCCTTGCGGGTTCCGAGCCATCCCGTGGCGCGGGAACTCTTGGAAGCGCTTCCCTTTCCGTTGGCCGCGCCGAGCGCCAATCCTTTCGGCTACATCAGCCCGACCACGGCCGAGCACGTGGCCCGGCAGCTCGGCGGAAAGATCCCGTATATCTTGGACGGGGGACCTTGTGCCGTCGGACTGGAGTCCACCATCGTGGGTTTCGACGGCGATGGCCGGCCGGTGGTCTTCCGCAAGGGCGGGGTGTCCGTGGAAGCCTTGGAGGAACGGTGCGGGCCGGTAGAGGTGCGCACCCACTCTACATCGAACCCTGCTGCCCCCGGTCTTTTGCAGAGCCATTATGCGCCGAGGACGCCCTTGTTGCTGGGCGACATCCCCGAATTGCTCCGTAGGCACGAGGGCAAAAAAATCGGCGTGCTCGGTTTTCGGGACGTTTGTGTCTCGGTGCCCGTGGAGCGACAAGTGGTGCTTTCGGCCGCCGGCAACTATGCCGAGGCCGCCCAACGCCTTTTTTCGGCCATGCGCATGCTCGACGAGGCCGGGTTGGATCTGATCGTGGCCGAGCCGCTGCCCGAGGAGGATCTCGGCCGGGCCATCAATGACCGCCTGCGCCGGGCAGCGGCGATGGGGTAGGGGTCACAGTTTTTTCCCCTCCAAGCGCAGCGAAAAACTCTTGTTCGGGCGGGTGGGAAATGCTGCCATGCTCGTGGGCAAGTGACAATTTTCCATGTACACCGCGCACAAGGTGTTGGATACATGGAACAAATTCTTGTGGTATTCCCGCGGGACTCCGTCGAGGATGGCCGCGGCCACCGACGGGCGGAAGCGGTCGGGCGTCAGAGCATAATCGTGCCAGACGATCACGGATTCGGGGCCTTTTCGGAGGCCGAACACGTTTCTCGTGTCGCTCAGCACCCCTTCGTAGGTGTGGTCGCCGTCCACGAAAATAAGATCGTATTTTTTCCCCAAACTCGAAAAATCAAAGGTCATCGAGTTGTGCTCGATGGTTTTCAGCCCTTCCAGGTTTTTGGAAAAAATCCCGTGCACCGCCGCAAAACTGTCCGGGATGCCCATCTCCCGCATTTCCCGGGCGGAAAGGGTGATCGAGGTGCAGTCTTTGGTCACCGCGTGCACATTCGCGATGCTTTCGCCGCGCCAACTGCCGATTTCCAGAAAAGAGCACTCCGGAAATTTCCGCGCGAAGGCCTTCAACAGCATGATATCGATCACCAAAGAGGTTCCTTCGAGATAGGTGTAGTGTTCGATGCTCTCGGAAAAACCCGGGAAAAGATCCAACAGGTCAACCGTCGGCAATTGTCCGATCCCATGCTCGCGGCGGATCTTCGATCGGTAAATCTCTTCTTGTTCGGCGTAAAGTCCTTGGTTCAGGATCCGGAGAGGGTGGCGCAGAAACAGTTTGAGCTTATCTATTTTCTTCATGGGGCGTAAAGGGTTGCAGAGCAAAATGGGCCCAATTTTCGGGCGAAAAAAACCTGCGTCGGCGGGCTCCCCGCGCCGGATGGCCGGAAAACAGGCCGATTCAGCGGGCGAAACGGGCTGGAGCGGATCTCGCTTCTTTTTGGGCTTTCGAACGCTGGGGAATGTTCATGAAAAATTGGAGAGCTGATAGGGGAGAGAGTGCCCCTTGGGGGGGGCAAAAAGTCATTTTCCGGCGCGCACCATCATCAGGTACTCGCGGACGGCCGTGAAGGAAACCACTTTGTCGGCGAAATGGGCCACGGCCAATTTCGCTTCTTCTTCTTTGGCTTCCAAGTGGTTGAGTATGTTCATCAGGTGCATTTTCATGTGCCCTTTCTGGATGCCGGTGGTCACGAGCGAGCGGACGGCGGCGAAATTCTGGGCCAGTCCCAAGCAGGCGATGATGGCCATCAGTTCGCGTGCCGTGGGGTGCCCGAGCATTTCCATGGCGCGGCGGGCGAGCGGGTGCAGGGTGGTCAGCCCGCCGACCGTTCCCACGGCGAGGGGCAGGTCGAGCCAAAAGCGGAACACGCCGTCTTTGATCTCGCAGTACGACAGCGACCGGTATCGGCCGTCGCGGGAGGCGTAGGTGTGGCCACAGGATTCGATGGCTCGGAAATCGTTGCCGGTGGCGAGCGCCACGGCGTCCACGCCGTTGTAGATCCCTTTGTTGTGCGTGGTGGCGCGGTGCACATCAACCCCGGCGATGCGCACGGCCGCTGCGAAGCGGCGCGCGAACTGCTCGGCGTCCATTCCGCCGTCGAACATGCCCAGTTCGGACACGGGGCATTCCACCGAGGCCCTGACCAAGCAGTCGGGCGTGTAGTTGGACAGGATGGACATCAGCACTTCCACTTCCCGTTCGGTGGGGCGAAGGTCGCGGCTGCCCGCCACGAAGGTGGCCAGCATCCGGGCGGATTCTTCGAGGACGGAGTTGATGAAATTGGCCCCCATCGAATCACATGTTTCGAAAGTGGCTTTCAGTTGGTAGTAGTGGGGTTCGAGGTGGGTACGGTCCAGCAATTCCACGTCGAGCAGGCCGCCGCCCCTTTTGCGCATGTTTGCTGTCAGGAAAGCGGTGCCTTCGAGCAGTTGGCGGCGCAATTCGGGGAAGGCCGCTTTGAGGCGGGAAGGCTCACCTTTCCAGAGGAAGTGCACCTGTCCGACCTTGTGGGTGTCCACGATCTCGGCTTTGAAACCGCCGCGGTCGAGCCAGAACTTGGCCGCGGCGGAGGCTGCCGCCACGACGGAACTTTCCTCGATGACCATGGGCACGCAGTACAACTTGTCGTTGATCAGCACATTGGGCACCACGCCGAAGGGCAGATAGAAATTGCTCAGCGTGTTTTCGCTGAACTCATCGAACACCTTTTGTTTGCCTTCGTCCCGGTGCCAGAAGCCCCGGAGTTCGTGCGCGACCTCTTCCGGATTGGTGAAAAAGTTGTTCACCAGCCATTTGAGCTTTTCGCGTTTGGAGAGTTTGGAGAAACCGGTGACGGGGCGGATATTCATATAAGTCGGTCGGATTGCGGTATGGTCGGACAAATGTAAGGCGCGCGGGCACAAGATTGCTCAACTGCGCCTTTCTTAATGTTTTTCAGAAAAAAAAGTTCAAGAAACGGGTCTGGGGAAAAAAAATGTGGATATGAACGCCGCTCCGGCGCCCTTCGTATCTTTGCGCGATGAAAAAAGGCCTTCCCTATTTGTTGGCGATCGCGGTTTTGGCGGCCCTTGTATGGCTGAAAACGACTGTTTTCAAGAAAGAGGAAGTTCCCGCCGGTCTCCCCGGTCCGGGTGGCAAACGCCCGCCGGTGCCCGTCACGGTGCAGGTCGTGCGGGGCGAATCCCTGGGCCGGAGCCTGTTCGCCACCGGCACCGTCCTGCCCAACGAATCGGCCGATCTGCGCCCGGAGGTGTCGGGCAAGATCGTGCGGCTGCTGATCGTGGAGGGCGCCGAGGTGAAAGCCGGACAGCTGTTGGCCAAGCTCAACGACGCGGAGCTGCAGGCGCAGTTGCAAAAGGCCCGTATCGGCGAGCGGTATGCCGTCGAGGCCGAGGCGCGCCAAAAGCGGTTGTTGGCTGCCCAGGCCGTCAGCCAGGAAGCCTACGACATCGCTTTGGAAAAGCTCGAAACGGTGCGCGCCGACATCGCGCTGCTCGAGGCCCAGATCGCCAAGACCGAGATCCGGGCCCCTTTCGACGGCGTGCTCGGGCTGAAAAAGGTCAGCGAGGGCAGCATGGTCACCCCGAACGACGTGTTGGTGACCGTTTTGCAGACCCACCAAGTGAAAATCGAATTTTCGGTGCCCGAAAAATACGCCTCCGATCTGCGTCGGGGCGACCTCGTCCGGTTCGCCACCGAGGGCGGCACCGAATTCCCCGCCTGTCCGATCGCCCTGATCGCCCCCGATATCGACGAAGCCAGCCGCAGCCTCACCGTACGCGCCCTTTGCCCAAACCCCAAAGGCCTGCTGAAGCCCGGAGCTTTCGTGCGCGTCACTTTGGGCCTGCGCGAGACCGGCGGCAATCTGATGGTGCCCACGGAGTCCGTGGTGCCGGTGCTCAAGGGCAAACAGGTGTTTGTGGTGCGCAACGGTGCCGCCCAAGCGCTGGACATCGGCACCGGTCTGCGCGAGGCGGCCCGTGTCCAAGTGCTCGAAGGGCTGCGGGAAGGCGACTCCGTGGTGGTCACGGGCGTCATGAACCTTCGTCCGGGGGCTCCCGTGAAAATCCTCAACTGATACACTCATGCAACTTTCCCTTTTGAACAGACACGCCCTGGTGGGCGGCGGATCCCAGGGCATCGGCAAGGCCGCGGCCATCGAACTGGCCCTGTTGGGCGCCGACGTGACCCTCGTCTCGCGCACCGAGGCCGATCTGGCGCGCGCCATGGCCGAACTGGATACCTCCCAAGGACAGCGGCACGGCTATCTGGCCGTGGACTTTTCCGATACCGATGCCCTTGCCCGTGCCGTGGAGGTATTGGTGGCCGTGCGCCCCGTGCACATTTTGGTCAACAACACCGGCGGTCCCCCGCCCGGCCCCGCGCATTTGGCCGATCCGGACGATTTTTCAAGGGCTTTTGCCCTGCACCTGTTGAGCGGACAGACCTTGGTGCGCGCCGTGGTGCCCGGTATGCGGGACGCCGGTTTCGGCCGCATCGTGAATGTCATTTCCACCTCCGTGAAGCAGCCGCTCGACAACCTCGGGGTCTCCAACACCATCCGCGGGGCCGTGGCGAACTGGTCCAAGACCCTGGCCAACGAACTGGCCGCGCACGGCATAACCGTCAACAATGTGCTGCCCGGCGCCACCCGGACCGGGCGCTTGGACCAGATCATCCGCAACCATTCCGAGAAAAAGCGGCTTTCGGAAGACGAGGTCGTCGCCGAAATGGAACGCGAGGTGCCGGCGCGCCGCCTCGGCGAGCCGCACGAGATCGGCGCGGCCGTGGCTTTTCTGTGTTCGCCCGCCGCGGCCTACATCAACGGCGTGAACCTTCCCGTGGACGGCGGGCGCACCAAGTGCCTGTGAACGCTTTTTTCTTTTTCGTCCCCTCTGAAAACCCGTCGCGGTTCTGTATTTTTGGGCCATGAAGCACAGGTTCCTCGGTTGGTTGGCCATTGTCTCTGTTGCGCTCGGCACTTCCTTTTGGAAGCCGTCCGGCGGTCCGGGCGACCGTGCGGAGCGTCTTTGGGTGGATTCCGTGATGGCCACCCTCGACGAATCCCAGCGGTTGGGCCAACTTTTCATGCTGGCCGGGTACCCCGAAAAGGGCAAACAGCACGAAGACGAGCTGGCCGCGCTCGTGGCCCGCTACCAGATCGGGGGCGTGATCTTTTTCAAGAGCGACCCCACTCCGCTGGTCAAGATGGTCAACCGCCTGCAAAGCGAGTCCAGGATCCCCCTGCTCACCTCCATCGACGGGGAATGGGGCATCGGGATGCGCGTGGACAGCGTGCCGGACTTCCCCCGACAACTGATGTTGGGCGCCATTCGCGACAACCGGCTGATCTACGAGATGGGCCAGGCCATTGCCCGCCAGTGCCGCCGCGTGGGCATCACCGTGAATTTCGCGCCCGTGGTGGATGTCAACAACAACCCCAACAACCCCGTCATCAACGACCGTTCCTTCGGCGAGGACCGCACCAACGTGAGCGCCAAGGGCTACCAGTACATGCTCGGCCTGCAAGAGGGCGGCGTGATGGCCTGCGCCAAGCATTTTCCCGGGCACGGCGATACCGACAAGGATTCCCATTTCGACCTGCCCGTCATCCAGCGCGACCAGGCCCGGCTCGACACCGTGGAGCTCTATCCGTTCGTGGCCCTGGCGCAGCACGGCCTGCAGAGCGTGATGACCACCCATCTGAGCGTCCCGGCGCTGGACACCACGCGCAACCTGCCCTCCACCCTTTCTCCCCGCATCGTGCACGACCTGCTGACGAGGAAGATCGGGTTCCGGGGGCTGATCTTTACCGATGCCATGAGCATGCACGGCGTGAGCAAATTTTTTGGTCCCGGAGAATCCGATCTCCGCGCCCTCCAAGCCGGCAACGATGTGCTGTTGATGTCTGAAAACATCCATGTCGCTTTCGACACTGTCCGCGCGGCCATTGCCCGCGGGGAGATCACCCAGGCTTCCATCGATGCGCGCGTCCGCAAGGTGCTGGCCGCCAAATACCGTCTCGGACTGCGCCGCGCGGCGCCCGTTCCGTTGGCCAACCTGCGCGCCGACCTCAACGGCCGCGATGTGTTCGAATTGCGGGAACGCCTGATTGAGGCGGCCCTGACCCTTGCCCGCAACCGCCGGGATCTGCTGCCGATCCGCCGCACCGATTCCCTCAAGATCGCCTGCATTTCCCTCGGAACGGCCGGCCGAACGGCTTTCCAGACCCAGTGCGCCTATTTTTCGCCCGTTTTGGAGAAAACCCTGTTGTCGGAAATACCGGCCAAAGCCGCCGAAAAAACCCTCGCCGAAGTGGCCGATTGCGACTTGGTCATCGTCGGTCTCCACGGGATGAGCCGAAAAGCCGAAAACCAGTTCGGGGTGACGGAATCCGAACGCATTTTCCTCGAACGCCTGCAGGCCCAGAACCGCACCGCCCTGTGCGTGTTCGGCAACCCTTACAGCCTGCGCCTGCTGGATTACGGCGATGCTGTGGTCGTGGCCTACGAAGACAACGAAACCGTGCAGCGGATCTGCGCCGAGGCCGTTTTCGGGGCCGCCTCGATGAACGGACGCTTGCCGATCACCGCCTCGCCCGAGTTTCCCTTCGGCGCCGGAGCGGTCGTTCCCGCCTTTCGGATGCCGTACGGTGACCCGGATCGCCAAGGGTTGGACGGGGCCAAACTCGATGCCATCGACGCCATCGCCAAGGAACTGGTCGCCGAAAAGGCCGCCCCGGGCTGTCAGGTGCTGGTGGCCAAAAACGGCAAAATAGTCTTCCACCGCACCTACGGCGCACATACCTACGACAAAAGCGCCCGGGCCGTGATGCCAACCGATCTCTACGACCTGGCTTCCATCACCAAGGTCGCCGCCACCACCCTGTCGTTGATGAAAATATACGACGAAGGCAGGCTCGACCTCGACCGGACCCTCGGCCACTATCTGCCCGAACTGCGCGGCACCAACAAGGAAAACCTCGTCCTCCGCGAAGTGCTCGTGCACCAGGCCGGCCTCAAGGACTGGATCCCTTTTTATCTGGAAACCCTCGACAAGAACAAAAGACCCAAGACCGATCTGTACAAGGGGATTTGCGACAGCATATACTGCGTGCCCGTTTCGGAAAAACTTTTTTTGAAAAAATCTTTTCCCGATTCCATCTGGAAAAAAATATACGGCTCCGATCTGCGCGCCGACAAAGATTATGTGTATTCCGATCTCGGGCTGTACCTCGCCCAGCGCGTGGTGGAATCCATCGCGGGAATGCCCTTGGACCGCTATGTGGAAGAGACCTTTTATGGGCCGATGGGCCTGCGTCAAACCCTTTTCAATCCCCGAAAAAGGCTTTCGCCGGTCCGCATCGTTCCCACCGAGTTAGACGGCTATTTTCGCCACCAGTCCATCCAAGGCACGGTCCACGACATGGGATCCGCCATGATGGGCGGCGTGGCCGGCCATGCGGGCCTTTTTTCCACCGCCGCCGAACTCGCCTCCCTGATGCAGTTGCTGATCGACGGCGGCCAATGGGCTGGCGTGCAATACCTCCATCCTCGGACCATCGAACTGTTCACCGCCTACCACGATCCCAAAACTTCCCGCCGCGGGATCGGTTTCGACAAGCCCGAACCCGATCCGGCGCGCACGGCCAATACCGCCAAGGCCTGTTCGCCCAAGACTTTTGGCCATACCGGGTTCACCGGCACCTGCGTTTGGGCCGATCCGGAGCACGACCTCGTGTTCGTGTTCCTCTCCAACCGCACCTATCCGGACATGAACAACCGCAAGCTCATCACCGGCAACTACCGCACCCGTATCCAAGACATCATCTATCGGGCCTTGGCCAAATGATGCCGGCGATCGGCCTTGGTTTCTGACCCCGCCCAATAACCGCCATAACCGCTACCTTTGCGGTCTTTTCGCTCAACGCTCCATTTTTTCAGAACCACAGCCCATGCCCCAACCCGACAATCGCCGTTCCTCCGACAAGGCCCGGGCCTATACCGCCGCCGTAGGCGCTTTCATGGCCGCTGCCGGTCCGGCCGCCGGTCAGCTCGTGTACTATAATGTCAGTCCCGACACCCAGATCATCGATTTCGCTTTTCCCATCGACTTCGAACAGAACGGCTCCGTGGACGTGCTGCTCCGGCAGTTCATCACCACCGACGGCAATCTCGGGGCGATGGTCAGCGCTTTCACCAGCCACTACGACAACCGCGTGATGGCCACCGTGGGGGCCAACGGCTATGTCTATCCCGATACGCTCGCAGCCGGCGATACCGTGGATGTGGACCGCAACTGGGTCGCATTCGCCGATGCGCCAGGCAACAAGATGAGCCTGTTCTTCAAGTATCTCGGCGGAAACGGCTTCGGTCAGTGGGACGACCACCAGGGGTTCCTCGGCGTGGAGTTTGTGGCCCAGGACGGCCAGCGCCGGTACGGCTGGCTGCACCTCGATGTGGGCAACGACGGTTCCAGCATCGTGATCAAAGGGTACGGCTATGAGTTCCAGCCCGATTCGGCCACCGTCGTGCCCGACAGCCTGCCCACGGGCGTGTTTTCCCCGCAGGCGCTTTCCCTGCGCGGGGCAAGCCTGTACCCCAATCCCCAACCGGCCGGCACTCCGCTGACCTTGGCCTACGAATCCGAGCGCGGCGGCGAAATGTTCGTCTCGATTTACGACGCCCTCGGACGCGCCCTCGGCCCAGAAACGCGCTATGCGCTCGCGCCCGGACGCAACGAATGGGCCCTGCCCACGGAATTTTTGGGACAGGGCTATTTCTACGTGCGCCTGCGCCAGGGCAACAGCATCGCTTGGAAGCCCTTTTTGAGGCCTTGATTTTTTTTTAGAAAAAAAGCGCAAACCCACCGACGATGAAACACCCCAACCGCGCAAACCAACTCCATACGGCCTTGCTCACGGTCCTCTTGGCCTGTTCGGCCTGTTGGGACAAACCGGCTCCCCCCTCCGGACCGGAAACCGACGTCCAAGAAACTCCCAAAAAAAATGTGGCCGTGCCCACTTTCGACGGCGGAAAAGCTTTTGAGCACGTGGCCAAGCAGGTCGGCTTCGGACCGCGCGTCCCGAATACCGCCGGCCACCGCGCCTGTGCGCAATGGCTGGTCGAAACCTTCAAGGGCTACGGAGCCGAGGTGACCGTCCAAGAGGCCAAACTGACCGCTTACGACGGCAACGTGCTGCAGGCCAAGAACATCATCGCGGCCTTCAACCCCGAAAACCCGCGGCGGGTGCTGTTGTGCGCCCACTGGGACACCCGGCCTTTTTCCGACAACGACCCGAATCCCGCCAACCATAAAAAACCTTTTCTCGGGGCCGATGATGGCGGAAGCGGCGTGGCCGTCCTGCTCGAGATCGCCCGTCACCTGCAATCATCCCCTGTCCAACTGGGCGTGGACATCGTCCTGTTCGACGCGGAGGATTACGGCGACAACACCAATGCCCCCAAGGTTCCCGGAGACATCGACAAAACCTGGTGTCTCGGTTCGCAGTACTGGGCCAAAAATCCGCACCGTCCCGGCTACCGGGCCATGTGGGGCATCCTGCTCGACATGGTCGGCGCCCAAAACGCCCGTTTTCCCCAAGAGGGAAACTCCCTGCGATACAATCCCGTGCTCGTCCGCAAGGTTTGGCAGGAGGCCCAGCAGGCCGGTTACGGCAATTTCTTCGTCAACCAGGTCGGCCCCGAACTCATCGACGACCACTTGTTCGTGAATTCGATCATCAACATTCCGACGATCGACCTCATCAACGTCGCAGATCCGAGCACCGGCCAAACCTTCGGCAGCCACTGGCACACCCAGGCCGACAACCTGTCGATCATCTCCAAAAGCACCTTGCAGGCCGTGGGGCAGACCGTTTTGTCCGTCCTGTACAAGCAGGATGCGGATGCACTCTGATCCCGATCCGCTATGCGCTGGCTTTTCCTCAAGGTAGATCCCCCGGCCCCGCCTCCCCAGGGAAATGGCGATTGGGGAGGGCTGCTGAAGGAACTGCTCGAGAATCCCCTGCAGTTTGCCCAGCAATATCTGCTGTGGATCATTGCTTTTTTGCTCCTGTTGTATCTGCTCCAGCGGCTCAACAACAACTTGGAGGTACAGGGGGTCAACCGCGCCATATTCCTTTCCCGCGCCGTCGTGGGCACCTTTACGGCCTTCATCATCACCCCGGCGGTGTTCATCCTTTTTTTCAACGTCGTGGCCTTGGCCAATGGTCTGCCGACCATCAACCTCATCCGGATCTGGGATTGGATATACCTGACCCTCACTTCCTATTGGTGGCTGTTGCGCTGCTTTTTCAACAGTGCCGACATCCCGTACATGGATGATCTGTACGACGGCAATTCCATTGTCCGAATACTCTGGATCACCGTCCCGATCTCGGGAATCTGGCTTTACAGCGCGGAGACCGCCGTCCGCCGCTGGATGGTTTTGCCCTTTCTCGTGGCCGTGCTGTTCTTCACCCGGCACCGGGAGGCCGAAAAAACGTTCCTGACGGATGTCCTTGCCCCGAATTTTCCCGCTTGGTTCGAGGAGCCGAAGCCGCTGCCCGCCGAGGATCCAGTAGGGGGCACGGTCGTCCTTGAAGAGCAGCCTGCCGCTGATACCGCCGCGACGAATGGCTCCAACGGCGGGATGTCCCGCAAAAAAGATTTCGACGAATATTTCCGGAAAAACCGGCATTTGCTCAACGCGGGTGTGATCGTCTTGTTGGCAGTTTCCCTCGTGGTCGGACTGTTTTTCAAAAAAACGCTGATCGGCACCATGATGGCCGTTGCGGCCATCGGCATTTTCTTCGTTTTCGACCAAGGACAGGCGTACAACTGGCATTCTACTGGAAAATCGCCCCCGGAGCGGCAGGCGGAAAGGGACCTGCTCATCCAACGGTTCGTTGAGGAAGCGCGCCTGCCGAGCCCCGATTCCGTGCTGCTTTCCCTGCTTTCCACCAAGATCAACAAAAGTCTTTTGGAGGACGAACGGGTCGCGCCCGACAGTCTTTGCGCGGAGTTCCGGGACTATTTTTCGGAAAGTTGCCGTCGGCGCTGACCCCTTTACGGACCTCGCTCCGGACTCCCTTTTGCCGCTTTTCAAGTCCTTTTTTGGAAAAAAGGCTCTTGAAAAGCATTTTTTGCGTACCTTTGCGGCACAAAACCGTTGCGCTAGCGCAAATTTTCGGAAGCACCCTTTTGGGCAGGGTCCATAAGTCGTTCAAAACAAAGAGCCGACGAAGTCTTTTGTCAAAATTTCCCCCGCCGCGACGTTATTGTTAGCACAAGACGACAGTTTCTCCCGGTTTTCCTTTTCGCGGTCGGGCAGTGCTTTCCGAGGTGTCATTTTTTATTTTTTTTTCAAAATCAGAAAAAATCGGGTTTTTTTATGTCCAACAAGTTGTTCACTGATTTCCCCATTTCGGAGGAAACCAAACGCGCCGTGGCCGATATGGGCTTCGTGACGCCCTCTCCCATCCAAGCCGAGGCGATTCCCTACCTGCTGGAGGGTTCCGACGTGATCGGCCAAGCCCAAACGGGCACCGGCAAGACCGCCGCTTTCGGCATCCCCCTCGTGGAGGCCCTCGATCCCTCACTGCAAGCGGTGCAGGCCCTCGTGATGTGCCCCACGCGCGAACTGGCCGTGCAAGTTTCCGACGAGCTGCGCCGCATCGCCGCCCACAAGCCTTTCGTGCGCATCGCCACCATTTTCGGTGGAGATTCCTACGAGCGGCAGTTCCGCGCCCTGCGCGACGCCAACGTGGTCGTGGGGACTCCCGGGCGCATCATCGATCACCTCGAGCGGGGCAAGTTGTTGCTCGAAAACTTGCACATGGCCGTCTTGGACGAAGCCGACGAAATGCTGAACATGGGCTTCCGCGAGGACATGGAGAACATCCTCGGCCGCGCGCCCGAAGAGCGCCAGACCGTGCTGTTTTCGGCCACCATGTCGCGCGAGATCCTCGCCCTCACCAACCGTTTCCAGCGCAAGCCCCGGATAGTCAAGGTCACCCGCGAGGAACTCACCAACGTCAACATCCGCCAGGCCTACTTCGAGGTCGTCCAATACGGCAAACTCGAGGCGATGTGCCGCTTGGTGGATTTCCACGGCCTGAAGCTGTGCCTCGTTTTCTGCAACCAAAAAGCCAAGGTGGACGAGGTGGTGGAGGAACTGCACGCCCGCGGCTATTCCGCCGAAGGCCTCCACGGCGACATGCGCCAACAAGTGCGCTCCAGCGTGATGGCCCGTTTCCGCAACGGACAGATCAACATGCTCGTGGCCACCGATGTGGCGGCCCGCGGTATCGATGTGGAAAATGTGGACGCGGTCTTCAACTACGACCTGCCGATGGACACCGAGTACTATGTCCACCGGATCGGCCGCACCGGCCGCGCCGGCCGCTCGGGCTGGGCCCTGGCGTTCGTGACCGGCCCACGCGAGTTCGGCAAGTTGCGCAACATCTCGAACTACATCAAGGCGCCCATCGAAAAAGGCCTCGTGCCGACCTACCAGGAAGTGATGCAGGCCCGTTTGAAGCGCTTCGCCGACCAAGTGGCCGAAGTGGCCAACGCCGGTGGGCTCGAAATGTACGACGATCTGATCTCTCAATTGCGCGTCACCGGACTGGGCGCCGGACAGATCGTGGCCGCTCTGGTGAAAATGCACTACGGCCATTGGGAAAACTCCTTTTCCAACGAAGACCTGAACCTGTATCCCTTCGGGAAAAAAGACCGCAAAAAACCGGTGCGCGAGGATTCGGGTTCCTACGAAGGCCGCTTTGAAAGACCGGAGCGCGAAACCCGGGAAAGATCTTCGGGCCCGTCGCGTTTCCCCGGCGAGGCGCGTACCGGCGACGAGGACATGGTCCGGCTGGTGATCAACATCGGCCGTCACGAAAAAGTGACCCCTTCGCACATCGTGGGCGCCATGGCCGGCGAGACGGGCATTGCGGGCCACGAAATCGGGCACATCTCGATCGATCAGAACCTCACGTATGTGGACGTTCCGCAGAGCAAGGTCGCCCAGGTGCTCAAAGGAATGACGGGCACCAAGATCAAAGGCCGTCCGATCAAGGTCGCGGTGACGGGCAAACGCTGATATCCATCCGCCCTCAAACGCCGGTCAGCCGGTCCCAGATCTCCACGTGCAGGCGCACGCCCATCCGCATGCCCTCGCGGATGCAGATTTCTGCCACCGACAGGTAGGCCCCGGGAATGTCCGAACGGCGGTCCACGGCGGGCATCAGCACGATATGGCGGGGATCCACCAGCCCGGTTTCCAGGAAATCGCGCCGGATCTCCTCCCAGTCGTCGGGGCCCGAAACGACGAATTTCGACATCGTGCGGGGATTCGCCGCGAACCATCGCAGCACCGCCGGCTTGCGGCGCGCCGCGTCGGACATGCCTGAGTTGGACAATTTGGGCGAGGTGTTCCAGAAATGGACGCGCGCATCCAAAGCGGCCGAGGGGAGCACCGTGGCGTTGGTTTCCACCTCCACGACCGGACGGATCCCGTGGTTTTTTTCCAAAAATTCCAAAAAATCCACGATCCGCTCCTGCTGGAGCAGCGGTTCGCCGCCGGTGACCACGAGATGGGCGCCGGCCGACAGCCGCTGCAAAAAACCGAGCCTTCGATCGAGGTCTTCGATCAGTTCGCCGTGCGGCACCGCCCGGCCTTTGAGCCATACCTCGATGGTGTCGCAGCGCCAAGTGGCCCCGTCGTGCAAGAGCCCGTCCTTTTCCGTGCCCGCGCCGCCACACATCAGGTTGCAGCCGGCCAGCCGAACGAAAAAAGCGGGCACGCCGACGGTTCGGCCTTCTCCCTGAAGGCTGAAAAAGGTTTCGGCGATGGACAACGGATGCATGGGATCGGTTTTGGGGCCCGCTTGAACGGGCACGGCAAAATTAACCCGCTTTGTCCATTCGATCTTTCGGATGCCTCGTATTTTGGTTTTGGGAGAAAAAAAGAACGGTTTTCAGCTCTTGGGAACCGCCGGGGTTTTCAAGAGTTCCTCCAGGAACGGGATGTTGTCCACGCGGATGATCTCGTCGAAACCTTCGTTGTCGGCCACATCCATCCAAAGCGAGAACATTTTGTCGAACACCTCGTCGCCGATGGTTTTTTCGCCCCCGTTCTCGATTTCCCGCCGTCTGGCGGAGGCCCTCACCACATTTTCTTTTCCCAAAAATTCGAACACCACGGCGATTTTGCGGTATTCGTCCGGCGCTTGGATGAAGCCCAGCGTGGACAATCTCGAACGGCGGTTCATGTGCGTCAGGTCGAACACGATACACGCCCGGCCGTTGGCGGCATAAGCCCTTCCCGTGAATTGCCGGTGCACCTCTTGGTTGGCCCGGAGAACTTGTTCGTACACCAATTTGGATCCGTCCTCCACGACTTCGCCATATCGGGGATGCGTTTCCCCGACCGTTGCGGTGGGAGGGGGCGCTGCGAACAGATCGTCGTAGATCCAGCCCATTCCGTGGGCGACCCTTTCGATGATCGCGTCCCGGTTGACCACAAAGGGATCCATTGCCGATAAATGGTCGGCGATCCAAGTGGATTTGCCGATGGCGGGGGGACCTATCAGCACATACAATTTTTTGGTCTTCATCTCGGCGAAAAGTTGAGATTTGGGGGCCTGCGAAAACGCTCCGATCCAGGGACAGGTTCCCCCAGAAGAATCGCGAGCAGAGAAAAAAGGGGGAAATTTTATTTTATTTTACTGCAAATCAAATTTTTTTAGAAAAAAAGAAATTTCCCAAAAGTTTGAGCTGCAGGCGAAAGCCGGGATTTTGGATGGGGGCTTGCGTATATTTGCGCGACACATGGAACAGGTGGTCAAGGGCGTTTCGTTGGGATTGATGCTGGGCGTTTTGGCCGGACCGATCTTTATTTCGCTGGTCACCCTCGGCGTGGAGCGGGGGCTGCGGGCGGGCACTGCCTTTGCGGCGGGACAATGGGCGAGCGATCTGTTGCTGTTGGGGCTCACCTACGCGGGCATGACGGCCGTGGCCGATTGGCCCCATTTCAAACTGGTGAGCGGCACTTCGGGCGGTATTTTGCTGGTCGGCTTCGGGGCGGGCATGTTGTGGACCCGGCCGGATACGGACTGGTCTTCGGGGCGGCCCATCGCCCACCGCACCTTGGCGGGACTGTTCTTCCGCGGTTTTTTGATCAACACCCTCAATCCCTTTCCGGTGTTTTTCTGGCTCAGTTTGGCCACCGAAGGCTTGGAAACCGGGCGCACGCCCATCGGTTCGCTCGTCCTGTACACCGCGCTGATGGGAACCATTGCCTCTACGGACATCCTCAAGGTATATCTGGCCAAAAAAATACGCCGCTATATCACCCCGGTTCATCTGCTCCATCTGCGCCGCGCGGCTGGCGTGGGGCTGATCGTTTTCGGGCTGGTGCTGGTGTGGCGCGTGTGCAATTGAACACCTCATGATGGGCGCGCGTGCCGCTCTGCCCACCACCATATAGCGGGCAGCCCCCCGTGCACCAATCGGACGAGTGTTTCGTGCAGGTTTTGGCGCCAATAACTCTCCCAGCCGCTGACGGCGATGTATTCCGCCGGCCCTGCCAACCGCGCCAAGGCGGTGAGCAGTCCCCAGACCGTGCAATAGGCCAAAGTGGCCCGCAAGGCCCACCGCTGGGCGGGCGAGGAGGGCGGTCGCACCACAAAGAAAACCAGGGCCGCGGCGGCGGCAAAATCCAAGATCCCGGCGGCGAACAAGGCCGTTCCGGCGCTGTATTCGCTCATAGAGAACACATTTAGGCACCATTGGATCCAGTGGCCGGGGCGCGGATAAAGGCCCACCGCATATACCCCGTGGGCGGCGAAGGTCACGGCTGTGGCGACCGCTGCGAGGCGGATCCAGCGCACGCTCAAACCGCCCGTGGCCGCCATGCCGATCAGAACGGGTAGGCACAGCTGCATCGCGTACTCGGCCGATTGGGCGGGCCGCCAAAAATCCTCTTTGCCGTACAGCACCGCCAGCACCAAAAGCGAGGCTGCCCCGGCCCACAACACGGGCCGCACCGCTTTTGGCCACCGGGCCACCAATAGGCAGGCCACGGCGCACAGGGCCCACCAATAACCCGCGGCCGTGCAAAGCCTGTCCTCCAGGTGCATGGACAGTTCCGAAGCCGTGTAGGCCTCCCAGTCCATGCCCGTCAACCAGCGGACGGGGCCGGCGGCCAAGCGTTCGTCCCAAAGGACTTCCTCCAAAGGGAGCTGATAAAACCAAGCCTGCCAGGCCCGGCCCCCGAACAGGGCGACCCCCAGAATTTGCAGCAGCAGAACGGATCTTTTTTCGGGCATATCGGATCGTTGGATGTTGGTCCGTAAAAGTAAGCCCATAGAGGCCATTGGGTTTTAGAAGCGTGCGAAAATTTGCTTTTTTGTGCGGGATGGGGCAATGGGAATGTCGGGGCTGCTTGTTTTGTCGGCAGGAGGGTGGGGGGATTTAAGCGGCGGTGTTTTTTTTACAAATGGCTATACAAAGAGGATGGTTTTCTCTCGGCCAGAAGGGGTATAGAAATCAACAAAATAAACAAAAGCATAGCCATCTCACGAAAGATAGTCTAGACAAAAAGAACACCGCCGTACCATCGCCCCTGGGAAATGTAATTTTCCCAAACAAAAAATTATTTTTGCAAAAATTCCATATTCCATGCAACAATCGCACACCCTGCCGATCGGCACCCTGTTGGAAAACGGCAAATACCGCGTGGACACTCTTTTGGGCCAAGGTGGCTTCGGGATCACCTACAAGGCCACACAGACTTCGCTGGGGCGCACGGTGGTGGTGAAGGAGTTTTTCATGGACGGCAAGTGCACCCGCTCGGCGGATGGCAACAGCGTGACGATCCAGTCCATGGGGCAGGGGGATTACGAAACCTACAAGGACCGTTTTTTCGAAGAGGCGAAGTTGCTGGCGCAGTTCGGCAACCTGCCGGGGATCGTGAACGTGATCGATTTTTTCCGCGAAAACAACACGGTCTATTATGCGATGGACTTCATCGAGGGCGAAACGCTGGCCCAGCATCTGCATCGCTTGCCCCAGGAGCGGATGGCGCCGGCCGCGGCGGCAGAATTGGTGCGCAAGGTGGCGCTTTCGCTGGCCCCCGTGCACGCCCGGAACGTGCTGCACCGCGACCTGAAGCCGGCCAACATCATCCGCCAGCCCAACGGCGAGCCGGTGGTGCTGGATTTCGGGGCGGCGCGGGCCTTTATCTCCGACCGCACGGCGGTGCACTCGGTGATCCTGACGCCGGGTTACGCGCCGCCCGAACAGTACAACGCCACGGGCAAGCACGGCCCCGCCACCGATATCTACGCGCTGGGCGCTGTGCTATATCGCCTGCTGACGGGACAAACGCCACCGGCCAGCCCCAGCCGCTTCGAAGAGGAAATGGCCAGTCCCCGAGACCTCGACCCGAACATTCCGCCAGCGCTGTCGGATGTGGTGGTGAAAGCCATGGCGGTGCGCAGCGCGGATCGTTTCGCAGGCATGGCCGAATTGGCCGAGGCACTGAAAACTGGCGGGCATGCATCCGTACCACCTGCACCGGTACCGGCTGTTGCGCACCTGCCGGCAGTGGAGAAAACGCAGGCGGCGGAGCAAGCGACTCAACAGGCGACGGAGTGGCAGGGTTCTTCGGTTCCCCCAAAAAGCAAACAAAACAGCCCGCGCTGGCTCAGGATCGGGGGAGCGTTGCTGATGATCGCAATAGGGATCGGCTGGATTATTTCTTCCATATCAGGAAATAATACCGAATCGGTGAACGGCATATCCTTCAAAATGATACGGGTTGCCGGCGGCACTTTTACGATGGGCTGCACGGGTGAGCAGGGCGGGGATTGCGAGGTCGACGAAAAACCCTCTCATCAAGTGACCTTGTCGAGTTATAGCATCGGAGAGACAGAGGTGACACAGGCCCTTTGGCGTGCGGTGATGGGCAGCAACCCGAGCAATTTTGGGGGCTGCGACGATTGCCCGGTAGAGCAAGTGAGCTGGGACGATGCGCAACAGTTCATCCAAAAACTGAACGGATTGACGGGCAAGCGCTATCGCTTGCCGACGGAAGCGGAATGGGAGTTTGCCGCTCGGGGAGGTAACAGCAGCCGAGGCAGCAAATTCAGCGGCGGCAACAACATTGATGAAGTGGGTTGGTACGACGGCAATGCGGGAGGCCGTACACACTCGGCCAAAGGGAAAAAAGCCAACGAGCTGGGCCTGTACGATATGACGGGGAATGTGTGGGAGTGGTGCCAAGATTGGTATGGAGATTACCCATCGGGCAGCCAGACGAATCCCTCAGGTGCGGGATCAGGATCCCGGCGGATAGGCCGCGGCGGTGGCTGGGATTGCTATCGGCCGTATTGCTGGGTATCCAATCGCGGCAACTTCTCCCTTGACAAACGCGGCAGCTACTTGGGCTTCCGCCTCGCCTCCCAGTGAGACACTTGGGTTGATTGTCAGCATCAGGATTTACAGGATTTACAGGATTTTTT
>JBEIJQ010000047.1:0-20255 GCA_040380145.1 Lewinellaceae bacterium | reverse complement strand
GGTTTTTCGCTCAGGCCCGCTACCAAAAGCCGCGCTGACGGGATTTTCTCGAAGGCCGGCTGGGCCGTAAGAATTCCTTACAGGTCGATCTTTGATTTTCGAGGAGCTTCACGGTGCTTTATAGGCTGTATTTCAAGTTTTTACAACTGGCAATCTCTAGTGGCCGCGATTAAAGATTTTTCCCAATGACAATTTTGGGCTTAGTATTTCAAAAAAATTCCGGGTCCGGCGTTCAGTTTTTCCCCTCTTTTTTCCGGCGGTACCCAAAAAGGGTGAGCGAGTGGTGGGTCACCTCGAAATCGAGCAGTTCGCGCACCAGGTCTTTGATCTGTTGGACGCGCGGGTCGCAGAATTCGATCACTTCTCCGGTGTCCAGACAGATCGCGTGGTCGTGCTGTTTGTAGCCGTGGGATTTCTCGAACTGGGCCAGATTTTTCCCAAACTGGTGTTTTTTGACCAGATCGCAGGCCACCAGCAGTTCGAGGGTATTGTACACCGTTGCGCGGCTGACGCGGTAGTTCTGCTTTTTCATGTGCACGAAAAGCTGCTCCGCGTCGAAATGGTCGTTGCGGCCGTAGATCTCTTCCAAGATGGCGAAGCGTTCGGGGGTTTTGCGCAGCCCGTTTTTTTCGAGGTATGCGGAAAAAATGTTCTTGACTTCGCCGATGGTATCGTGCTCTGGAGTGGACATGGAGCGTATTTTTCTCGGGCAAAGATATCAAAAAAAAGACCCGGCGGCCCGAAACAAACGATCGGGGCGCCGGGCCCTTGGCCCGTGGACGGGAAATCGGATCACTTCACCAGCACGGCGCGCGTGATGGAGACCTCGCCGCCGCCCATGCCGAGCATGTCGGGCATGAAACCGTCGCATTCGCCCTTGACGGTGACTTTGGCGCCTGCCTCGATGTGTCCGGCCTCGGCGGTCGCCTCTGGATTGAGCTGGCAGGAAACGGTCCCGTCCTCGACATTGGTCTTGAAGACGATGTTCATCCGGCGGTCGCTGGTATCGGCGCTGAGCACCTCGCCTGTGATCTGCAGCACTTTGTCGTTGAAGCGGTGGTTGGCCGTGGCGGTGTCCTGCACGAAGGCGTCGAACAGTTCGGATGCCGTGACGGTCACATCCGGAGCGGCTGCGGCCACGTCGCGGTTGGGTTTGTTGTACAGGTAGTAGGCATAGATGCCGGCGCCCAGCAGTCCGGCGCCGAGCGCGATGAGCAAGTATTTTTTCATGGGAAAAGAGAAAAAAAGAAAAGAGAGGGTTGGTAAAAAAGCGTATTTGAAAGCAAATATAAACGGCCGTTTCCAACGGTGCAAACGATCAGGCGGGCAGGGGCGGCAGGTCGTCCAAAAAAACATAACCGAGCGGTTCGGCGTCCACCGCACAGCAGAAGGTTTCCAGTCCGTTGGTGAGCAGCAGGTAGGGGGCGCCGAGGATGCGGTTGTATCGGGCCGCCTGGTCGAAAACGGCTTGGCGCACGGCGACGAAATCGGCCTTGCACTCCACGAGCATGAAAGGTCTTCCCGAACGGTCGTGCACCAAGATGTCGAACCGTTTGGGCATGCCGTTGATGTCCACTTTTTTCTCCACGGCGATCAGGCTGGGCGGGTAGCCGGCGCTCTCGATCAGATACCAAAGGACGCTTTGCCGGACCATTTCCTCGGGCGTCCAGGGCACCCGTTTTCGGCGGATCCGGCACAAAAGTGTGGGCCGTCCTTCCAAGTTGAGCGGTTTTGCCTTTTCTTTGTATCGAAAAACATCCTTTGAAACAGGTTTCATAACGGTCAATGGCGACGTTGGGCTTCGAAGAAATTATGGGAAGGCTCAAAAAAAAGGATTTTTCCCCGGTTTATCTGCTGCACGGGGAGGAATCCTTTTACATCGACCGCATTGCCGACCAGTTGGTCGAACTGGCGCTCGACGAATCCGAGAAATCCTTCAACCTGACCATTTTTTACGGCAAGGACGCGGACGCCAACCAGATCGCCGACACGGCGAGGCGCTACCCGGTGATGGCCGAACGCCAAGTGGTGGTCCTCAAAGAGGCCCAGCAAATGAAAGACCTCGACGCGCTCGACAAATACTTCCAAAAACCGGTGCCTTCCACCGTTTTGGTGGTCTGCCACAAGCACGGAAAAGTGGACGGCCGGAAAAAAACCGCCAAGACCATCGCCGAAAAAGGGGTGGTTTTCGAGTCCAAAAAGCTGTACGACAACCAAGTGCCCGCTTGGATCGCCGATTATCTGAAAGCCCGTGGCCGACAGATGGAACCCGAGGCCGGCCAACTGCTCGCCGAGTATCTGGGCACCGACCTGTCGAAGATCGGCAACGAACTCGACAAGTTGCTGCTCAACCTTCCGGCCGGGGCCGTCGTCACCAAAAAAGCGGTGGCCGACAACATCGGCATGAGCAAGGAGTTCAATGTCTTTGAACTGCAGTCGGCCCTCGCGGAAAAAAACGCTGGCAAGGCCGTCCGCATCGGGAAGTACTTCGCCGCCAACCCCAAGGAGAATCCTTTGGTCAAAGTCATCGGTTCGCTGTCTTCCTTCTTCACTACGCTGTATGTGGCCCAGTTTTTTCGACAGGCGGCCGATCGGGAAATGGTCATCGGACTGTTTGTCCCCGATCCCAAGCCGGCCGATCTGCAGTCCGGTTGGCAGCGATTGACCTGGAAGCTCCGGGAGTACAAAACTGCCTTGAAGCATTACGACCTGCGGCAGACCGAACAGGCCATCGCTGTCCTGCGCGAATACGATCTCAAATCCAAAGGTTTGGGCAGCGACAGCACCGAGGACGGAGAACTGATGGTCGAGATGCTGTGGAAATTGCTCCATGGAAGCCACCGATGAGCACGAATTTTTTGATCATTAAACTTACCTTGTCCATGAGATTTTTGTCCATTTTCACGATAGCCGCAATGGTCGCCACCGCTTTCGGATCTCTTTTTGCCCAGCAACCGCCCGCCAACACGGGGAAGGATTATGCGGCCGAGGTCAGGACCACGCTCTACGATTTCGTCAAGGCGTACCAAGAGATCCCGAAAACCAAAGATGTCTTTTCCCCTTTGCAGTTTTTCGACAAGTCCTACGAAACTGATCGAATCAGGATCAACATCGAAGAGCGGGTGGAAATCAAGGCCGATAAGTACTCCGATCTGGAAAACCTGTTCAATATGCTCGCCACCACGCCCGGGTTGGAGCTGGAATACCGCATCAACGAGATCCTCGAGGTATATGGGACCGAAAACATCGGCTACTGCTCTTTCAAAGCCTCCTACGAGGCCAAGCGCTTCGGGCAGGTTTACATCATCGGCGACGAGACGGCCACTTATTTTTTCAAACGGATCGATGGGCGTTACAAAATTTTCAGGGCGCATTTCATACAGGTGCGCGATCGGATCAACCGCGCCGAGTGCCCCTGTCAATTGTACAGGAGCCAAGCCGACGAATCGGCCTTTTTGGCCCAGATAGAGTTTCCCACCGGCACCGCGTTCGCCAACAAGATTCACACCTTCGCCTTCAAATACATCAGTGGATTGCACGTCATCGTGGTGGACGGCTTTTATTATCACTGGGAAGGCGACGAAAAAATCGTGGTGATGGACAACGAAGTGCTCGGCAAAAGACACCCGGATGCCGGCCAGGTCATCGGAAAAGCCAAGACAAATGTCCAGGCGATCGGGATCATCTTGCGCGACCATTTGTACCGAAAAAACTGTTCTGCGATCAAATTCGAAGACTGATCCGATTTTTGCAGAAAAAAAATCGCTCTGCGGTTTTGCGGTTTTGCTTCCCTGCATATTTTTGCGCCGCTTTACCGGCATCTATTCCTGAACATCTCAAAAAACATCCCCGACATGCCCCAGTCAACCATCTCTACGGAAATGCTCGAAGAACTCATCGGAACCGCCGACGGCAACCGTATGCCTTGGGCCCCCTTGGCGACCAATGCCAAAGACGAGGACGAGTTCGACGACGACGAGAACTTCGACGACGACGATTTCGACGACGATGATGAAGAAGAGGACGAGGACGCCTTCTACGACGAAGAGTTCAGCGAGTTTCTCGGGGGCAGCACCGACGACGATGAATACGATTCTGGCGACGACGACGATTTTTCCGATCTGGAAGGATTCGACGACGAGGACAGCGCCGACGATTTCGACGACGACAACGATTATTGATCGTTCGGGGCCGTCGTCGGTCGGTTATCAGCTCACCAAGAACTCGAGGTCTTCTTTTTCAACGGGCAGATTGCCTTGCTGATCCACGAAATCAGCGGCGATCTGCCTTTTTTTGTCCTGCAGGATCAGTATTTTCTCTTCGATGCTGTCTTTGGCGATGAACTTGATCGCCACTACCTTTTTGGTCTGACCGATGCGGTGGGCCCTGGCAATGGCCTGTTCTTCCACTGCCGGGTTCCACCACGGATCGGCCAACAGTACATAGTCGGCCGCCGTGAGGTTGAGCCCGCTGCCGCCCGCTTTGATCGAAATCAGGAAAAAAGCCATGTCAGGATCTTGCTCGAATGCCCGGACCGCCGCCTCCCGCTTGTCGGTCGGCGTGCTGCCAGTCAGCATCACAAAGGGGATTCCCTGCTCCCGCAGCCATTCCCCGTAGAGTTCCAATTGACCCACGAACTGTGAAAAAAGCAGGGCTTTTTGGCCGGACCGGCGGATCACGTCCAAGTGGTGGACGATGTCGTCGAATTTGCCGCTGCCGATTTCGCCGGATGGCTCCATTTCTTCGGCATCTCCGCCCACGGCATCGAACGCCGGATGCCCCTTGAGCAGCGCCGGGTGGTTTGCCAGTTGCCGCAGCCGCGTCAGGGCGCTCAGTACTTGGATCCGGAACTGCCCGTCTCCGGAGCTGTAATGTTCGAGGATGTAATTCCGAACCATGGACTTTTCCCTTTCGTAGCGCTTGCGCTGCTCCTCGGCCATTTCCGAATAATACACTTGGCGCGTGAGCTCGGGCAGGTCTTTCTCCACGGCCGATTTAGAGCGGCGCAACAGGAACGGGGCGATCAGCCGCCGCAGGGATTCCGTGCGTTCGGCGTCGCGCTGCTTTTCGATCGGCATCTGGTAGTGCCGCTTGAAATGGTGATAGGTGCCCAGCAGGCCCGGGTTGACGAACTCCATTTGCGCCCAAAGTTCCGACAGAGAGTTTTCGATCGGTGTGCCGCTGAGCGAGAGTTTGTTGCGGGCGCGCAATTCGTTCACCGCCGCAAAAAGTTTGGAGTCTTTGTTCTTGATCTGTTGGGCCTCGTCCAATACCACATATTCGAAATCCAATTTTTGCAGAAAAAAACTGTCCTTGAGCAATGTGTGGTAAGTGGTCAGCACCACGTCGAAGTTGCGCAGCAGACCCTCCGAGCGCGCCCTTTTGGATCCCGTGTGTACGCAATAAGTAAGATTGGGGGCAAAACGCCCGAGCTCGCTCCTCCAATTGAACACCAGAGAGGCGGGCAGCACGACGAGGGCCTGCAAGGGCCGTTGGCCGCCAATCGCGGAGCCGCCGAAAAGGGCTAACTGGGGGGCGGAGTGGGCGGGCGACTCGGGAGCGGGAGCTTCCCGAAGGTTTTTTTCCCGTTGCGCGACCAGCAGCATGCCGATGGTCTGCAAAGTTTTGCCCAGCCCCATGTCGTCGGCCAAGCAACCGCCCAAACCGTCGGCATAGAGCCCGAACAGCCAGCGGAGGCCTTCTTCTTGATAGGGGCGCAGGGTGGCGTTCAGGTCTGCTGGAGGAGAAAAGTGTTTTTCCGCGCGGGCCGGGACACGGGGCAGCGGCAGGTCCTCTAAGAGGGTGTACTGGCTTTTGGCGATCCGGGCCTGCCCGGTCCCAGTGTCGGCCAATTGGAAAAAAGGCCCGAAACGCTCCATCCATTCCGATGGGATCACGGCAAAGCGTCCGTCGCCGAGCGGAAACAAACGGTCGCCCGAACGGATGTAGGGCGCCAGTTGCACGAAAGGCACCGTCCGGTCGCCGATGCGGACCGTGCCGCGGATGTCGAACCAGTCGCCTTCCTGGTGCCATTCGAGCTGCTGCTCGGCCAGGTCGAGGCAGATCCTCTTTTCGCCGAGCATCGGCTCGGACACCGACAGCCCCAGCGATTCGATGAGGGGCTTTTGCTCTGTGAGCCAAACGGCCAGGTCCAGGATATCGACGATGCCTGGCGGCGCGAACAAGCCTTCCTCGCCAAGGACAAGGCCTTGTCCGAGCAGGATTTCCGCCCATCGCTGTTCGGCACCGAGGTCCCTTTTTGCCTGTTCGATGGCCACCTCGCCGTTTTCGCCCAAAACCAAGCGGGTCCGGGAATAGGGCTTGCGGTCGAAATCGAATTTTTCTTTTCCGTAAAAAAAAGACAGTTTCAGTCCGCAGCAGTCCCGAAAGGGCAATTCCGCGAGTTCGACCTCGGCCCGTTCGATCCTCTCGCGGTGTACCATATCGAATCCCTCGGCTTCGATCTCCGCCTTGGCGGCCACCCGGACGATGAATTTCTTGAAATAATCGTTGGCAAAACGCTCGGCCACGAACAATTCGTCCTGCTTTTGGAAAGGCACGATCATTTTGCCGTTCAAGTCGGGCAGGTGGTGCACGCCACGCTCGAAGACCACCCAGGCCGGCGAATTGGACAGCACCTCGGAAAACCGCTCGGATACGCGGTGCGAGCGTCCTTTTTCTTGGAAACGGAGCTGGTAGCGGATGCCCTCCGGGGTTTTGTTGAAAAAAAACTGGGGTTGAGGGGCCTCGTCGGCAAAATGCAGCAATTGGGGCGGCACGTATGTTTTGCGGAAAACCTCGAGCCCCAACGGGAGCCCGTTTTCTTTCAAAGTGCGCAGAAAAGCGTCCAGTTGCCGCTCCAAAAAAGCGATCGCCTCGGTTTTCACATCCCCGTCCTCCAGCAGCTTGGCGAGCGGTTTTTTGCGTTTGCTCTTGGCGTTGAGCCGATTTTCCAAACTTTCCTCCGAACAGGCTTCCACCACGGCGAAAAGATGCTTGGAGACATCGTCCGGTGCGATGGAATGGCTTTCGAGCGTGTGTGCGTACACTTTTGCCGTGGCATAGCCCATCTGACCGTTTTCGTCGGTCTGGACGGCATAGGCGGAGGGCAGAAACCCGAGGGTCGGGTGTTTGGAGATGTTGAAAAGAAGCCTCATCAAAAAAGTTGCGTGGCGGACAAAACCGTTCCTGTCCGAAAAACTGTAAAGGTAAGGCTTCTCTGGCGGCTTGCGGCTTATTCCCTCAGGAATTTTCGCACGAAGGGTCGGCCCGTGGCCGTCGAAACGGCCCGAAGGACCAATGCCCCGGTCGCCGAGGCCGGCAAATGGATCCACTTTTCGCCCGCGGCCAACAGTCCGATCTGTACCAGTGCGCCGGTTGCGTCGAACACTTCGTAGCGGTGGTCCTCCGTGGCGGAAAAACGCAGGGCTCCCGTGGCGGGCGCCCAGAATACGGGTTGCTCCTCCGGTGCAGGTTCATGGACAAGCCCGGTCTGCACCGAATCCGGCGAAAAGGAAACCAGCCCCGAATTGTAGGTCCCGATCCATATCCTGCCCGCCGCGTCGTCGGCCAGGCAGAGCAGCGCGTTCTCCGGCAAAGGGGAGTTGGCCGCATCGTAGTGGACGAACGAGCCGTCGTTTTCCCATATCAGACCGTGATATTGCGCTCCCAAGAAGGGTTGGTTTTCCCGCAGACAGACGCTGTAGTAACTGTTGGTCGGCAGCCCGGCGTTCATCGTGGTCAACCGGGACCACGAGCCGTCCGTTTGGCGGATGTTGATGCCGCCGGTGGGCGTGGCCAGCCACAGATTGTCGGCCGCATCGAAATCCAGATCGAGGATGGTGTTGTCGGTCAGCAGACTGTTGCCATTGTAATAGGTGCCCATCGTGCCGTTGGAGAAATGTGAAAGCCCACCGTTGATAGTGCCGATCCAAATCGTGCCCGTAGAATCCACGCCCAACGCCGAAATGTTGCTCGAACGCATCACTGGGGTGTTCTGCTGTGTCCAGACGTTCCAAGCGCCGTTCTGGAAGCGGCACAGGCCGCCCGCGGTGCCGAACCAGGTCCCGCCCTGGCTGTCCAAAGCGATGCTGCGCACATAATCGTCGCTCAGACCGCTGTTGGCCGTGTTGTAGTAGGTCCAAGAGTTGTTGCCGTCGAACAGGGCCACGCCGTTCTGGTAGGTGCCGACCCAGATCCCTCCGGTGGGCGGATCCCAGTGCAGGCTCCTGACCGCGTCGCCCGGAATGCCGGAATTGAATGTCTGCCAAATCGTCCAGGCACCGTTGGCCGACAATCGAGCCAAGCCGTATTCGGTGCCGATCCAGAGGTTGTCCTGTGGATCCACCTGCAGGGCGTTCACGGTGTTGAAGGGCAGACCACTGTTGTCGGTGCGGTAAAAAGTCCAAGCCTGTGCCCGTGATTCGAGAGCGAAGATGATCAAAAAGGCTACGACGATCGGCACCGCGATCGGACCGGAAAAAAAACTGTTTTTGTGCGAAGGGGTGGGCATGTAGGCGGAAGTTGGTTGGATGCAAAAATAGAAAGACACGGAAACTGTGAAAGGCTTTTGTCTCCGTTTGTCGCTTTGCCGTCACGGACCGGGTTCGACCTGGACGAACTTCGCGGGCAAATGAACGGCGGAGGTTTCCACTTTGAAATGATGACGGTCATTTTTTGGGAAAAATTGCGTCGAAATGAAATTGTTTGGAAAAAAAATGGTTTTTCTGCCTGGCATGAAGATCAACAGCGTTAAAACAAGCAAATTTCATAAAAATACATCCGAATCAGCTCACTTTTTGCATACGGTATGTACGGCGTTTATGAGAGATCCGAACTTTTTGTTTTTTGACTTTGTTTGCGAAAAAAGATCTTTACGAACCAAACCGATGCTTCAAAATACAGATTTTTATGCCTCTCTGAACTCTTTTCTTTTTCAAATTGTTAAAAAAATACACGCCTAAAATTAGTTGATTTATCCGCGTTGTTTTACATTTGCACCAATTCCAACATAGATTTTTAAACGCACACACACGAGTTGACATGCTATTCAAGATCAAGCTCAAAAATTCGGATGCTACCGTACTGGTGGATGCCCACGTGTACGAGCATCTCGACAACAATCTGTATTTCAAGCGGCTGGGCCTCTTGGAAAATCTACGCCTGCACTCTGCCGGCTATGCTGTTTACCAAAAATCTTGGCGCCGCTCCGACGGTACGTACAAGGTGGAGACGATTTATCTGCACAAGTACATCGCTGAGCACTTTCTGGAAAAAGAATCGCCCGAAGACTGCCACTCGGTCAGGATCCGCAACGACAACAAACTGGACTGTCGCGTGGAAAACCTCGAATGGGCGAGCATCTCGAAAATCGCTCGCAAGTGCAAGGCTTATGGAGTTTCGGGTTACAGAGGCGTCTATCGTTACGGCAAGGGCTGGAAGGCGATGATCTACTACGATCGCAAGCCTTTGAACCTCGGCGTTTTTGCCACGCCGGAAGAGGCCGCTGCCTGCTACAACGAACGAGCTGTGGAATACTTCGGCGAAGAGGCCACGCTCAATGTGATCGGCAAGCCGGTGACCTCTGAAATGCGATCCAAAAAGCCCAAAAAAGCCAGTTACAACGAAAGCGTTCGCCGACGCTCGCCCCGCCGCAAGGGGAACGCGCAGCCGGAGGGCAAGATCATCATCAAACGCCAGTGACCTTTTCGGGGGCTTTCCCCTTGTTTGGCCACGGCCCAAGCCATGCCCGGCCCCGTTACGGGGCCGGGCTTTTTTTTTATTTTTGTGGGCATCTTTCAACAACTTTTTTTCCACATGAAGTTTCCCTTGGCCATCGTCGCCCTCTTCGGCTTTTTCAAGGCTTTTGCTCAGCAGGATGTCCTGTTGGACGACAATTTTCCGGCGACCCTGCACTATTCCTATCTCAATGTGCAAGGTGTTTCTGCCGGCCCATTGCGCGACCTGATGCGGGAGTTCGATCCGCAAGATCCCAAACGAGTGGAATTCGACTTGCGCTACAGCGTCCGCAGCCGTGTGCTGGCCGGTGCTGGCCGTCGGATCGAGGCGACCGTCGAGTTTTCCCAATTTGAGGCCGCCGGCCTTCCGCGGCCCAAAGGTTTCGATTTTTCGTCCCCCTTCGTGCCGGAAGGGACTACCGTGGTGCTGGAACTGCTCCGCAACGGACAGTCCGTTCAATCCCGCACCTTCCCCAACCAACCGATCGCCGAAAACGGGGCCGTGCAGCCCTTCCGGCTGGAGTTCACCGACACGGTGGCCACCCGCAACTACACCGTCCGGATCGTTTCCGCGGAAATGCTGTACGGAAACAACAATGTCGGGCGGCTGCGCCGAAAAATGGAATCCCTGCGCCTGTACGAAACGGCCGTGCTCGACATCCAGCGCATGTCGGCCGAGTTGCAGACCATTCCCCTCGACAATCCCCGCCCCGACGATCTGCCCACCCTCGCGGGCCGTCTGGCGGAGCTCGACCGGGCTTACACGGGAATGGGCAACGCGCCGTTTTGGGAAGAACTGCGCCTGCGCGCGCCCAGAGCCTATGATCCGGGCAACCTCAACCTCTTGGGCGGCCGTTTCGGCGACGAGCTCCGTGTGCGACAAGCCCGACTCACGGCTTTGCAGTCCACGGTGCACGAACTGTATTACTCGGAGGCGCTGCGCTTTTACGAAAGAAAAGATTTTGCTTCCGCCCGTCGTTCGGTGGACAAATCGCTGGCCGCCAACAATCGGTACGGACCTTCCCAATACCTGTCGGCCAGTATTTTTTTCGAAGAAAAACAATACGCCCGCTCCGAACAGACCTTGGCCGACATGTTGGGCGACCCGAACACGGGCGGCGAATTGCGCCGACAGGCCTTTTCGCTGGCCGATGCGCTGCTGGGCGTCCGGTTGTCGGATGCTGAAAGATTGAAAGGCGAAAAAAAATACCGCGAAGCAGAGGAAGCCTGCAACTCGGCCCGGTCATTCGCCCGCCGATTGACGGGATATCCCTTCGATGTGGCCGGTATCGACCGGGCCCAGGCTTCCATTCGGGAAGCCGATTTCGGCGATCGCTTGGCGGTGGCCCAACAAGCATTCCGCGACCGCCAGTTCGACCGCGCGCTGTCCGATATCGAGTCGCTCAAGGCGCAACAGCAGGAATTCCGCATCCGTCCCGATGTGGATTTGGAGCAGTTCCGCCGCTCTGTCCTGCAGGAAAAACTCCGGATCACGGTGGCCAAGACCGAATCCGATCTCAAGGCGGGACGGTTGGCCGATGCCCGGCGGGGACTGGCCGAGGCGGAATCTTTCGTGCGGGCAAACCAAGGCGCGCTGAACGGTGACGCCGATCTGGCCGCCCTCCGTACCTCGGTACTCACGGCCCAAGCCGCCCAATATGCCCAAGAATTGGCGGACAAGGCCAAACAGGCCCGCAAATTTTTCGACGACAAGCGCCCCGAACAAAGCCTGCAGGCCTGCAACGATGCCCTTGCGCGGCTCGATCTGATCCAAGCGGACTTTGCGGACTCCTGGCGTTTCGCACCGGAATTTGCCCAGACCCCTGAAAATATCCGCGCGCAATTTTCCCAGACCAAGTTCCAATCGCTGTACGCCATCGGTGCCCGTGAACTGAAGGCCAAAAACCTGCCTTCCGCGCTGTCCAACGCACGGGAAGCCCTGGCCTTTGCCCAAGCCTCCCGCCTGACAGCGGAGGTTTCCTCTGCGGAAAAACTGGTGGAGGACATCCAGTTGGAAAATTACCTGCGCCTCGTGGCCGAGGGCGAGGCGGCGGAAACCCAAAACCGCCACCAAGAGGCATTGGTGAGTTTTCGGCAGGCCGCGGCTTTGGACGGCGAATATGGTTTTTCGGCCAAGGGCCGGGCCAAGGCCGTGGGCGGAAAACTCTATTCGGCGGCCTCCAACAAGGTGATCCAGAAAATCGACCAGCTGCTGGCCGAACAGCCCGACAACGCCCGCCTGCGGCGCGAAGGGCCGCTCCTGCAAGACGAGGCCGCCCGCGAAAACGTGGCACAGGATCCCGGCGTCGCGGCGGCCTTCCGGCGCATCGAGGAGCGCATTTGCCAAAACGCCCTCGGTTTGCACGCCGCCGCCCTCGACCGCTGCGAACGCATGGCCGCCGCCGCAGACTACCTCGCGGCGCAGAACGAGATGCGCGGTGCCGAAAATGTGGTCCGGGAATATCCCTCTTGCAAAATCGCGCCCGAAAGACTGAATTCTTTGCGCGACCGCGTGAACGCCTGTGCCCGATATCAACAGACCTTGGCAGATGCCTCCGACAAGATCCGGCTGTTCGACCACGCCCGGGCCATCGCTTACTTCGAGGAAGCCGCCAAACTGTACGCAGATCCGTTGGTGTCCGCAAACCTCAAAGAGCACCCTTCCGGCAAATTGTACACCTACCTGCTGGGCGAGAAAAACGGCACCCTGCAACTCGCCGGGGCCAACCGTTTCGCCGAAAGGGAGTCCTTCGAGGAATCCTACCAGTTGCTCAAACAGGCTCTTTACAACCGCGCCGACGCGCGGCAGACGGTGCTGTTGCAGAACAAACTCGGTCGGGCTTTCGCCGAAAAGAATTTCAGCCGCACCGTCAAGGCCAAAGACGCTTTGGCCTCCATTTGTCCGCCGGAATTCAAGAAAACGCTCAAGGCTTTCCAAAAGGCGTTTTCGGCCCGTTGGAAGGAACTGGAGCGTCTGCCCTGATCGCTTCCAGCGCACTGCGGTAAGTCTGAGCGTGTGCTTCCACCACGGTGGCCAGGCGCGGCGAATAGCCGCCGCCCATGCTCACCGCCACGGGGAGGCCGGCGCGCCGGTGGCAAAGGTCGAACACCGTCCGGTCGCGTTCGCGGCAACCCTGCATCGTGAGCCCGAGCCGCCCCAAACGATCGGTGGCCAGCACATCAACGCCCGACAGGTAGAACACGAAGTCGGGCCGGACCCGGTCGAGCAGATCGGGCAGCACCGTGCGCAACATCGCCAGGTAGGCCGCATCCTCCGTGCCGTCGGGCAGGGCGATGTCGAGATCCGATTTTTCCTTGTGGAGCGGATAGTTTTTTTCTCCGTGCACCGAAAAGGTGAAAACCCTCGGCTCCCCCTCGAAGATCTTGGCCGTGCCGTTGCCCTGGTGCACGTCCAGATCGACGATCAGGATCTGCCTTGCCGTGCCCGTGTCCAGCAGGTAACGGGCGGCAATGGCTTGGTCGTTGATTTCGCAAAATCCTTCTCCGCGGTCGGCGTGGGCGTGGTGGGTTCCGCCGGCCACGTTCATCGCGATGCCGTGGCGAAGCGCGTGTTCGGTGCATTCTACAGAACCCTGGGCGATCCGCCGCGCCCTGTCCACGAGTTCGGCCGTCAGCGGGAAACCGATGCGCCGCACCATTGCCGGGGGCAGGTCGAGCGACGACAGCCGCCGCCAATACCCTTCGTCGTGGGCCGCCAAGATCAACCGCTCTTCGATCGGTTCGGGCGCGAAAAGATTCTCCGGTCCGATGCTGCCCTCGTAGAGCAACTGTTCGGGAATAAGCTCGTATTTCTGCATGGGGAAACGGTGCCCTTCGGGCAGGGGCAGCAGATACTCCGGGCAATGGGCGATTTTCAGCATCGAAAGGGCGGGTTTTCCCGTACATTTGGGCACAATTTTACGCAAGATGAACACACTGGACAAATTCACCGACATCCGCAACTTCGTGTTCGATGTGGACGGCGTGATGACCGACGGCATCGTGCACGTCCTCGACGACGGGGCGCTGCTCCGCCAGATGCACGTGCGCGACGCCTACGCCCTGCGCCGGGCCGTGGAAACGGGCTATCGAGTGGTCGTCATCTCCGCCGGCAAATCCGAGGGCGTGCGCCTGCGTTTGCAGGAACTCGGCATAACCGAGATCCATTTGAACGTGCGCGACAAACTCCCTGTGCTGATGGACCTGATCCGCCAACATGGACTGGATCCCGGCGAAACCCTCTACATGGGCGACGACCTGCCCGATTTTCCGCCCATGGCGTATGTGCACTTTCCGGTCTGTCCGGCCGATGCGGTGCGGGAAATCTTCGAGATCAGCCAGTACATATCCCCGTTCAAGGGCGGGGAGGGGTGCGTCCGCGATGTCATCGAAAAAGTGCTGACCCTGCACGGGAACTGGTTCGAAGGCCGTGTCGGAGCTACACCGTAGGATATTTTCATTTTTCTTGCAATTATTTGATTTTCATATTTTTTTATTTATTTTTTTAAAAAAAATTAGAGAAAAAAAGGCTTTGGAGCCGAGCGGCATGGATCGTGCACACAACCTTTTCGCCGATTTCGGCATCTAACCGAACGAATCACTTTTTTTTCCCAAAAAAAAACCGGGTGTCCAACGATCTCGAACATCTGCTGCACCGTTGCCGAGCGCAGGACCGCATTGCCCAAAAGGCACTGTACGATCGGTATTCTTCCCTGTTTTTCGCCGTCTGCAAAAGATATCTGAAAAACACCGAGGATGCCGAGGATGTGCTGTTGGAGGGCTTTTTCAAGATTTTCGACAAAATTGACGACTACTCGGGCGAAGGAAGTTTCGAGGGCTGGATGCGCCGGATCATGGTCAACCAATCCCTGATGTTCCTGCGAAAGGCCCACAATTTCCAGCTCACCGTCGAGTTCAGCGGCGTGGAGATGCCCACTCGGCTCAACATCGAGGACGAGCTCAACGAACGCGACATATTGGTGCTGCTCGACAAACTGCCGACGGGCTACCGGACGGTCTTCAACCTGTATGTGATCGAAGGATACAAGCACCGCGAGATCGCGGATCTGTTGGGTATCAGCATCAATACTTCCAAATCCCAGCTCATTCTCGCCAAAGACCGATTGCGCCAACTGATGGGGCGCGGCGAATCGGACCGGGCAGCCTCCTCTTGAACTCTTTTCCCACAGATATGCAAAAGCCGGACTTCATAGAAGATTTTTTCCAGAGCAATGGGCAAAGGCTCCGCGAAAGCCCGTCCCCCGCCGTTTGGGAGCGCCTCGACCAGCGCCTTGACCAGCGCAAGGCGCGACCGAAGTTCCTTTGGTCGAAAATTTTCGCCGCCGCTTCGATCACGATCGTGTTGGCCGCTTCCGGCGCTGTTTTTTATGCTTTGGGCAAAAAACAGGACGCCGAACAGGTGGCCCGACGGGAATCGGCAAGGCCCGACGTAAACGACCGCGAATCGCTCGGAGGGCTCGAAAATGCCGATGCACCGGCGCTCTACGAAGGAAATGACAAGATTGTGCTCGCCGAAAACGATGCGCCGCCGCCGCCCATTCCGGACGCTCGATTGGAAAAAGATGTCTTTCATATTCCTTTTCCGGAAGATGCCCCTCCTCCCATGGAAACGGCCACAGGAGGCACGGAGACGGTCACCGCGAACGATCGGGTTTTTGTTGATGCGGGCACTGTCAAGAATGTGCCGACCGTGGGTTCGCCCATGGAGGCGGACAACGGAACTGTCGAAGAAGTCCGGAGGGCTCCGGCTCCGACCAGTCCGCGTCCCGGAAAGGCGTTGGACGGACTTTCTCCCGCGCTCGCCCCTTTCCGCTGGATGGTGGGCAACTGGCGCGACAACCGATACGAGGGCATTTCGGTGGAAACTTGGAGCCTGAAAAACTTCGGCACGCTGGAAGGCACGGGCACCCTGATGGTCGACGGCGATACCCTGCTCAACGAGCGGCTGACCATTTTGGAAGACAACGGGGAGGTCTATTATATCGCCCCTTTGGACCCCGTCAACCGCCGTGCGAAGTTCCGGCTGAAAAAAGTGACGGCCAGCCAATTCGTTTTCGAGCACCTGGACCTGTCCGTTCCCTGCACGGTGGTGTTGGAACTGCAGCCCGACGGATCTTTCTCCACCGAGATCCGCCGAACGGGCAAAAACGGCCAGTTCAGCGTCGAGCAGGCCACCTATCTGAGCAAACGCAACTATCTCGATCGGCAGACGGCCCGCCGCGTGCTATCCCGCTGAGGGCCTTTTGTCGGCCTTGGCCCAATCTTGCCAGCCCCAAACGGCCATGCCGAGATAGATCGTATACAATCCGACGGTCGGCCACAGCTCCTTTTGGGCGTACACGCCCAAAAGAAGCGCGTCGGCCACGATCCAGACCAGCCAATTTTCGCGGTACCGAAGTGCCAGCAGGGCGTTGGCCGACAGGCTCAGGATGGCGCCCACGGCATCGGGGTAGGGCAGGGCTGCGTCGGTCAGGCGGGCAAGTGCCCAGCCCCAGAGCAGTCCCAACAAAACGGAGCCCAACAGCCAAGCGGCCAATACCGGGGTCTTCATGCGGCGCACTTCGAGATCTGCCTCGACGGTGCGCTTTTCGCGCCACTGGTGCCAGCCGTAGAGGAACTGCACGGTATAAAATCCTTGCAGCACCACGTCCGCGTACAGTTTGGCGTGCCAAAACAGCCATGCGTACAGGCCGATGCCCACCATACCTACCGGCCAGGCCCATACGGAGCGCCGTACGGTGAGGATCACACAGGCCAATCCGAAAGCGGTCGCCGAGAGTTCAAGTTCGCCCACGGGCCGCGATCACATTTTTTCGGGCATTTCGATCCCCAGCAGCCGCATGGAAGATTCCAGCACGAGGGCCACGGCCCGGCTGAGCGACAGTCGGAAGGCCGCCGCATCGGGTTCGGCGCGGAGGATGCTGACCTCGTTCCAGAAATGGTGGTAGCCTTGGGCCAGCGCGTAGGCATAGTTGGCCACTTCGCCGGGATTGTAGCCTTCGGCGGCGCGACGGACCGTGGCGGGGTATTCGTGCAACTGGCGCAGGAGCGCGATTTCGGTGGGTTCGAGCACGGTGTGGGCATGGGCGTCGCCCAGTTCGAAACGGCCCTCGGCGGCACGGCGGCGGACCGCCTGGGTGCGCACAAAGGCGTTTTGGATGTAGGGGCCGGTCTGCCCCTGCAGGTCGATGGATTTTTTGGGATCGAAGATCATTTTGCTCTTGGGCTGGACCTTGAGCAGGTAAAATTTCAGCGCCCCCAGTGCGATTTTGTGCCAGATCGCCGTTTTTTCGGCTTCGCCGAGCTCGGCGAGCGTGTCGCGGCCCTCCGACTCCAGCTGGACCTCTTCGAGCAGCGTGCCCACCAGGTCGTCGGCGTCCACCACGTTGCCCTCGCGCGATTTCATCTTGCCCTCGGGCAGTTCCACCATGCCGTAAGACAGGTGGTACAGGCCCGCCGCGTACGGCTCGCCGAGCCTTTTGAGCAGTTCGAACAGTACCTTGAAGTGGTATTCCTGTTCGTCGCCCACGACATAGACCATTTTGTCCATCCCGAAATCGCGGTAGCGCATCGGGGCCATGCCGATGTCCTGCGTGATGTACACGGAGGTGCCGTTGCTGCGCACGACCAGTTTTTCGTCGAGTTTGACGTCGCGCAGGTCGGCCCAGACGGAACTGTCTTCTTTGCGGAAAAAAACGCCCGAGGAGAGCCCTTTTTCCACCATGTCCTTGCCAAGCAGGTAGGTTTCCGATTCGTAATAGACCTTGTCGAAATGCACGCCGAGCGTTCGGAATGTCTGTTCGAAACCGTCGTACACCCAGCCGTTCATCGTCTGCCACAGCCGGCGGACTTCCGGGTCGCCGGCTTCCCAGTCCTCGAGCATTTTGGTGGCCGCCGCGCCCAATTCGGAGTGCTGGTTGAAGTAGGTGTTCTTGAAAACTTCCTTGAAAAAATATGTAGACAGGCTTTCTTCGCCGGCATCGGGGCCGAGTTCTTTGCGGGCTTTTTCTGCTCCCTTGCCCGCGAGCCAATCCGCCAACAGGGCAGCGGCTGTAGGCGTCGTCTGCCAGGACGCGTATTCGTCGCGGAAAGCGGATTCGAAGCGCACATAAAAATCGCCCACGAGGTGGTCGCCTTTTTTGCCCGCCGACTGCGGTGTGGCCCCATTTCCAAAACGCTGCCAGGCCAGCATGCTCTTGCAGATATGGATGCCGCGATCGTTGATGACCTGGGTCTTGACCACCCGGTAGCCGGCCCGTTCGAGGATCTGGCAGGTGGCCCAGCCCAACAGGATGTTGCGCACATGCCCGAGGTGCAGGGGCTTGTTGGTGTTGGGCGAGCAAAATTCCACCACCACGGTGGAGCCTTTTTCGGGCAATTTTCCATAGCGATCGTCCTGTTCCAGCAGCGAGTCGAGGAAATTGCGCCAGGCCTCGTCCGACAGGACGAGGTTGCAGAAGCCCTTCACGGTGTTGAAGCCAACGACTTGGGGCATCGACGAGCAGAGCGCCCGCCCGAGATCCTCGCCCGTTTCTTCGGGCTTGCGCTTGGAAAGGCGCACCAGCGGAAATACCACCACGGTGAAATGGCCTTCGTATTCGGCGGGGGTGAGGTTGACTTGGACGGTTTCGGGTCCGATCGTTTGCCCGTACAGCTCTTCGACGGCCCGGGCGACGGCCTGTTGTATGAGAAGTTCGAAATTCATCGCGCAAAATTAAGCCAAAGAAGGTCAATTTTGCCGAAGCGCTCCGATCGGCTATTGCCAAAAAGGCGCCAGCTTGCCGAGCAGGTAGTCCGGGGCGTGGCAGCGTTTGCCGGTCAGCCGGTCCACGAACGCCAGTTTGACCTCACCGGCGTTGAGCAATTTGCCTTCTTCGTTGCGGATTTCGTGGAAAAAACGCATCTGATCGGTGGGCAACTCCCGCACCTCCGAGCGAACCCGCACCAGTTCGTCGTACTTCGCCGGGCGCAGGTAACGGCATTGCAGGTACATCACGGGCATCATCACGCCGATCTCCGCTTCCTGTTCGCGGTAAGTAATGCCCAAGGCCCGCATGGCTTCCGCGCGGCCCACTTCGTAATACAAGGCGTAGTTGCCGTAATATAGGTAGCCCATCTGGTCGGTCTCACCGTATCGGACCCGTATGTCCGTTTCGTGTATGTACATATTAAATAAAAAATTTAATTTCTTTTTTTTATAAAAATTAAAAATAAAATTCTGCACCAGAAAAATAAAGTTTCTCTCGCAAGTGAAAAAATCCATTGGCGGCGCAAAGAACCGCAAAATTTCATCGGCAAATTTCACAAAAAGTAAACAAACGGACGGTAGAATCCGTATAAGACGGTGGCGAAAGAAACAGCCCGAGCGGCAGATAAGAGCCGATGCACACGTCCTTGACAATTTTCTCAGTACGGTCCCGGCAACATTGCTTCCTTACGCCGCGTTTATCCTTTTGATCAGACACCATCACCAAACAATCCTTCTACACACATGAGACAGCTCAAAATCACCAAATCGATTACCAACCGAGAAAGTCAATCACTGGAAAAGTATCTGCAGGAGATAGGCAAAGTGGACCTCCTGACACCGGAAGAAGAAGTGGATCTGGCCAAACGCATCAAACAACAAGACCAAGAAGCACTGGAAAGACTGACCAAGGCCAACCTGCGTTTCGTGGTTTCCGTGGCCAAACAGTACCAAAACCAGGGCCTGTCGCTGAGCGACCTCATCAACGAGGGCAACCTCGGTCTGATCAAGGCGGCCCAGCGCTTCGACGAGACCCGCGGCTTCAAATTCATTTCGTACGCCGTCTGGTGGATCCGCCAATCCATTCTGCAGGCCTTGGCGGAGCAGTCGCGCATCGTGCGCCTTCCCTTGAACAAGGTGGGGTCGCTCAACAAAATCAACAAGGCTTTTTCCCGCCTCGAACAGGAATTCGAGCGCGAGCCTTCTTCCGAGGAACTGGCCGAGATGCTGGAAATCGCCACCGAAGAAGTGGAAACCACTTTGGGAGTGGCTGCCCGCCACGTTTCGATGGACGCGCCCTTCGTGGACGGAGAAGACAACTCGCTGTTGGACGTGCTGGAAAACCCCAACACCCCGCGCGCCGATGCTTTTCTCGACTACAACGAATCGCTTCGCAACGAGATCGAGCGCTCGCTCAGCACCCTCACCGATCGCCAAAGCGACGTGATCAAACTGTATTTCGGCATTGGCGTGGAGCACCCGCTTTCGCTGGAAGACATCGGCGATCGTTTCGGGCTGACCCGTGAACGCGTGCGCCAGATCAAGGACAAGGCCATCAACAAGCTCCGCACGGCCTCGAAAAGTAAGTTGCTGAAATCATATCTCGGGGCCTGATCCCTCGATTTCACCGAATTTAGTTGCGGTGCAAAGTCTCGGACTTTGCACCGCTTTTTTTTTGCAGCTCGATGGCGATCGAATGGGCCACGAGAAATTATCCCAAAATTGTCATTAGGAATTATTTCTAATGGCGG
>JBEIJQ010000046.1:0-20332 GCA_040380145.1 Lewinellaceae bacterium | reverse complement strand
TCGCGGCGGTCGGGGCCAGTGCCGCCGAATCCGCCTTGGCGCGGCGGGCGGCGGTCTTCAAAGGGACGTTCGCGCGGACGGTCTTCGCGGGGGCCGACAGGTTTGTCGCGGCGGTCGGGGCCATTGCCGCCGAATCCGCCTTGGCGCGGCGGGCGGCGGTCTTCAAAGGGACGTTCGCGCGGACGGTCTTCGCGGGGGCCGAAAGGTTTTTCGCGGCGGTCGGGGCCATTGCCGCCGAATCCGCCTTGACGCGGCGGGCGGCGGTCTTCAAAGGGACGTTCGCGCGGACGGTCTTCCCGGGAGCCGAAAGGTTTGCCTCGGCGGATGGGGCCGTCGCTGCCAAAATCGTCTTGGCGCGCGGGGCGGCGTTTTTCGAACGGCGCGAAGGGGCGTTTTCCGTCAGGTTTTTGTTTGTCCGCGTCCTCGCGACGGGGAAATGGCTTTTTTTTCATGAAAATTTTAATATAAAAAATATTGAAAAACAGTGTGTTGATTACTTGTTGCGGGCAATTTCCCGGTAGGTTTCCAGCGTTTGCCGGGCGGTGGTTTCCCACGAAAAATCGCGGCACCGGCGCAGTCCTTTTTCGCGCAGCGAAGCCACGAGTCCCGGTTCTTGGGCCAAGCGGCGCATGGCATCGGCGATGTCGTCCACTCGGAGGGGATCCACCAACAGGGCCGCGTCCCCGGCTACTTCCTTGGTGGCTCCGTAGTGGGTGGTGATGACCGGGCACCCGAGGCTCATCGCTTCGAGGATCGGAAAGCCGAATCCTTCGAACAGAGACGGGAACACAAATCCCTTGCTGCCGAAATACAGGGCTTTGAGTACCTCATCGGGCACAAGGCCGAGGTATCGGACGCCGGGCCGATCCAGATCGACCTTGAACTTTTCGTAGCGGCTTCCCGCCGTGATCAGTTGCCATCCGGAGAGGTCGAGATTCCCGAAAGCCTCGATGATGCGGGCGATGTTTTTGTGTTCGCGGAGCGCGCCCACGTACAGGAAATACTTTTCGGGCAGTTGGAGTTCCTTTTTGACCTTTTCGAAATGGGCTTGGTCTATGCCGCTCGTGAAATCGTCGGCTTCGAAGCCGTTGTACACCACTTTGTAGCGCGTTGGGTCGTCGTGCAGGCCGTGGTCGTCGAGGATTTCTTTTTTGACCGCGTGGGAAATGAAAAGCGCCCGGTCCGCTTTTTTCAGGGTCGTGCGCATCGAATAGCGGAAATAAAACGCTTTGATGCCCATGAAATCGTCGAATCGTTTGACGCCGTTGGACATGGCGGCGTCGTGGATCGTGGCCACCGTGGGCACATCCGTCAACGGTGCGTCCATGTTGGGATAGTGGTACACATCGGGACGGAAACCTTTGATGACCGCCGGCATTTTGAGGTAATTGACCGGGCCCATGTGGCCGAGATGGACCACCGATGACTCCGCGTTGGGGGTGCGTGCGACGAGTTGCAACAGGGCATCGTCGGGCGGCAGGGTGGGGTTGACCAGCACGGTATAGCGGCTGTCGGGATCTATTTTGAACAGGTGTTCCAAGAGCAGCAGCATATAGCGGCTGATCCCGCTCATATAGGGGAAGTGTATCCGGGCGTCGAACAGGACGTGCATGGCGGCGGAGAGTTTTATGGCAGCAGTTTGGAAAGGGCGAGGATCTCGCTTTCGTGGCGCACGGCCTCGTCGGCGAGCCGGCGGCCTTCGGCGAGCACTTCGTCGAGAAAGGCTTGGTCTTCGAAGCCGTCGGCGTTGATCTTGACGTTGAGCCAGGCGCCGAGCACTGCGGACCGTGCGCAGAGCGCGCCCACGGCGGCATCGCTCACCGAGTTGGGGTTGCCCTTTTCGGCCATGGCGCGGATGAGGGCAAAACTTTCGGCGCTGAGCCGCATCACTTCGAGGGGCGTTTCGATGGCGCGCCGCGTCGCGGCCTGGATGGCCGTTTTGCGGGCGGACTTGGCCTCGGGCGTGTCTTTGGGCATTTGGAAGGCGGCCATGATGCCGTTGAAGGCGCGCGTGTCCTCGTCCACGAGGGCCAGCAGCCGATCTTTGAGGCGTTGGCCGCGTTCGGCCCAATCGGAGAATTCCTCCCAGCGGTCGTCCCAGCCTTTTTTGTGGGACGACAGGTTGGCGACCATCGTGGCGAGGGATGCGCCGAGGGCGCCGAGGTAGGCCGAGATGGAACCGCCGCCGGGCGCCGGACTTTCGGGGGCCGTTTCGTCGGCGAAGCGGCGCAGGTCCATGGCCGCGAGCGGGTTCCGGGCGTTGTCTTCGAGCAGATACTCGATCACTTTTTTGCGCGGATCGAAGGGGGTCAGATCGTCGAGGCCGAGCGATTTGACGGCGATTTTCACCAGTTCGGCCTCGGAAACGCCCGCCGAGCGGCGTTGTTTTTTCAAAAAGTACCTTCCCGCATCGAGCAGCACATTCAGGGGCGTGAGGCCCACCAATTCGGAGCCCGTGACCCGCATGCCACGGCTTTCGGCCGAGCGGCAGCACTCGTCGAAAGCGACGTGCACAGGAGTGACGCGGACGTTTTTGAGGTTCATCGACACCTGTGCGATGCCGTATTCCTCGATGAACCAGCCCATGCCGGCGACCGTCGGGCAGGTACCCGGCTGCCGCTCGGGCTGTCCGTCGGGCCCCATCAAGGGTTTGCCGGCGGCGTCGGTCTTGACGCGGCCGTTTTCGCGCACATCGAAGGCCACCGAATTGGCGCGGCGCACCGAGGTGGTGTTGAGGTTGACGTTGTAGGCGATCAGGAAATCTCGAGCGCCGATGGCCGTCACACCGGATTTTTCGGAGAGCTTGCGGGGGCCGAAATCCGGCACAAAATCGTTTCCGGAGAGTTTTTCGGCCATTTTCTCGTATTCGCCGGCGCGGATGTTGGACAGGCTTTTCCAGCGGGGATCGGTGGCCGAGTGCTCGTACAGGAAGACCGGGATGCCGAGGGTCTCGCCCACGCGGCGGGCCACTTGACGTGAAACGGCCGCGGCCTCTTCCATCGTCACGCCGGAAATCGGCACGAAGGGACAGACGTCGGTGGCGCCCATGCGCGGGTGCTCGCCCTCGTGGCGGCGCATGTCGATCAGCTCGGCGGCCTTGGCGATGGCCCGATAAGCCGCTTCTGCCACCGGTTCGGGTTCGCCCACGAAGGTGACGACCGTGCGGTTGGTCGCTTTTCCGGGGTCCACGTCCAGCAAGCGGACGCCCTCCACGGATTCGATGGCGTCGGTGATCTGTTTGATGATGCCCATGTCGCGCCCTTCGGAAAAATTGGGCACACATTCGAGTAGTCGGCGCATACGGCAGAAAGGTTGTGGAAAAAAGAAAAATCCGCCGCTCGACATGCTGGGTCGGGCGCGGCCCGCAAAGATACGAAGCGCGGGGCAGGTTCGCCCCTTCCCGCGTCCAACGGCCGTATTTAATTTGCCGCCGGACGGTACGGGAACAAAATTGGCCGCCGCGTTGTATTTTTGTTCATGCTGCCCGGTTTCGGGGACGGCGTATTCTTTTTTTCGAAAAAAAATCCAGCTTTTGAGCGAAATCACCCTGACTTTCGACGACGTGGACCTGTTGGAGCTCTACGGTCAAAACGACATCAAGATCAACCTGCTGCGCAAGGCCTTTCCCGATGTGTCCATCGTGGCCCGCGGCAGCACCGTGAAAATCGACGGTCCCAAGGGACAGTCCCAGGCGGCCAAGACCATTTTGGAAAAAATGGCCCGCATCGTCAAGCAGTACACCGAACTGAGCATCCAATCCGTACAGGAACTGGTGGGGGGCGACAACCCCTTTGAGGCCCGGGCGGAAGGAATGGGCGGCGTCATCCTTCACGGGCGGGAAGGGCAGCCGATCAAGGCCCGCACCAAAAACCAGAAGCGTATGATCGAACTGTGCGAGGACAACGACATCGTCTTCGCCATCGGTCCGGCCGGAACGGGCAAAACCTACACTGCGGTGGCGTTGGCCGTCAAGGCTCTGAAAGCGAAGGTGGTCAAACGCATCATCCTGACGCGCCCGGCCGTGGAAGCCGGCGAAAACCTCGGCTTTTTGCCCGGCGACCTCAAAGAAAAAGTGGATCCCTATCTGCGGCCTTTGTACGATGCCCTCGACGACATGATCCACCCGGAAAAGTTGCAACAGTTCATGACCAACCGCGTGATCGAGGTCGCGCCGTTGGCGTTCATGCGGGGCCGGACGCTCGACAATTCCTTCATCATCCTCGACGAGGCCCAGAACACCACCGATATGCAGATCAAGATGTTCCTCACGCGCCTCGGCCCCAACGCCAAGTGCATCGTGACGGGCGATCTGACGCAGATAGACCTCCCCCATTACCAGCGCTCGGGCCTGATCCGCGCCCTGCACCTGCTCGACAACGTACCGGGCATCGGCGTGATCCACCTCGGCACCGAGGACGTGGTGCGCCACCGCCTCGTCAAAGAGATCATCCGGGCCTACGACAAAGACGACGAGGCGCGGAAAGCGCGCAAGGCCGCCCGCGAGGCGGAAAAGACCGGGGAAGAAGGGGCCCCGGAGCAGCCGTAGTCACACGACGGATTCCGACCGAAAACGAAAAAACGCCCGCTCGCCACGCAGCGGCGGCCTCACAGGCAATGGATCTTGGTGGCTACTTCCTGGCCGTTTTCCTTCCGCACGAGCAGATATTCGAGCTTGTCGCCCACGCGCAGATCGTTGAAATCCCCGTTTTCCAGTTCGGACCAGTGAAAGAACACATTGTTGGGCTCCTTGGCGATGAACCCATACCCGTTTTTGAGCGATTGGATAGTCCCGACGGCTCTTTTCGGTCCTTTGGAGGGCAGCTGAGCGGCGGCGGCGCGTTCCACGAAGAGGTTGGCCGTGAGCGGATCCTTGCGGTCGATCAGCAGGTCCATCAGCAACGGATAGGTGGCCGCGCTGAGCAGTTCGCGGGAAGTGATCGTGGACATGTTTTTTCCCGTCCGGCTGTCGGTGTACTGAAAATCCCAGGCCAGCACCATCACCTTGGTTCCGAGGGCGTTGAGTTTGCGCACGAGGGGCGAGTAGTCGCCGTCGCAGGCGACGAGCACTACCGCGTCGAGTTTTTTGAGCATGGCCAGTTCGTAGGTTTCCAGGGCCAGCAGCACATCGATCCCTTTTTCTTCGAAGCGCCCGTCCACGAGCCGGAGGGGCAGATAGTGCATGATCACGCCCTCTTTCATCAGGTAATCCTCGAAGGTCCGTTCGGCGAAGAGTTTTTGTACTTCCTGGGTCTCCACCGAGCGCATTCGGCCCCTGAAATAGTGGGAGTCGATAACCTGAAAGTAGTTGACCGGCGTGTTTTCGGCGCGGGCCAAAAATTCGCGTACGAAGTTGTGGATGCCCGAAATGCTGATGCGCGCCCTTCTGGGATGCTCGTAATTGTAAAAATTGCTGACGTGGAAAAAGTAGTTGCCGTCTATGAACACGCCGATTTTCGACAATTGCATGGGGGGATGTTTTTTGGGTATAAAATGGACACTGCCGGAGGCATCCGCGACGCCGACCGGCCAAGCTGCTTTCAGTGTTCTTGCGGGATCGGCGTCCGGGCGACGATGGAACGGCCCAAGGTCATTTCGTCGGCATACTCCAGTTCGCCCCCGAACGACACGCCGCGCGCGATGCCGGTGATCTGCACATCGAAGGGGCGGAGTTGTTTGCCGAGGAAAAAGACGGTGGTGTCGCCTTCGATGTTGGGATTGAGGGCCATCAAAACTTCTTTGATCTCTCCGGTGGCGGCCCGGCGCAGGAGAGAGTCCACGTGCAGTTGCTGGGGACCGATGCCGTCGAGCGGGGAGATCACGCCGCCGAGGACGTGGTAGAGTCCGTTGAACTGCCCCGTGTTTTCAATGGCCATCAGGTCGCGGATGTTTTCCACCACGCACACCAGGGAGCGGTTTCTGCGTGGACTTTCGCAAATAGAGCACCGTTCGCCGTCCGATACATTGTGGCATTCGGCACAGAAGCGGATGTTGCGCCGCATCTGTAGCACCGATTCGGCGAAGCGTTCGGCGGTTTCCGGACCGGCGTTCAGGAGGTGCAGGGTCAGGCGCATGGCGGTCTTCTTGCCGATGCCCGGCAGGGAGGCGAAGGCTTGCACCGAAGAATCTATCAGGCGAGAGGACATGTTTCGGGTAAAATATCGGAGCGCAAAGTTAATCCGGTTTGCCCGGGCGATGGTCACGTGGCCGACCGAAAATGGAACAGGGAACGGCCGTTTTCAAAGGAGCCTTTTCGCGCCAATGACCCACGGCGCTTTTCTTCAAAGGTACGCAATCGAACTGATTTTGCAGCACGGACCAAGATCCGTCGGGGCACCATGGCCGGAATTTCCGCGTCGGGGCCGGACCACAGGTCGTTTTTTTATTTTTAAAAAAATTAATTTTATACAAAAAAATAATTTCATTTTCGCCTTTTATGTAAAAAAAACAAAAATATTTGGACGGATCGGCTTCCACTCCGAGCTTCGATCGTTTCCGGGAGGGGAAATCGTGCGGCTTATCGCCGTTTTTCCGATCGGACTCGGCAGAGAGGGGCAATGGCCACATATCGGCATCTCGACCCTTTTCCGCAGTCATCGCCCGGCAGAACAACTTCCGTTGCAAGTTGGTTGTAACCTAAAATTTGCGCCCTTTTATGAAAAAATTCTTCGCCCTCTTGATTCCGGCGCTGCTGCTCGGAAGCTGTTCCGACCAAGTACCGACCGGCACGCTCCAACTGGTTTTCAAGGCCAAGATCAACGGAGTCCCCATGCTGTTCGAAGACGATTACCCCTATCCTGGGCGGCTCGAGCAGTTCGATGTTTCGACGCTGCGTTTTTTGATCAGCGACATCCGGCTCCGCAAGACGACCGGGGAGTGGCTCCGAGTGGCCGAGTTGGCGGACGTGAATTTTTACCCGGCCAACGCCGCGCAGGCCACCGCTGCCGAGGGCGTCACGGTCAGCCTGCCCGAAATCCCCGTCGGCGTGTACGATGCCGTGGACTTCGGTTTCGGCCTCACGCCCGAACTGGACGCCACGAATCCGGGCGACTGGCCGGTGGGGCATCCGCTGGGCACCAACGGGGTGTATTATTGGGAATCTTGGGGCAGTTACATTTATGCCCAGTTTTCAGGGGAATACGCGCCGACCAACTATTACCGCATCCATTGCGGCGGTCCGGGCGCGTCCCACCGAAACGTCGCGAACATCTCGTTTGCCGTCACCGAGAACACGCCCGGCACGGTCCCCTACACCCTGCACGTGGAGCGGATCTTCGACGACAACGGCGAGGTCATCGACCTCAACGCCGAAAACGACACCCACAACTCCGAGCCACTCAACCTGACGGCCGCGGAAAACTGGGCCAAGGCCATCGTCCAAGAGTAAGGGATCCGGCTGCCCGGACAAGGGTATTTTCCGAAAAAAGTTATCTTTGTCGGGCAACGCCCCAAAAGCCTCCCAATGCTGTTCAACCTGTCCCAAAAACCTTCGGTGGCCAACCGCTTCTTGGCCGAGATGCGCGACGTGCGTATCCAGACCGACCCGATGCGCTTTCGCCGCAATTTGGAGCGCATCGGCGAAGTATTGGCCTACGAACTGAGCAAGGAGCTCCCGTTTTTGCCCGAAGACGTGGAAACGCCCTTGGGCGTTGACCGTACGCAACTGCCCGCGGAGCATCCCGTGCTGGCCACGATCCTTCGGGCGGGCCTGCCCCTTCACCAGGGCCTGCTCAATTACTTTGATCGGGCCGAGAACGCCTTTGTTTCGGCCTATCGCCGCCACCACAAGGACGGCACGTTCGAGATCAACGTAGAATACGTTTCCTGTCCGCGCCTCGACGATCGGGTGCTCATCCTGTGCGATCCGATGCTGGCCACCGGGGCGAGCATGGTCAAAGTGGCCAAAGCGCTTTTCCGATATGGGGATCCCGCGCAGCTGCACATCGTGTCGGCCATCGCCTCTGCCGACGGCGTGCAATATGTGCGCCGGCATCTGCCCAAGGCCCACATTTGGGTAGGCGCCGTGGACGACGAGCTGACGGCCAAATCGTACATCGTGCCCGGCCTCGGGGATGCGGGCGATCTGGCCTACGGACAAAAATTGCAGGACTGATCCGCGGAACTCACCCGATCTCGACGGCCCGGATCATTTCGATGATCTTGGACGTCCCTTCCTCGACGTTCTTCATGAAGTCGAACGCCTTGTCGCTGAACCCGGCCACGGGCACCACCCGTCTCCCTACGAATTGGGTCGTGCCATATCCTTGCAGATCCCAGGAATACACCAAAGGGTCGCAGGCAAAACGCTTGCGGTAATCCTCCAAAGCTGCAGCGGGAGAAAATTCGGTACCCCAGGCCTGCATATCGCTCAGGATGACGATGCGGTCGTAGGGTTTGTCCATCTTTTCGAAAATAGAAGGAAAATTGGTGCCGCCACCGGCAAAATGGATGGATTCGGCAATGGCCCTCACCGACAAAGAGGGATTGAACGCCACATATCGTGCATCGTTGTCGAACAACATCAGGTCGCACTCGTTCGTCTTGGCCAAAACAGCGGCGAACAAACTGCCTATCAGGGACGGTTGACCATTCATCGAACCCGAAGTGTCCAGCACGATGGCCGTGCGCCCGTCCAGCTTCGGCACGTTGTCGAGCGACAGTTCCAGGGCGGTCTCGAGGGCCTTTAGCATCAGACGCTCCTCCTTTTTCAGCATTTTCTTTTCTCTCGTCAGGACACTATTGGGCCGAAATCCCTGTCTGTAGGAATGCGATCTCATTTTGACGGGCACATAGGCCACCGCATGGATGGCCGTAAAAATCTGAAAGGGCATCACCATGCTCTTTTTGATCAGTTCGCGATCGGTCAGCATTTTCGCCGCATTCGAAGCGATACTCGGAGCCTGGTCCAAAATGTTGCGGACATTGCGCAACAAAGCCAAGTAACCGATCTTGCGGGTGGTCACCAGTTGTTTCCACGCCTTGGCCTTCAATGCCGCGGTGTCGTTCTCTTCGGTAAGATTTTGACCGGCCGCGGACAACATCGCCTCCCAGGTATCGGCGTTGCGCAGGCTGTCGCGCACGAGCATCTGCAAGGCCTTGCGGTTTTTTTCGGTCGGCTTGGGGTGGACCAGGTTGACCAAGTCCACCAGTTTGATTTTTTTGTCGGCCATTCGGTATTTGGCCAAATGGTAGGCGTCGAACTTGTCGAATGCCTTGGCGAAACCCTTCTTCATGGAATTGGGGATGCTGGCATCTTTTGTGAGACCGATCTTCCAAAAGTAGTACGACAGGATCTCGGTCATGTCATCGACCCGATAGACCACCTTTTCATAGAATGCTTTGCCCCAATGACAGCCCGAGATATATTTGGCCAACTCCGCAGCCACCACGTGCGAGACCGTGCGCATGCCGAAATGGGTACGGGCAAAAATCGCCGCTTGCGCCAAAAACAGCTTGTCGTCGATATCGTCCATCAACTTACAGAGCGTGTCCTCGATTTCAGCTTGATTCCGGTAGTACTGATCTTGAAAAAAAGAGGTGAGCAACAGATGCACAAAAGCCTCCTCCGCCGGTTGATCATAGGCGACACCGCCGGCCAAATTCACCGTATCGTGCCCGTAAGAGCCACTGTTGTTTTGGTTGAAACGTGCCATGGGAAGTTCTGAGGTTGCTTCGGGACGAGCCCGTTTTTTGGAAAAAATGTTTTGGAAAAAAATCGCTTGGTCACAGAGGCCGACCTGCCCAAAGGCTCTTGGCTCGAGACAAAATTTTTGTCATTTAAAAAAAGATCAACCGGAGAAAACCGCCCGCAGGTTGACCGAGCTTTCGCTCGGTTTTTTTTGGAGCTGACCCATCCAATGAGGGGAACTTGCGTTCCGGTGACCGGACACCAAAGGCTCCGATCGGATTCCGGAGTAACCCGCGGGCTCGCTGCCGGTCGATCTTTTTTTGAAATCTCGTGCGTCGTCCGTTCAGAAAAAAAACGACCGGAGAAAAGGTATGGCGGGAGTGAGCAAAAGCTCTGTTAGCGATCATAGAAGTATCCCGCCAGATCACTACCGGTCGTTGTTCGTTGCGTCGCTCGTCGTCGTTGTTATATGCAGTCGTTTCCGTACAAAAGTCAGTCGTTCGTCGTCGTCGTTTGCGCTGTTTTGCGCAATTACGAACCGTTAATGCTCAGAAGGCATCAAGAAGTTCCCACACACTGAAGTTATTTTCCCTTTCCCTGCAAAATCACCAGCACGGTATAGAACAAAATCTTGAAATCGAGTGCCAAAGACATATTTTCGATATACAACAGATCGTACTTCAAACGCGCCAACATTTCCTCCACATTGGAGGCATAGCCGTATTTGACCTGCCCCCAAGAGGTGATACCGGGACGAACCTTGAGCAAGTGCCGTACATGGGGGGCGCGTTCGTGGACCTGGTCGAAATAAAAGCGTCTTTCGGGCCGTGGGCCCACGAGCGACATATCTCCACGCAGCACGTTCCAAAACTGGGGAAGCTCGTCGAGCCGGTATTTGCGCATCACCTTGCCCCAAGGGGTTATGCGGTCGTCCTGTTCGCTCGACAGCCTTGGGCCGTCCCTTTCCGCATCGAGGTACATCGAACGGAACTTGAAGATCAAAAAGGGCTGTCCGTTGATGCCCAGCCTTTCCTGTTCAAAGAACACAGGACCGGGCGAGGACAGCCGCACCCTCAGGGCGATATAGGCGTACAGGGGCGACAGCAGGATCAGCACCACGGTGGATACGACCACGTCCATCCCTCTTTTGACGATGCGCTGCCAGGTGGGCATCAGATCGGGATAGATCTCGATCAATACCGCGCCATAGACGCTGTTCATTTTGACGGTGCCGAGCATGATGTCGTACATATCGGGGATGATCTTGACGATGACGTTTCGGCCCGCCAGGATATCGAGCACTTCGCGCAGTTGGCCGTGATCGGAGGATTCCATGGCCACCACGACCTCTTCGATCCCCTGCTCCTCGATGATCCGGTCAATGTCCCCTTTGTGGCCGAGACAGGGCAATTCGGCCGATAGTTCGTTGCCGGATCCGCCGTTGAGATCGGCGTATCCGACGAAATGGTAACCGATGCGTTTTTTCAGACCGGTGATCTCGCGGTACAGTTCCAAGGCGTTTTTGCCCCCGCCCACGACCAGGGTCCGAAAACTCACGGTGCCGCGCCGAATGGCCGCCGCGGCCCGGGTGAGCACCACCATGCGGACCACGATCGTCAACAGGGTGTGCAAAAGGAGCAGCACCGCAAACGACATGAAATGGGTGGGCTTGTCGGCAAAAAGGTCGTCGAGCAGAAAAGCAAAGAAAACGAACACATTGCCCACGAAACCCAGCAAAATGGTCTTGCCCAGCTCGCTGAGCCGCGAAAGACGGTAGATGTTGCGGTAACTGTCGGCCAGCCCGTACACCAAGGTCCAGGCCAATGGCAGGAGCAGGATGCTCAGGTAAAATTTTTCGTTGTCGAAAAGTGCCCACTCGAAGGGCAACTTTTCGTTGTAGATTTTTCTGAAAAGAAAAAAGCAGGTCCACGCCGCTGCGGCGGCGGCAAAGTCTCCCAAAAAATACTGTATTCTGCCGATTTGGTGCTGCACGGGCCGGATATGGTAAGGTGGGCTTTTTCGGATGCGTTACTCGTAATAGATCAGTTTGACATTGTCTATCCAAACATTTCCCTCGGTTTCCCCGGCGGGCAACAGGGCCTGCAGGAAGATGCTGTATTCAGGGGCGTTGTACAGGGAAACCTCCGGGGTGAACTCGATGTAGATCTTGTTCCAATCCGGCCGCACATTGAGGGTGATCTTGCTCTGGCTTTCGAACAATGCCCCGGCGTGGGCGGTGATGCCCACCGTGAAGGGAATGTCGCAGCGATAGTTCATTTCCAGGAACACCGGCCGGTTGTCGGTGGGCAGCGCAAAACGCTGGGAAGTGCCCACTCGGCAGAGTTGGTTGGCCGTGGTGACCGTGATCTTGCCCAGCGAACCCTCCATCGGGGATTCCGTGGAAATGGCCACATTGGTGGCCGGATTGCTGTCCAGCTCATCGCTCAAGATGGTGCCCACGCCGTCGAACCCTTCCACGAAGGCGAATCGCGCCGAGGCGTTGTAGGCGAAGGTGGGCCGAAGGGTATCGATCTGCCCCGGCACGAACGGGTGCGTTGTACGCACCTCGCTGTAAAAAGGATATACGATGTGGTTGTCGAACTGACCGTTGAGCAGCACCCCGGGCCGCAGCACCAGTTCCCTGGGACCGTCCTCGAGGACCGGGAAGGTGGCCGGCATTTCGTTGACCCCGATCAGTTGCTGGTCGGCGAACACCCAGATGTCTTGGATCTCGTGGGAGGCCGAGCCCTGGGTGGCGTACACCGTGGACAGATCGGCGCCGGCAAGGTGCAGATAGGCGGGCAGAAGGGCCTCGTCGCGTTCACAGCCGCCGGACAAGGCGGCGAGCAGCAGCAGGGGAAGCAGTTTTTGGCGGCTCATGGTCGATCTATGGGTGCGTTGGGTCCGATCTTTGGACAAAAATCCCTAAGCGGGCATGGTGACTTGGGCGATGCGCTGGCGGATGAGCTCGTCCACCCGGTCGGCCAGTTCCAAGGCGCGGAGCCCTTCGAAAAAAGGCACCGCGGAGGGCGCCCCGCGGCGGATGCTGCGCGCAAAAGACTCCAGTTCCATGCGGATGGCGTTGATGGGCGGTGGCGTGGGGATGTGGGCATACAGGTAACGGGTGCGGTCGCCCAATTCGAGGGGCATAACGTCCGCTCCCGGGGGAACGCTGTCGGGGGAGTCGAAAAGTTGTACGACCTCGGCGTTTTTTTGCAAAAAATACAAGCGGATGTAAGCGTCCGGCTGAAAGAGCCTCGTCTTACGCATCTGCTTGAGCGACACCCGGCTGGCCGTGAGGTTGGCCGTGCAGCCGTTCGCGAATTCGATGCGTGCGTTGGCGATGTCGGGCGTCGGCGAAAGGATGGGGACCCCGCTTGCCTGGATGGAAACGATGGGCGACGGGATGAGGTGCAGCAACATGTCGAGGTCGTGGATCATCAGATCCGCCACCACCGAAACATCGGCGCCGCGGCCGGTGAAGGACGACAATCGGTGGGTTTCCACGAACATCGGTCGCAGGGGGAATTCTCCCAGGGCCAATAGGGCCGGGTTGAAGCGTTCCACATGGCCGACTTGGCCCACCAGCCCGGAGCCGGCGATCATGTCGGCCAACTCGCGGGCCTCGGCCACCGTGGCGGCCAAAGGCTTTTCCACGAACACGTGTTTGCCCAAACGGATCGCCTCCGCCGCCAAAGCGTAATGGGCCGTGGTCGTCGCCACGATGTCCACCGCGTCCACCGAACGCATCAACTCGGAGGCGCTCGCGAATGCCGGCGCGATCAATTCGGAGGCGGCACGTTCGGCGTTCTCGGGATGGGGATCGTGAAAACCCACGCACTCCACCCCGTCGGCCTCTTTCAGGCATCTCAGGTGGATACGGCCCAAGCGGCCCGCCCCGAACAGGCCTATCCGCAACGGTCGTTCGTTTCCGTTCATGGCGCGAAGATAATCAGCCTTTCCGACTGCAACCGTAAACCGCTCTTGGCTTTGTGGGTTCTTTTTGCGTTAATTTGTCCCTTCGAAAGGCCCCCAACGCCGACCGCACCCCTTTTTTTCAATAACAATATCCAAAATGAGCAAACGACTGCTTTTCCTGCTCCCCGTTCTTTTTCTGCTCTCCGCCTGTGGCGCGCACAAAAAAACAGCGGCGCCGCCTAATCCGGCTTTGCCGTTGGAGAACGCCCTGCTCTGGGAAATCACGGGAAAAGGGCTGAAAAAACCCTCCTACCTGTTCGGCACCATCCACATCGTGGCCGAAAAAGAATTTTTTTGGCCGGCAAAAACCACGGACTGCCTGCTGAAATGCACGCGCCTGACCATGGAGCTCGATATGGGCAAACAGCTGGAAATGGCCTTTCAGATGATGGCCCTGGCACCGATGAAAAACGGCCAAAAACTGGCCGACCTGTTGGCCCCGGAAGATTACCGAATGGTCAAAGAATACTTCGAAACGGAAGTGGCAGAGGTGCGCATGTCGGGGTTTTCGCTGTTCGAAAACTACAAGCCTTTCATTCTCGGCAGCATGCTGTACACCAAAATGATCGAAGGCCCGACCAAATCCTATGAAATGGAGTTCCTTACCCTCGCCAAAGGCAAGCTCGAAACGGGCGGCCTGGAAACGGTGGCCGACCAAATGGGCATTTTCGACCAGATCCCCTACGCCCAACAGGCCGATGGGCTCCTCGAAATGGTCCGGGCGCTCAAATCCGGCGAAAACGCCCCCGGAGAAGATCCCCTCGGCGGCATGGTGCGCCTGTACCGCGAGCAGAATGTGGACAGCCTCTACCTGAGCTCGATCGCCCAAGAAGACCTCCAAGGGTTCGAAGACAAACTCCTGCACGACCGCAACCGCAACTGGATTCCCGTGATCGGTGCGATGGCCAAAGAAAAGCCTACCTTTTTCGCCGTCGGTGCTGGGCATTTGGGCGGTCCCCAAGGCGTGATCCGACTCCTGCGCCAAGCGGGCTACACGCTGCGGCCCGTACGCTGACGGGCGGGATCACTCTCGGCGCCGATGGACATGGATATGGCCTTCTCGGACGATCTTGCCGGAGAAAAGGCCCAGTTCGAACCATTGCGCCCAGGTCAGTTTTTCTCTCTTGGGGTCGGGCCGTTCGTGGCGCGCGAGGTATTTCTGCAGATCGGGATAGGATATCCAAAACAGGTTGTGGGCGCCGACAACTGTTTTGCGCACCGGGTCCACGACTTCGTACAGCGGCATGACGCCCTCGATGCGGCGGCCTTTTTGTCCGGTTTCTAGATCGTAGTACCAAACCTCTTCGATCAAAAAGCGCTGCATTTCCTCGGGGGTCCATTTTTTGACCACCACATTGAATCCCTCCACTTCGGGGGTTAGGGGATTGTCGGGTATGAAATCGCCGGTTTCGTCGAAGAGGTTGAAGGAGTCCCTGCGGACGATCTGCGCATCCAGTTCGGCGATGGGCAGGGTGTCTTGCGAGGCATAGCGCCCGGGCGCCGGTTCGTAGTAGAACGAAGGGGCCGCGATCTGGAGCGCGTAGGGGCGCAAAACGCGCATTTCCCGCGCGTATGCCGCATCCAATAGGTATTGGATCAGGTGTTGGTCGGGAAGCGCGACCGGCAAGTCCATCGTTTGGCGCAGGTCTATTTCGCGCCAGATCCATTTTTCCACCAAGACTTTTCCTTGGTTGGTCGAGCCGGCGGCCTGCCTGAAAAAGCCTTTGTCCGTTGCGGCCGTTTGTCCGTTCGCCGCTGCCGATAGCAGCAGGCAAACAACGGCGGGCGACAGGTGCCGGAACGACCGGCAGATGGATTGAACATTCAGCATCGCAAAATCAGTTTCTTTGCACGATCTTGCCTTGGTACAGGCGCATGTCGAAAAAATCCGCCCAAGACAGCGCGTCCACCACCTCGGCGGTACGGGGGCTGTCGTATTGGAGGAGGAATGGCCGCAGCGGCGCGTAGGGCATCGTGAACAAGGGCACGAGCGCGACCACTTCGTCCGTTCGCCAAGAGCGTTTGTCCAACAGCGGAACGATGCTTTCCAATCGGATGCTCCACTTTTGGGCGGCGGCGTCAAAAGTCCATACCTCTTCGATCAGCAACAGATGAAGTCTTTCGGCCTTCATTTCATACGGCACGGTGTAGATGTCCTCTCGGGCGGTCGTGCGGAGATCGTCGGCCACCGGGTTGCCCCAATCGTCCAAGCGCAGGAGGGTGTCGTCCAGCGACAAGATGGAAGACAACTGCGTTACCGGAATCGTATCGACGAACCGCCTCTTTTTTTGGTGGTCGTTGGGGCCGTACATGCGCACTTGTCGGGATTGGGCGGCGGCCTTCAACACTTCGAGCAGGGGTCTGTCGGGGTGCGCAAAGGGCGCGGCTTGGTTTTCTTTCAGGTCGATTTGGCGCCAGATCCGTTTTTCAAGGGGATTGCCGCCGTTGGGCGCTCCCCCCGGCTGCGCGCCCACGCCGGCGGATACGGCCAACAAGGCCGACAAAACGAAAAATCGAAAAAATTTGGGCATGTCCCGGAAACTGATCGGTGAACCACAAAATTATGCGGAGCGGCCGTTTTTTTTGCACCGCTCCGCATAAGTTCGGGAGGAGAAGAATCTGTTTTTTTTGAAAAAAATTTTCCCCCAAAAAAAACAGGCCGCATCCACCGATGCGGCCCGTTTTGCGTGAGCGGGAAAAAGATCAGGGCTTGTGCACCTCGATCTGGCGGGTTTCCACTTCCTCGCCGCTGACCACGCGGAGCAGGTACAGTCCGTTGGCCGCGTCGCCGAGATCCAAGCGGGTGTTTTGGGTGCGGGCCAGATCGGCGCTGCGGATCAAGCGTCCCTGCAGGTCGAACACCTGCACATAGCCCGTCACTTGGCGGTTGAAGTCGAGATTGAACACGCCGGCCGAGGGGTTGGGGAACACCCGCATGGCGCCCAGCGTATTGGGCTGGGGCAGGCCCACGCATTGGTCGAACACCACGAAGGCGGGGGCTCCGTAACTTTCGCAGGCAGGGTTCACCGTGGGGAAGTCGCCCGGCAACGGCGGGATGCGGAAGGAAATCGAAGCGGTGCCGCCCGGCGGAACGATTCCCTGGGCGCCTGGCACCGTCACGAACTGGTCCACTCCGTTGAGCTGCAGACAGGTGTCGGCGTCCACTGTAATGGTGAAGTCGGGCACTTGGAACGTAAGGGGTCCGGTGCCGTCGTTGGTCACGATCAATGTCCACAGGCCGTTGGGGTTGCCGTTGTACAGCAGATCCAAGGGCAGGCAGGGCAGAGAGCCGCCCGGGAAGAATCCGTTCAGCAGGCCCTGGTTGATGTCGAGCGAGATACCGTTGGGCGGGAACAGCGACTGGGTCAACTGCATCACCACGTCCATCGTGTCGCCGTTGGGGTAAACAGCCAAGAAGGTGTCCACCTGCCAGTTGGGATCAATGGGGTCGGCGATCAGCACGGGGCAGATCTGTCCGCGCGGGAAACAGCCGTTGAAAGTGTCCCAAACGATGGGTTCGATGACCGGGTTTTCGGCTATAAAGGGCGTGGCGAAGTAATCGCCGGCGGGCAGGGTGCAGCCGTTGTTGAGGGTCAGGCTGCCGTCGGGGTTGGACTGGAAGATCAATCCGGCGGCATTGGCCGTGGCGATGTCGGTGGTGTCTTGGATCGGACCGTCAGCGGCGGGTGTGAGCGCCCAAGCGATCACATTGCCCGGCAGCAGCACCTGTCCGGAAACCTCGATGGTGGCCGTTTGTCCGCAGCAGATGGTGTCCACGGGCGAGGCGGCCGTGCCCGCATCGCAGACGATGCAATTGACCGTTCCGTTGATCGGAGCCTGTACGCAGCCCACGGAATCGGCCACCACGATGCTCCAGTTGCCGCCGTTCGGCACCGTTTCGCCGTTTTGGTTGGGCGAGTTGACCGACACGGTGTAACCACCGGCGCCGCCCGTGGCCGTGTTGAAGTTGACCACGATCTGGTTGGCAGTGCAATCGTAGGTAGCCGTTGCGCCCGTTACGGGGGCCAGCACGTCAAACGTCAGATCTGTAGCGGCGCTGCAGCCGGTTCCGGAGGCCGTGAACACCGCCGTGTAGGTAGCAGGCTGTGTCAGGGTCTGCGCTTGGGCTTGTGCGGCCGTGAGCGGCGTGTTGTCCAACGACCAAGCAAAAGTGCCGGGCGAAACGGTGATGGCCTGTTGGTAGTTGGTCAGGTCCACGATCGTACCGTTGCACACCAGGTCTTGGACCGGTTGGGCGTTCAGCGTCGGCAGGGGATTCACCGTGTAGGCGAAAGATACTTGGTTGGTGCAGCCGAGCCCGTTGGTGAAGATGCCGGTGTAGGTTTCGGCACCCGTGGGCGTTTGGCTTTGGGCCTGTTGGAAAGAAAGCTGCACGCTGTCGGCGAACCATTCGAAGGTGCCGGCGCCCGTGGCGATGTTGGGTTCGAGCGCGAGCAGGCTGACGGTGGCGCCGTCGCAGATCGGGGCCAAGTTGGGCGTGACCAGCGCGGGAGCGGGGTTGACCGTGTAAGTGACCGTGGCGGTGTTGCGGCAGCCGGTGATGGAGTTCGTGAAGCGCACGTAGAACACATTGCCCTGAGCGGGGGCCACGGCCGTCGGATCGGCCACGGCCACGCCGTTGGTGGCGGGATTGCCCAAGAACCACTCAAAGGTGCCCGCCTCGCCCGTAACGGCGATCTGCAGGGCGGTGAGGTCCACCGATTCGCCGGCGCAGATCGGGCCCTGCTGGGTCAAGCTGGTGAGCTGGGGCAGCGGGTGCGTGCCGAGGTTGACGCAGATCTTGCTCGAACAGCCGTTGACGGCTTCGGTGAACACGGCGCAATACTGTCCGCCGCTGGTGACGGCCGCCGGGTTGGCTACCGGGGTTCCGCCCGCATTCGGGTCGCCGGCATACCAAGCGAAAGTGCCCGCATCGGCAGTGAAGCCGGCCTCGAGGCTGGTCAGGTCAAAGGTGCCGTTGGGGCAGATGAAAGGCTGCAAAATGGGTGCCGTCAGAGCAGGCAGCGGATTGACCGTGTAGGTCACACAGGTGTAGTTGTTGCAACCGGTGTTCACATCGGTGAAGCGGCAGCAATAGGTGGTGCCGTTGCTGGGCTGTTGGGTCTGGGCCAGCGCATTGGGCAACTGGACGGCAAAGGGATTGGTGAGCGGGTTGCCGCGGAACCAAGTGAACGAGCCCGGAGCGTTGGTCACTTGGGCGTTCAAGAGCGTCAGGTTCACCACATCGCCCTGGCAGATCGGTGCGGGCAGCGCGAGGTTGTTGACCGCCGGGAGTGCCGTGGCGGCGAGCAGAGCACTGTCCAATGCTTGGCAGGTCGTGTCGGCAGCTGCGGAGAATTCCACCCAGTATCGGTCGCCCGCCAAAGAAGGCGCCACATTGGTGTTCGCCAATGGCGAGCCGCCCTGGGCCGGATTAGAGCCGTACCAAGTGAACTGTCCGGGAATGTTGGAAATGGGGTTGTAATCGTTCAGGCTCACACTGTCGCCCGAGCAGATCGTGCCCACCAACTGGGGCGTGAGCGAGATTTGGGGCAGCAGGTTGAACACCGCAGGGTTGCCCGCGTCCAAACACGAGGGGCAAAGCGTAGGATACGGAATGTCAAAAGCCGGGCGGATCGAGAAGTTCCAGGCCACATTGGCGCCGAAAGTACTGCTGCCGCTCATGGTGAGCGTCTGTCCGCTGGGGTTGTTGGTGTAGTTGTTGTTCGACAGGTTCACGCTGGTGGTGCCGCCGCCGTTGTAGGTGAGCAGGCCGCCGGAGACCCCGTCTATCGGATTGCCGATGCCGCTGGTCTGGTTGGCCGTGAAAGTCACGCGATAGGCCGTCACACCCTGACAATAGGGCAGGTTGGGAACCGTGACGGTGACCGAGTTGCTGCCGGCAAAGGGGATGTTCATCGTGCCCGATTGCTGGTAGATGAAACTGGGGTTCTGGTCGTCGATGTTCAAGCTCACGAAGGGGACGAAGTAGTACTCGCCCGGGCCATAGCCGTTGCCATTGGTGAACTGCTGGGCCACGTTGGCATTAGCCATCGGCGTGTAGTTGCCCTGTTGGACGGCCGTCGTGACGGCCTGTTCCAAGTTGCCGTAGGGGTTGGTCGTGGTGTACGCATAACCGAACATGTACCCGGAACTGGCGCTTTGGCCGGTGCTGGTCAGGGTGAACACCTCGTTGAAGCAGATATCGTTGTCGGGGGGCGTCACGCCGGTTCCGGCCACTTGGCTGCAAGAAGCGCCTGGGCACTGGATCACATAACTGCCGGTAGAGGTACAGCCCGCGGGAGCGCCCGACACGGACACGGTGTAGTTCACCGTGGTGGAGCCGGCTCCCGGAGCGGGGTTGTTCAGAGGCGTGTAGGAAATACTCAATCCGCCGCAGACATCCACCGGAGCGACCGTGCAGTTTTGCGGGGCGGGCACGAAATCAAGTCCGAAATCGGGCCGCGGATACACCGTCAGCGCGCCGGGCGTTGCGTTGAGCACGCTCACGTTGGAGGGGGCCGCATTGGCATTCAGGCAAGTGATCTCCACCGAATACTGCTGGATCTCGGCCGAGCAGCCCTGGCCGGCCACCACCACGTGCGAATAGAAGGGGAAAGTGGCACCCGGGATGGCCTGTCCATTCACGAACCATTGGATCGAGTAGTCTTGGTTGAGCACGCCCTGGTCAACAGAGGCCTGCAAGAGGAGATTCGAACCTTCGCACAC
>JBEIJQ010000045.1:0-20367 GCA_040380145.1 Lewinellaceae bacterium | reverse complement strand
GGAAGGTTATATGAATTCCGAAAAATTCCCCAACGCCGTTTTCAAGGGCACCATCGTGGATTTCGCCAAGTTGGACCTCAAGCAGAACGGTTCGTACAATGTGAAGGTCACCGGTGACCTCACGATGCACGGGGTGACCAAGAGCGTCACCGCCGACGGCAAGATCCATGTGAAGGGCGGCGTGTACGGCGCTTTCTCTGAATTCTATGTCAAGCTGGCCGACTTCGGCATCTCCGTCCCCGGCGGCGCCGGCGCCAAGATCGCCGAAAAAATCAAGATCACGGTGGATGTGCAGCGCTACGACGCCAAGTGATCGAACCCTTTTTCTGTCCGTGAACCGGCCATCCCACCTCGGGATGGCCGGTTTTTTTTGGCGGGGCCGTGTCGGCTTTTTGTCTTTTTTCCGAAAACCACAAAACAAGCCGGCCATTTACGGGTTAAAAAGGCAATGTCGGACTACCTTTGCGCGGCAAAAAGGTTTTCTTTTTTTCTTTTCATCCTTTTTCAATGAAAACCATACACATCATCGCCCTTGTGGCCATTGCGGTGGCCGTGGGCATCTTGGTTTCGGTGGCCGGCGATTTCGGCACCTACTCCAATTTCGACGACGTGTTGAAGGCGCCCGACCAGACACACCAGATCGTGGGCACCTTGGTGGTGGACAAGCCCATTGCGTTCGATGCACAAAGCGGGGAGTTCACTTTCTCGATGAAGGACAAGAACGGGATCGAAAAACCGGTGGTCTTTCACGGGGCCAAGCCGCAGGATTTCGAGCGCACCGAACAGATCGTGCTCACGGGCAGGCTCGACGGGGAGCGTTTTTTGGCGGAGGACATGCTGCTGAAATGCCCTTCCAAATATGACCAAAGTTTCACGGCGGAAAAACGCTGATCGTACATGAACGAACATTACTGGATCGGCGAAACGGGCCGCCTGTTGTTGGCCCTCGCCTTTGTGTCGGCGCTTTGCGCCACTGTTTCTTATGCCGTTTCCACGGCGCGCCGCGATCAACCGCTGCTCCAAACGGGCTGGCTGCGCTTGGCCCGCACGGCCTTCATCGTCCATTCGCTGTCGGTGGTGGGCGCCGTGGCGCTGATCTTCACGATGATGCTCAACCGCTGGTTCGAGTACAGTTACGTGGCGGAGCACGTCAACCAGAATTTGGAGTTCCGATACCTGTTTTCGGCCTTTTGGGAAGGCCAGGAAGGCAGTTTCCTGCTGTGGATGTTTTGGCATGTGGTGCTGGGACTGGTGCTGCTGTTCCGCAAAGGCGATTGGGAATCGCCCGTGATGGCCGTGTTCGCCGGGGTGCAGATGTTTTTGTCTTCGATGGTGTTGGGCTATTACATCGGTTCGGGCGATGCCCGGATCGGGAGCAGCCCGTTCGTGCTGCTCAAAGAGCTCAACGAGATATCGGTGCCGGATTATATCGAGATCATCCGCCAGCGGGCACGGGGACTCAACCCTTTGCTGCAAAATTATTGGATGACCATCCACCCGCCCACGCTGTTTTTGGGATTTGCTTCAACCCTGGTGCCCTTTGCCTACGCGATCGCGGGGCTTTGGACGAGGCGTTACCGGGAGTGGCTGCAGCCTTCGATGCCGTGGGCCTTGTTTTCCGGGGCCATTTTGGGCACGGGGATCGTGATGGGCGGCGCTTGGGCCTACGAAGCGCTGAGTTTCGGCGGTTATTGGGCCTGGGATCCGGTGGAAAACGCTTCGCTGGTGCCCTGGCTGTTGCTGATCGCGGGCATTCACTGCGCCCTGATCGCCCGCAACACGGGCCGTTCGCTCTTGGGTGTTTTCGGATTTTACCTCGCCTCTTTTCTGTTGGTCGTTTATTCCACCTTTTTGACCCGCAGCGGCGTGTTGGGCGACACTTCCGTGCACGCTTTCACGCAGATGGGCCTGGAATGGCAGCTGGTGCTGTTTTTGGCGGCGGGCATCGGACTGTCGCTGTATTTTGTTTTTTCCAGAAAAAAAGAAATTCCCTCGCCGGAAGGCGAGGAGAGCATTTACTCGCGGGAGTTTTGGATGTTCATGGGCTCGCTGGTGCTGTTGTTTTCGGCGATCCTGATCACGTTCACGACTTCGGTGCCGGTGTACGACAAAATCCGTCAAGTATTGTTCGACGCTACGGGCTGGTCGGCCATTGAGGCGCGCTGGAGCCCGCCGCAGGATGCCGTTGCCCACCACAACCGTTTTCAGATCTGGATCGCGCTGCTGATCGGGGCATTGTCGGGGTTCGCGCAGTTTCTGCGCTACAAGGTGGACGCCGACCGGGCGAACACGCGTCGCTTTTGGCAGCGCGGCGTGTTGCCCGCTGCCCTGCTCTCGTTGGTCTGTACGGTGGCGGCCGTGTTGCTGACGGGCATTTGGGAACCGAAATACTGGCAGTTCTGGATGCTGTTGTTCACCGGCGGCTTTGCCTTTTGGGGCAATGCCGATTATTTGTTCAGTTTCCTGCGCAACAATCTGCGCACGGCGGGCGCGGCCCTTTCGCATCTGGGTTTCGGGCTGTTGATGTGGGGCGTTTTTTTTTCCGGAGCCTTGAAAGAATCCATTTCTACGGGTTTTTATGCCGAAAAGATCGACAATGTGAACCGGCAGAACAATGAGTTTGTGACCTTGTACAAGGGTTTGCCCTTGCCTATGAAAGAATTTTACGATGCGGCGGGCGTCAAAACGGGCTGGTACGAGGCCTGTTACCTGTCGGACAAGGTCGAGAACAACCGTACGCAGACCTATGAGGTGCGTTTCCAGCGCAAAGATGCGGAGGGGAAAGTGGTGGAGACCTTCCACCTGCACCCGCACATCATGTTCGAGATGGCCGCCGAGGGGCCCAAGATGACGGCCAAAAACCCGTCCACCAAGCATTACCTCGGGCGGGACATTTTCTGCACCGCGCAGCCCGACTGGACGTGGCTGGGGCCGTTCCAACAGCAGCAGTTGCGGGATTCGGTGGCTTGGAGCACGCACAAGTTGGCCAAGTACGACACGATCCCCAACGCGCGCTACCGCGTGGTTTTCGAAGGGTTCCAGCTCCCCACGACCAATTCCGATTATTTGAAATCGGCGGAGGCTGGCGATATCGCCGTGGGCGCCAAGCTCAAGGTGATCGCGGTGGCCACGGATTCGGTCTGGCGCGTGGAGCCGGTGTACGTCCTGCGCGGGGACGCCCAGTTGAACGTGCCCGTGTTCGTGCCCGAACTGGGTTTGGAACTGCGATTCCCCAAGCTGTATCCGCAGGAGGACAAGGCGGAGTTCTCGATCGGCGAATCACCGGCCCCGGCGATTTTGCTCGAGGCCATCCATTTTCCGGGAATCAACCTTGTTTGGCTGGGGAAAATCCTGCTGATGGGCGGTTTGGCCCTGAGCATTTTCCGGTATGTGGGCGGCAAGGCCCGTTCGGCGACGGTCAGCGGCCGGTAGGCACTTTTTTCCAGACCTTTTCGAGATCGTCGGGCGGTACGCCGGCATAGAGGACTCTTTCGCAGTGGCGGCGCAGATCGGAGACGGATTTTTCCCCGTCGCCCGCCGATAGCGTCCATTCGTACAGAGCGCGGTAAAATTCTTGGGCGTTTGCGGCTTTTTTGGCTTCGAACGCCCGAAGCAGCAGCGGATCCTGCGGCAGATGTTCCCGTGCGCCATTCTCGCGGGGCGCATCGGCTTTGCGAACGGCCGGTATTTCCAAGAATTTTTTGGGCAAAAAACGCCGTGTCAGGGCGGCCAGCACCAACAAAAACGGAAGGCTCCACAGGCATTTGTAGGCCCACGAGGAGAAAAACGGCGTGCGGTCGGCGGTCAGTACGCCGCCGGCGCGATAGGGCCGTATGTCTTGGTGGGCATAGTCCAAATCGGCCGTGGCGTCCGACTTTCGGTTACCCGGCACTATGCGCACCTGCAGAACGGTGTCCAATCGGCGATAGGATCGGCTGCGGGTGTCCAGCCAGGTGAAATCCACGGGGATCCGGGCTGGATCGGCGGCGGTGCGGGGCAGGATCGTCCAGACAAACCGTTTCCAGCCGGTCGGGGAGCCGTTTTCATAGGTCGAGGGGCCGTCTTCGATGGTCGGCTCGAACACCTCGAAGGATTCGGCGGGCAGGTCGAGCAGGGGAGGGTTGACGGTGCGCAGGTCTCCTTTTCCCTCTACAGTCAGCGAGAGCTGCAGCGCGTCGTCGGTGCTCAGTTCGGTCCGGTCCACCGCGGCGTACACGCGATAGTCGCCCACTCCGCCACCGTTGGCATCTGTGGGCGGGGCCGGCGGCGGCAGGATGCGGATCCGGACGGGCGCGCTTTCCAGTTCGTAGGGCATCACTTGCGAAAAAAAGATCGACCATGGATCGCTGATCGGCACATGGACGCGGACCAGCATGGGGCCGATATCGAGGGTGCCGTCGGAAAGCGGATAAACGGCGAGGCGGCGCAGCACCTGGGTGGAGTAGGAAAGCCCGTTCAGCATGCGATCTTCGAGCGAGGGGTCGAACTTTTCGACCTCGACCACATTGGCGTTGAGGATGTCGGGCAGGGAAACCACATCGTACTCTTGGAGCGGCACCCGGTAGTAGAGGCGAAAATCCACCGGCACGAGTTCGCCCGCCAACGTGTTTTGCGTCAGTGGCTCCGCTACGAGGACGACTTGGTTGCCGAGGCTGATGTCCTGTTCGCGCTTGGCGTTGGGATTGGGGGAAGCCGGCCGTACCACCTCTATTTCGAGTGGCTTGGTGGCAAGGTTCTGGCCGTTGACGGACATTTGAGCGGGCGCGATGGTGTATTTTCCGGGGTTTTCCGGGGCCCGGAGCACATAGCTGTACTCGGTCCATCGCTGGTGGTTCATACGGCCGTTGACATAGACCGTCTGGCTGCCCTGTCCTTGGTTGGGGCCTTCGAGCACTTTCCATTTGTCGAGGTCGGGCGGGGAGAAACGGCCTTTTTCGGCGTTGTACAGCGTGAAGGTCAATTCGAAGGTTTCGCCGGCGATGACCTTGCGCATGCTCGTGCGGCCCTCGAACCTGGTGGCCTGGGCAGCAACATCGACAGCGGAGAAACCGAGCAGGGCGAACAGGAGCGACAGTTGCAGGGCGTATTTTTTCACGGCGTGTCGTTGGATTGCGGGAATGGCATCGGAAAAGCGCTTTTTGAGTTGTTTTTCATTTTTTTATAAAAACAAAAAAACTCTTTTTCTCAAAAAAATCGGTGTTCAAAGACGGTTTTTGCTCGGACGCTTGTCGGGAAAAGCTGGATCTCCCGAAAGCGCGACGGATCAGACGGACACCCCGTAATCGCGCAGCGCATCGTTGAGGGAGGTTTTCAGGTCGGTGCTTTCCTTGCGTTGGCCGATGATCAGGGCGCAGGACACTTGGAACTCGCCCGCCGGGAAAGATTTGGCGTAGCTGCCCGGGATCACGACCGATCGGGCCGGCACCCGTCCTTGGTGGATCAGCGGTTCGCTGCCCGTCACATCGATGATTTTGGTGGATTTGGTGAGCACCACATTGGCGCCGAGCACGGCTTCCCGTTCCACATGTACCCCTTCGACCACGATGCAGCGCGAGCCGATGAAGCAGTTGTCCTCTACGATCACGGGCGAAGCCTGCACCGGTTCGAGCACTCCGCCGATGCCCACACCGCCGCTCAGGTGCACGTTCTTGCCGATCTGGGCGCAGGAACCGACGGTGGCCCAAGTGTCCACCATGGTGCCCGAGTCCACATAAGCGCCGATGTTGACATAGCTGGGCATCAGGATCGTGCCGGGGGCCAAAAATGCCCCGTGCCGTGCGATGGCGTGCGGCACCACGCGGACGCCGAGTTGCGCATAGCCCTGCTTGAGCGGGATCTTGTCGTGGAATTCGAGGGGGCCGACCTCGATCGTTTCCATTTGTCGGATGGGGAAATACAGGATGACGGCTTTTTTCACCCATTCGTTCACCTGCCACTGGCCCGTGCCGGTGGGTTGGGCGACCCGCAGGGCCCCTTTGTCGAGGGCTTCCACCACCGCGGCGACGGCGGCTTGGGTTTGGGGCTGTGCGAGCAGGGCCCGGTCGGTCCAGGCTTTTTCGATGAGGTCTTTTTCCGCGGAAAAATGGTGCATGGCAAAAAATCGGATAGGGTGGGGGAGCGTCCGAGCGCAGCAGTGCGCTGTCCGGACAAAAATTTTGGCAAAGATAGGGCGGGCCGCTTACTTTTGTGCCGAGCAATGGACACTTACACCATCAAGACCGACCGGTTCGAAGGGCCTTTCGACCTCCTCCTGTTCTTTATCGAGCGGGACGAACTGGACATACACGACATACCCATCGCCCAGATCACGGACGCTTTCCTGGGGCATATCCGCGCTTTGGAAGCGTTGAACCTCGATTTGGCCGGCGAGTTCATCCTCGTGGCGGCCACCCTGATGCGGATCAAGGCCAAGATGCTCCTGCCCCGCCGCGAGCTCGACGAACTGGGCCGGGAGATAGACCCTCGACAGGAACTGGTGGAGCGGCTGTTGGAGTACAAGCGGTACAAGGCCGTCTTGGACGAACTGCGTGCCATGGAAGAAGACCGCCTGATGCGCGAAACGCGCGGCAATACGGCCGGTGAACTGCAGCTCTTGGTGGGCCGGGCCATGGCCGAGGCCGAACTGGAATCCCTGACTCCTTTCCGCCTGCTCAGGGCCTTTCGCCGCGTGATGGACGAAATGGAGTCCCGCGACAAGCGCACGGTGCACACCGTGGCCCGTTACCCCTACACCATCGAAGGGTGCCGAGACCGCGTGATGCGCTGCGTCGCCGAGCACGGCCGCTCCGACTTCGATCGGTTGTTTGCCGGCTGCGAAAACCGGATGGAAGCCATTTTCACTTTTCTGGCCCTGCTGGAACTGCTGCAACAAGGCTTGTTGGAGGCTGTTTTCGGCGAAGGCCCCAACCGGCTTTGGGTGGAAAAAACGAACGGTGCCGAACCATGATCGCTTATGTCTTTTTTCGGATCGGGGTCGCCTTGGTGTCCCGGATCCCTTTTCCCGTCTTGTACATCTTGTCCGATGGGCTGGCCTTCCTGCTCCGGCGGGTGTTTGCCTATCGGCGCGAAACGGTGCGTGCCAACCTGCGCCGTTGCTTTCCCGAATGGTCCGCCGAGGAACTCTCCCGCACGGAAAAGGGCTTCTACAGCAACTTGTCCGATGTGCTTTTGGAGGGCATCAAGGGGCTGGGGCTTCCGAAAGGGGCCTTGATCGACCGTTGGCGGATCGCGAACCCCGAGGTGGCCACTGGGTACGGCGCGGAGGGACGGTCGGTGGTGTGCATGCCCGGCCATTTGGCCAACTGGGAGTGGTCGCTGTACACCTGTGGTTTTGTCAGTGATCTGCCCGTGGTGGCCGTGTACAAACCCTTGCGCAACGCCCGCATCAATGATTGGCTGCGCAACCGCGTTCAGCCGTTCAATGTCGAACTGGCCTCGATCAAGGAGACCACGGCTACCTTCGATCGGTATGCCCGTCGACCCACGCTGTACATCCTGGCTTCGGATCAAAGTCCTTCCAATGTGCGGGACGCCATCCGCGCGGATTTTTTCGGCGAAAAGCTGTTGTGGTTGCACGGTGCCGAACGCCACGCCCGTCGCTACGATTGGCCGGTTTATTTCGCCGGCGTGAAACGCGTCGGCCGGGGGCATTACGAATTGACCTTGGAACTGTTGGCCGATCGTCCGAGCGAACTGCCGCCCGGGGAATTGACGGCCCTCTATGCCCAAAAGATGGAGCGGGCCATACGGGAAAGGCCATCGGACTGGCTCTGGTCGCACAAGCGATGGAAACGCTCTGCCGAGGACGGCCGCTTGTTGGAAGGGCGTTGAAGGGAATCGCCCAACGGATCAGGCCGTTTTTTCGCCGATTTTTTTCTTCAAAAATTGGAAAACGATGGGAAGGAAAGAGGTCAAGATGATGATCAGTACCACCAATTTCAGGTTTTCCTTGACCCAGGGAATGTTGCCCATGAAGTATCCGAGCATGGTAAACAACACTACCCACAGGGCAGCCCCCACTATACTGAACAAAATGAACTGGCGGTAAGGCATGCTGCCCATGCCGGCCACGAACGGCGTGAAAGTCCGTACGATCGGGATATAACGGGCGATGATGATGGTCCTGCCGCCGTGCTGTTGGAAAAATTCCTCCGTGCGGGTCAGATATTCCCTTTTGAGAAAAGGAATGTTCAGGTTAAAGATCCGGACGCCGATCCGGTTGCCTATGAAATAATTGGTGTTGTCGCCCAAAAACGCCGCTACGAGGAAAATGGGGATCAGGATCCCGATTTCCAGCACATTGGTGCAGTGGTGTTCCGCTTGGAAGGCTTCCGGAGTCTGGCTGGCGATCATTCCGGCGGCGAACAGCAGGGAGTCGCCCGGAAGGAAGGGCATCACCACGAGGCCTGTCTCCACGAAAATGATCAGAAAAAGAATGGCGTAGATGAACTCTTGGTATTCGCAGATAAAAGCGACCAATTTCTCGTCGAAGTGCAGCAGGAAGTCGATAAAGAAGGAAACCATCGTATAACTATTTTTGAATCAATTTTTTTTTAAAAAATAAAAAATATCGGGACAACGGTGCGTCGAGGATTTTGCCCCAAAATTTCCGCAAGGTAGCGAAAATATGTTCCTTAGCGAATTTGTAGGTGCGTGGTTTAACGCAAAGAATCTTTTTGTACATTTGCGGAAATTTTGTGTTTGAGCACAAGTAGCTATAAATTGTACTGCTCCGCCCAAACCAAAGTGTGTTCCATTTCAATTTTATTTATTTCATTACATCCTAATTTTTTACGTATGAAACTTTTTCTCGACGCACGCTTCTTGATGGCCGTTCTCGCCATGGGGCTTTCCGGGATGCTTTCCGCGCAGACGGTGTTCTGGTCGGAGGATTTCTCCGGTGGGGCCGTACCCGCTGGTTGGACGAACGTTGACAACGGAACGCCGGCCGGCCAAGTGCCCGTGACCTTTGTTTGGAGCAACAATCCCGCGGCCGTTGCCCCCGCCGCCCTCGGTTACACGGCATCTGCCAACTTCAACGCTGCCACCGCCGCCAATGGCTATCTGTGGGCCAACTCCGACCGCGGCCTCCAGAACGCTCCAGCCCAAAACCACCTCACCCGCCTGACGTCCGGTGTCATCGACTGCTCGGCAGAGGACACCGTGGTACTGCGCTTCCAAGCCCTGATCGGCGTGTTCGATTTCGACGCTTCGACCAATGCCATCATCCGCGTGAGCACCGACGGCAACAACTGGACGGACTACACGCCGTTCCCCTGCTTGCAGACCGGTGCGGCCAATCCGCCCTGTTCCCGCTGGTCAGCCAACCCCGACCAAGTGGAGGTCAACATCTCCGCCACGGCCGCCGGTCAGGACACGGTGTACATCCAGTGGCAGTGGGACGGTGGCTGGGAATACTTTTGGGCCATCGACGACATCCAGCTGCAGAGCAGCGAGACGCCGCTGCCGCCCAACAGCACCAAGTTGGTCAGCTTCCGCATCGCCGACACCTATCAGGTGCCCACGACGCAGATCGACAGCCTGTGGTTCGGCGCCGAGATCACCAACATCGGCTCGCAGTCCCAAGACCTCACCCTGAACGTCAACGTGACCGACGGAACGGGCGCCAGCGTTTTCTCCGCCTCCTATCCCGTCGGCAACGTGGCCGTCGGCGACACGGTCATCGCCGACTCCCTCGGGTTTTTCCTCCCGGCCAATGCCAACGTGGACATCTATGAGTTCACCTATGAATTGGCCGCCGCCGCCGGTGCCGACTTCGATCCCGCCGACAACACGGGTACCCAATCTTGGGCCGTCACGCAGGATCTCTTGGCCCGCGACAACGGTCAAGTGGGCGTTGCCTACCGCTTGGGCGGCACCACCGACTATGAGATCGGCAACTTCTACCAGATCGTGGCTCAGGACGTGGCTTATGGCATCGGTTTCTCGACCAACTGGACCGACTTGGTGACCGCCGATCCCCTCACCAACCAGATCCGCGGCAAAATCTACCGCTACACGGGCGACTTCACCAGCCTGAACGCTTCCAACTTCGTCCTCGTGGCCGAAACCAGCGACATCATCAACGGCCAACTGCCCCAAGTGGCCGGTGCCCAGGATTATGCCATCCTCACCTTCCCGCTCCTCGATGTGGTGACGGCCGATCCCTTCGTGTCGCTCACGCCCGGTTACTATCTCGTGACCAGTGCTTTCGACGCACCTCCCACCGCTCCCGCCGATCTCTACTGCGCCGGCGCTCCCACCGGTTCGGTCGACTACTCGTTCAACTTCAACAACGGCAGCACCTATATCAACTACTTGGTGCGCGAGAACGACCAAGACCAGACTTGGGGCACATTCACCGACGGCGAGAACATCACCTTTATCGCCCAGCTGAGCTTCAGCGAGAACGTGGGCATCAACGAAACGCCCGCCCAAACCGGCACCAGCGTGAAGTTGTTCCCCAACCCCACCTCTGATGTGCTCAATGTGGAGATCAACCTCGAAGAACAGGCTGCCAACTTGGTGTACGACATCACCGACGCCTCCGGCCGCGTGCTTTGGAGCGCCCGCCGCACCAATGTCCAGCGCGAGACCTTCGTACAGGACGTGCGCAAGTTCGCCCCCGGCATGTACTCCTTCAACATCCGCAACGGCCAGTCGGTGCAGAGCACCCGTTTTGTGGTGACGAAGTAATCTTTCGGATCGAGGCCTGCTTCGTTCTCTTTTGTAGGGCGTGCCACGGCTTTCAGCCCAAAGAAATGTCAATAAAAGGACAATTCTCCGTTTGGAGGATTGTCCTTTTTTCATTTAAAGATTATATTTGCTGCCTGAATTCCATTTATTGTTTCACTTGCAACCAATTAAGTTTCTATGAACCAGTTTTTTACAACTCTTTCTCGAGTTGCGGCGGCCTTGGTGCTGTTCCTGGGCTTCGCGACCGGCGTTCAAGCACAGGTCCGTGCGGTCATCGTTTCTCCGGCCAACCGTGCCCAGCAGCTCACCGTGGTCTCTGAGGCCTCCGGTTGGGCCGCTGCCTTGACCGACACCGTTTACAGCGACACGGCCTTTTTCGCGGTCGATGGCGTGAGCAACCCGCCGACCATCGCCTGCAGCCCCGTGACCAACGGCAACGTGGTCGGTGGCCAAATAGCCTTGGTCGACCGCGGTACCTGCCAGTTCGGTACCAAGGCCCTCAACGCACAGAATGCCGGTGCCATCGGTGCGATCATCTGCAACAACGCCGCTGCTCCCCCGGCAGCCATGGGCGCGGGCAACGACGGAGCAAACGTCACGATCCCCGTGGTGATGATCTCCAAGGAAGCCTGCGACTCCATCCGCGCATACCAAGCCGCCGGCGATACCATCGTGATCGCCTTTGGCGCCATCCGTTTCAACGACGACCTCGCCCTGGTGCGCGTGGCGAATGCCAACAACTCGCAGAACCCCTACGAGTACAACCAAGACTACTACTTCGGCGCCGAGATCACCAATGCCGGTCGCTTTGACCAGACCAATGCCATCATTTCAGTCGAGGTGACCGACGGCAACGGCAACTTGGTGGCCACGGCTTCTACGATCGTTCCTACGATTGCTTCCAGCGACACCATTGTGGTTGATTCGTTCGGTTCTTTCACGCCCACCGCGCTCGCCGGTGAGTCCTATACTTTCTCCTACAGCCTCGCTGCCGACAATCCGGACGAGTTTGCCAACGACAATGCCATTGACGGCTCTTTCGTGATCACGCAAAGCACCATGGCCCGCGACCTCGGCCAAGCCGGCGGCGGTTATCGCTTGGGCGCGACCAACGATTTCGAGATCGGCAACTATTTCTATGTGCCGCAGAACGACACCGCTTACGCCCTCACTCTTTCGGCCACTTGGGCCGCCCTCGACGTGGTGGATCCCCAGCTCAACCAAGTGAAGGGCCGTCTGTACCGCCACACGGTGGATACCGCCTTCAACGCCGCTGCTTTCACCCTGATCGGCGAAACAGATGTGGTTCCCGTGGACACCGCTGGACCCGCCATCGCCAACTACCAGTTCTTCGAGCAATGCCTGCTCGATGTGGTGACGGTAGATCCCTTTGTGGTTCTGACGCCCGGTTACTACCTCGCCACGATCGCTTATGACGCGCCGGCCACCAACCCCGCCGACCTCTTTGCAGCCGCTTCGCCGGTGGATTTCAGCTTCAACTACCTGTACCGCCGCGACTTCCCGGTGAACTACCTCGTACGCGAAAACGACCAAGATCAGACTTGGGGCGTGTTCACCGACGGCGAATCGGTTTCGTTCGTCGCCCAAGTGCTGCTCAACTCCTGCAATCCCGCCACGGGAACCCAGCCGGTGGCTGATGCTCGCTCTCTGCAGCTCTTCCCGAACCCCACCAGCGATGCTTTCACTGTCCAAGTGGCTTTTGAAAACACCCAAAACCAACTGGTGTACACCATCACCGATCTGATGGGCCGCAATGTGATGACCCGCAAGCACGAAAACGTGCGCAGCGAAGCGGTCACTTTCGAAACCCAAGGCCTGAACAACGGCGTGTACTTCATGACCGTCCAGTCCGACAAGGGCAAGCAGACCGTCCGTTTCGTAGTGGCGAAGTAATCGCCCTGCGTTTCGAACGCTGCTTTTTCAGCAATGCGGCCTTTTGCTCCGGCAAAAGGCCGCATTTGCTTTTTTGTCCGTTCCGTGGTTACTTTTGCCCTTCTTTTTTCTCCAAAAAAATATTCCTCTTGTTTACCGGAATCGTCGAAAGTCTCGGCACGATCGTGGGCGTGGAGGCGGATGGCAGCAACCGCTGCTTCCGTGTAGCCTCGCCCATTTCGCACGAGCTGAAAGTGGACCAAAGCCTGTCCCACGATGGAGTCTGCCTGACCGTCACTGCCGCCGGGCCGGGCGAGCACACCGTGACGGCCATCGAGGAAACCCTTGGCCGCACAGCCCTCGGCGCGTGGGCCGTTGGCCGCTCGGTCAACCTCGAAAGGGCGATGCCCGCCAACGGCCGCTTGGACGGCCATTTCGTGCAGGGCCATGTGGACACCGTGGCGGAGTGCATCGAAATCGAAGACAGGGGCGGGAGCTGGCATTTCGAGTTCCGGGCCAAGCCCTACCCCGATTGGCACGAAGCTTTGTTGGTGGACAAAGGCTCCGTCTGCGTGAACGGTGTGAGCCTTACCGTGGTGCGGCCAGAAGCCGACCGTTTTTCCTTGGCCATCATCCCCTACACTTGGGAGCACACCACTTTCCGGCAACTGCGTAAAGGCGATCCCGCCAATATCGAATTCGATGTGCTGGGCAAATACATGCTGCGTTATCTGCGCTCCCTTTCGCCGTTTCGAATGCCGGGAAGCTGACCCGTGGATTTCTTTTCTTTTTTTGGCAAAAAATTTTTTGGAACGAAAACTTGGCTTATCTTTGTCGCGCTTTTGAAGAAACGGTATCTTTGTTTGCATCGATAATTGATTGTAAACCATAGGTTTCAAAGATTCCCGCCCTCTTGTGGGGCATTTTTTGTTCGATTAAACCCCATTGGTATGCCTACCATAAACCAGTTAGTAAGTAAAGGACGCGAGAAAGTCGTGTACAAGAGCAAGGCCCGCGCCCTGAACGCATGCCCGCAAAAGCGCGGCGTGTGCACCCGTGTTTACACGACCACGCCGAAGAAGCCCAACTCGGCGCTCCGCAAAGTGGCCAAGGTGCGTTTGACGAACAGCATCGAGGTCATTGCCTACATCCCGGGCGAAGGCCACAACCTCCAAGAGCACTCCATCGTGCTGGTACGCGGAGGACGTGTGAAAGACCTTCCCGGTGTGCGTTACACGATCGTGCGCGGCGCGCTCGACACTGCCGGCGTGAACAACCGCCGCAAGTCGCGCTCCAAGTACGGCGCCAAGCGTCCGAAGCCCGGACAGGCCACCGCACCGACCAAAGGCGGCAAGGGCGGCAAGAAGTAAGCCCCGCTCCTGATCAATCTGCATTTTCTTATCTATTTTTTCTATTAGGAATGAGAAAGCATAAACCGAAACCGAGGGTTATTATCCCCGACCCGAAGTTCAACGATCCGATGGTGACCCGTTTCATCAACATGATGATGGAGCGCGGCAAAAAAAGCACTGCATTCGCGGTCTTCTACGATGCCCTTGATCTTGTCCAAGAAAAATCCGAGGGTGTCACTTCGCTCGAAGTTTGGAAAAAGGCGCTCAACAATGTGATGCCCCAGGTCGAAGTGCGTTCTCGCCGTATCGGCGGTGCGACCTTCCAGATCCCGACGGAAATCCGTCCGGAGCGCAAGGTTTCCGTGGCGATGAAGTGGCTCGTAAAATATGCCCGCAAGCGCAGTGGTAAAGGGTTCGCCCAGAAATTGTCCGCCGAGATTTTGGCTGCGGCAAAAGGCGAAGGCGCAGCCGTGAAAAAGCGCGAGGACACGCACAAGATGGCCGAGGCCAACCGCGCCTTCGCCCACTTCCGCGTGTGATACCCTCGTTAGGGTCCCGTCGCTTTTTTTTCAGAAACAGCTTTTCAATCCTTTCAGGCTATTATGTCCAGTAAACTTTTATTCACCCGCAACATCGGCATCGCCGCTCACATCGACGCGGGCAAGACCACCACGACCGAACGCATCCTGTACTACACCGGCAAAAGCCACAAGATCGGTGAAGTACACGAAGGCGCTGCTACCATGGACTACATGGAGCAGGAGCAGGAGCGCGGTATCACGATCACTTCCGCCGCCACCAAGACTTCCTGGCGCTGGAAGGATCAACAGTACGACATCAACGTGATCGATACCCCGGGCCACGTGGACTTCACCGTGGAGGTGGAGCGTTCGCTCCGCGTTCTCGACGGCATGGTCGGCCTGTTCTGCGCCGTCGGCGGCGTACAGCCCCAGTCCGAAACCGTCTGGCGCCAAGCCAACCGCTACAAGGTGCCCCGTCTCGGCTTCGTCAACAAAATGGACCGCTCGGGTGCCGACTATTTCGAAGTGGTGAAGCAGGTGCGCGAAAAATTGGGAGCCAACCCGGTCGTTATGCAGGTGCCCATCGGTTCGGAAGAAAACTTCCGCGGCGTGGTGGACCTCATCACCAACGAAGCCATCGTGTGGAACGAGCACGACCAAGGCATGACCTATAAGGTGATCGACATTCCGGCCGACCTCAAAGATACGGTCGAGGAATATCGCGCCAAGCTCGTCGAGGCAGCTGCTGAGTTCGACGACAAATTGATGGAAAAATACTTCGACGATCCGGATTCTTTGACGGAGGACGAACTCCGCCACGGCATCCGTTTGGCGACCATCAACATGTCGATCATCCCGATGTTCTGCGGATCTTCTTTCAAGAACAAGGGTGTACAGGCCATGCTCAATGCGGTTTGTGCTTACTTGCCCTCCCCGCTCGACATCGAGGCGATCATCGGCACCAATCCCGAAACTCTCGAAGAGGAGTCTCGCAAACCCAGCTTGAGCGATCCCTTCTCCGCTTTGGCGTTCAAGATCCTGACCGACAAATATGTGGGCCGTTTGGTGTTCATGCGCGTTTATTCCGGAAAATTGGACGAAGGCTCCTATGTGCTCAACTCCCGCTCCGGCAAAAAAGAGCGTATCTCGCGCCTTTACCAGATGCACGCCAACAAGCAGAACCCGGTTCCGGGCGTCGAATGTGGCGACATCGTGGCGGCCGTCGGTCTGACCGATATCCGCACGGGCGATACCATCTGCGATCTCAACAAGCCGATCGTGTTGGAATCCATGAGCTTCCCCGAGCCGGTGATCAGCTTGGCCATCGAGCCCAAGACCACCAAAGACTTGGACAAACTCGGCATGGCCCTCAACAAACTTTCTGAAGAGGATCCCACTTTCCGCGTGCGTTTCGACGAGAACACCAGCCAGACCATCATTTCCGGCATGGGCGAACTCCACCTGGAAATCCTCATCGACCGACTGTTCCGCGAACACAAAGTGGAAGTCAACCAAGGTGCTCCCCAGGTCAACTACAAAGAAGCGCTCACCAAATCGGTTTCCCACCGCGAGCGCCTCAAGAAGCAGTCCGGCGGTTCGGGTCTGTTCGCCGACATGGAATTTGAAATTGGCCCCGCCGACCAAGAGTTCCTCGACAGTGAAGAGTTCAAGTCCGGCAAGCTCAAGGTCCAATACATTTGGGACATCGTGGGCGGCGTGATCGACAAGGCTTACCAAGGCCCTATCCTCAAGGGTTTCAACGAAATGATGGGTTCGGGCATTTTGGCCGGGTACAACATCGAAGCCATGAAAGTGCGTGTGTACGATGGTTCGATGCACACAGTGGACTCCAAGCCGGTCGCGTTCGAACTTTGCGCCAAGGACGGTTTCCGTGCGGCGGCTCCCAAGTGTTCGCCCATCATCATGGAGCCGATCATGAGCTTGGAAGTGACCGTGCCCGAGGAATACACCGGCGGTGTGATCGGTGACCTCAACCGTCGTCGCGGAATGCCCAAAGGCCAAGAAAGTTCCTTCGGTGCGAATGTGATCAAAGCCGATGTTCCCCTGTCCGAAATGTTCGGTTATGTGACCCAGTTGCGCACGATCACCTCCGGTCGCGGTGCCGCCACCATGGAATTTTCCCACTATGCTCCCGTCCCATCGGGTATTTCGAAAGAAATCATCGAAAAAGCCAAGGGAAAAGTTTCTGTTTAAAAAAAACTCGATTACCTTTGCGGCCCGCTTAGAAGTAAGCCGGTCAGTTTTTTGAAAAATCTGTTTTAATCCGAACCGCGTTGGTCCGGCTATCCGGTCAAAAAGGAACGCCTCCATATCGGTTCACATACTACGAGGTATGAATCAAAAAATCCGTATCAAGCTTCGTTCGTACGACCACAGTTTGGTCGACAAGTCTACGGAGAAAATCGTCAAAACGGTGCGCAACAGCGGTGCTGTCGTAGCCGGTCCGATTCCGCTGCCCACAGAGAAGAAGATCTTCACTGTTCTGCGTTCTCCGCACGTCAACAAAAAGTCGCGCGAGCAATTCGAGATCATCACGCACAAGCGTATGATCGAAATCTACAGTTCCACGGCCAAAACCGTGGCCGCTTTGGAAAAGCTCGAGCTTCCCTCTGGCGTGGACATCCAGGTCAAACTGATGTGATGCCATTCGGCGCACACTACCCTTCTTTTAGGAAACGCATTCGCAGAAATTTTTAAACTGCTCAACAGTGAAAGGTCTTATCGGCAAAAAAATCGGCATGACCAGCATCTTCAACGATGCCGGCAACTACATTGCCTGTACCGTCTTGGAAATGGGGCCCTGCGTGGTCACCCAAGTCAAATCCCAAGACTCCGACGGCTACAACGCCCTTCAATTGGGCTTTGGCGAGCGCAAGGAAAAAAATACCCCCAAGCCCCTCAGCGGGCATTTTGGCAAAGCCCGCACCACGCCCAAGCGCAAGGTGGTCGAGTTCCGCGACTTCGGGATCTCGAAAACCATTGGCGACACCGTGACGATCGAGGAGGTTTTCTCGGTGGGCGAAAAAGTGAAAGTGGTTGGCCAATCCAAAGGCAAAGGATTCCAAGGCGTGGTCAAGCGCCACGGCTTTTCGGGCGTGGGCGGTCAGACCCACGGCCAGCACAACCGTCTCCGCCACCCGGGTTCGGTCGGCGCTTGTTCGTTCCCTTCCCGCGTGTTCAAGGGCATGCGTATGGCGGGCCGCACGGGCAATGACCGCGTGACGGTTTCGAATCTACAGATCGTCAAGATCCTTCCCGAAAAAAATCTTTTGATCATCAAAGGTGCAGTGCCCGGTCACGACGGCTCCTTCATAATCGTACAAAAGTAAGCCATGCAGCTTCAAGTCCACAACATCCAGGGCCAGCCCACCGGACGCACGGTGGAGCTCTCCGATGCGATCTACGGAATCGAGCCCCACGAGCACGTCGTTTATCTCGCCGTCAAGCAATTCTTGGCCAACCAGCGCCAAGGTACCCACAAGGCCAAGACGCGCAAAGAGATCCACGGTTCCACCCGCAAACTGCACAAACAAAAAGGTACCGGTGGATCCCGTAAGGGTGACATCAAGAACCCTCTGTATCGCGGCGGTGGCCGTGTGCACGGTCCGGTGCCGCGCGACTACTCCGAGAAACTGCCCAAAAAAGTCAAGGCACTTGCCCGCCAGTCCGCACTGGCCTCCAAGGCTCAGAACGGCGGTATCGTGATAGTGGAGGATTTCCAGTTCGCCGCTCCCAAGACCAAAGAATTTTTGGGCGTGTTGGGCAACCTCAAGGTGGCAGAGCAAAAATCCCTGCTGCTCACGGCCGAGCTCAACCACAATGTTTACCTCTCGGCGCGCAACATCCCAGGTGCGCATGTGACCACGGCATCTGATTTCAATGTTTTCGAAGTGTTGAAGGCCAATCACTTGGTGATGACCGAAAGCGCAGTGGAACGCATCAACCAACTTTTCGCGAAGTAATTCCCATAATTAATTCTTGTCATGAACAAGCGCATCCTCATAAAGCCCTACATCACAGAAAAGTCCACCAAGATGGGCGAAACGCTCAATAAGTATGCTTTTGTGGTGGACCGGCATGCCAACAAGTTGGAAATCTTGCAATCCGTGAAGGAGATGTACAATGTGGAGGTGAACGCGGTGCACACCATCGTGGTTCCCGCCAAGCGCAAGACGCTGTTCCGCAACGGCAAAATGACCAATGGCCGCAAGGCCGGTTTCAAAAAAGCGATCGTCACGCTGCCGGCGGGTGAAATCATCAACTTCTTCGGAAACGAGGGCGACAACCAGTAATCCGCTTATTTTTCCCGGAAATCTTTCAAATTGCCATATCCATGCCAGTGAAAAAACTCAATCCCGTAACGCCCGGAACGCGCATGCGCGTGGCCCCTGTGTTTGCGGAGATTACGACGGACAAGCCTGAGAAGAGCCTTACCGTCGGCATGAAAAAATCCGGCGGCCGCAACAACGAGGGCCACCGCACCGTGCGCAACCGTGGCGGCGGGCACAAGCGCCGCTACCGCATCGTCGATTTCAAGCGCAACAAAGACGGCGTTCCCGCTACGGTGATGACGATCGAATACGATCCCAATCGTTCGGCTTATATCGCCCTGGTGCAGTACCAAGACGGCGAAAAGCGTTACATCGTGGCACCCCAAGGCCTCAAGGTGGGAGCGGTGATCGAATCTGGAACTGGCGTAGCACCCGAAGTGGGTAATGCGATCTACCTTTCCGATGCTCCCATCGGTACGATCGTTTACAACATCGAATTGAATCCCGGCAAAGGCGGCGTGTTGGTACGCAGTGCCGGTACTTCTGCCCAGTTGGTGGGTCGTGAAGGCAAATATGCCATTATCCGTCTTCCCTCGGGCGAGATGCGCCGCGTGCTTCAGGCCTGCAAGGCCACGGTGGGCACGGCATCCAACCCCGACCACAACCTTTTGGTGATGGGCAAGGCCGGTCGCAACCGCTGGTTGGGCCATCGTCCCCGGACCCGTGGCGTGGCGATGAACCCCGTTGACCACCCGATGGGCGGCGGCGAAGGACGCGCTTCCGGTGGTCACCCGCGTTCCCGCAACGGCATTATGGCCAAGGGACAAAAAACGCGCGACCCGAAGAAGTACTCCAACGATCTCATCATTGCCCGTCGCAAATCGAAGAACGCCAAATAATTTACGGAGCGTTTGACGATCCAAAATCATTCAAATTTTTTCTGCTATGCCCCGTTCGCTGAAAAAAGGCCCTTATGTGTTCCACAAGCTCTACGAAAAGGTCCTCAAGTCGAAAGATTCCAAGCGCAAACAAGTGATCAAAACTTGGTCCCGCTCCTCCATGATCGTTCCCGAGTTTGTTGGAGAAACGATCGCCGTGCACAACGGAAAAACTTTTGTGCCGGTTTATGTCACGGAAAACATGGTGGGCCACAAGCTGGGCGAATTTTCTCCGACCCGCAACTTCCGCGGCCACGCCGGAGCCAAGAAAAAGAAATAAGCCCAAGGGCTCTCCAATCCATATCGCACTTACCCATTTAATCGACGTGCAATGCAAGCCGTAGCCAAATACAAAAATTGCCCGATACCGCCCCGCAAGATGCGTTTGGTGGCCGACAATGTCCGCGGACTGTCCGTCAAAAAGGCATTCAACATCCTGAAGTTTTCTCGTGTAGAGGGCGCTTATTGGATCGAGAGAGTCCTGCATTCGGCGGTGGCCAACTGGTCCGTACTCCATGATGGACAATCCCCGGATGGTGCAGAACTGATCATATCCGAGATTCGTATCGATCCAGGCATGATGCTCAAGCGTTTCCGTCCCGCGCCCCACGGCCGGGCCCACCGTATCCGCAAGCGTTTCAACCACATCACCATTGTGGTGGACAATCTCGCTCCG
>JBEIJQ010000044.1:0-20400 GCA_040380145.1 Lewinellaceae bacterium | reverse complement strand
CGGCCTCCGGAAGGCGGAGATCGGGCTGCCCCACGGCGATGTGGACGAACATTTCGCGCAGGAAGTGGCTGCCGTATTCCAACAGGAATTTCTGGTCTTTGCGCCCCCAACGGCGATCGTTGACCGGCATCGCACCGGCCATTTTGTCCACCCATTGCACCATGGCCGGCCCCTTGTTCTGATAGGCCAGGCGCAGCCATTCCATGAACATGTCGGCGTGGTCGTGGTTTTTGTCGTCGGCCATTTCCAGGGCTTTGGCCAGGTTTCCGTTGGCCAAAAAAGCGGTCCGCTCGGCATTCGCCCTCGATTGTTCGGCCAACCGCACCAATCCGTCCGCGACCTCGGAGTCCGACAGCGGCGGCACCTTGACCAACTGGCAGCGCGAAAGGATCGTGGGCAGGATGGCCTCTTGGTTTTCGGCCACCAACAGAAAAACCGTCTCGTCGGGCGGCTCTTCGATCAATTTGAGCAGGCGGTTGCCCTCTTTGCCCAAAAACTCCGGCAGCCACAACAAGAGGATCTTGTAGCGGCCCTCGTAGGCCATCAGGCTGAGTTTGCGCGTGATGTCGCGGGTTTCGTCGGTGTTGATGTTGCCCTGTTTGTTTTCGGCGTTCAGGCGGTTCAGCCAGCTGTTCAGGCTGAAATAACAGCCGTGTTCCACAAATGCGCCGCGCCAATCGGCCACCGATTCCGTGCTTATGGACTTGCTGCCGACCGTCGGATAGCTGTAGTGCACATCCGGGTGGATCATTTTGTGTGTTTTCGTGCAGGCCTTGCATTGGCCGCAACTGTCCGTTTCGCCCGGTTCCTCGCATTGCAGATAGGCGGCGTATGCCAGGGCCAGCCCGAGCGCGCCGCTGCCCTCTTGGCCGAGGAACAGCTGGGCGTGGGGGACGCGCCCCGACCGGGCGCCGGTCACGAGCGAAGTCTTGGTCTCCGTTTGTCCGATGATGTCCGAAAAAAACATGGCGGCGTCGGGTCAGGCTTTTTGTATCGTTTGCACGGCCGCTTCGACCGTCTTTTCGGCGTTGCCCACGAAAATCTGCTTCCCGGCGATCACGACGGGCCTTTTCAGAAAACTGTACTCGTCCAAAATCAGCTGCCGATAATCCTCTTCGCCGAGCGCCCGTTCGTGCAGGCCCATGGGACGGTATTTTTGCGATTTTCGGCTGAAAAGCGCCTCGTAACTCCCCGCCAACGCCCGCATTTCGTCGAGCTGCTCGCCGGTGATCCTCGTTTTTTTGATGTCCTGCACCTGCGCCGAAGCGGGCGGCGACAGTCTTTCGAGGATCTTTTTACAGGTTCCGCAAGTGGACAAATGGTAGATTTTTATCATGGAGCGGCGAGTTGGCAGGAGGTGTTATTTTTTATTTTTTTAAAAAAATATATTTTTTGTAAAATAAAAATAAAAAATAGCATGAAATTCGGGTATTTGGCAAGGTGTCGACCCGTAAAAAAATGATTTCAGGATCCTTTTCCGTTGTTTCGGGCGGCCTTGCAAACCTACACAAATTTTGGGGTTCCTTTCCTTTGGGGGCGGTAATTTCGAAGCGGAGCGTCGGGCTTTTTTGCGGAGGGACGATCTCTTGAGTCCATGTCCGACCTTTTGGACGGAGAGTGCCGGGCTGCTTACTTTTTTTCTTTTTTATAAAAAATAAAAAATTGAATTTCAGTTTTTTATAAAATAATTACTTCCCTTTGGGATTCCAATTCTTGGGTTCCAGTACCAAGACGGCCAGGGGCGGCAGAGTGAGTTCGATCGAGGATTCGTAGCCGTGGCAGAGCGTGTTTTTGGCCCGGATTCTGGCTCCGTTGCGTACCCCGGAGCCACCGAACGCTTCGTCGTCGCTGTTGAGCGCCTCTACCCATTCCCCGTGGAAGGGCACGCCCACGCGATATTTTTCGCGCACCACGGGCGTGAAGTTCAGTACCGCGAGCTGGGGCCGGTGTTCGTCCGATCCGAAGCGCAGGTAGGCCAGGACGGAGTTTTCGCTGTCGTCGCCGATGACCCAGCGGAAGCCTTCCGGGAGGAAATTTTTTCCCCAAAAAGCTTCTCTTGACACGATATGGGCGTTCAGGCGCTTGACCCATTCCCGGAGCCCGCTGTGCATGGGGTACTGCAGCAGATGCCATTCGGGGCCTTGTTCGTGGTTCCATTCGCCGTTTTGGCCGAATTCGCCTCCCATGAACAGCAGTTGGTTGCCCGGATGCGTGAACATGTACCCGTAGAGCAGGCGCATGTTGGCGAACTGCCGCCATTCGTCGCCGGGCATGCGGGAGATCAGGGAGCCTTTGCCGTGCACCACTTCGTCGTGCGAGAGCGGCAGCATGAAATTTTCGGAAAACGCGTAGGCCAAACTGAAGGTGAGGGAGTTGTGGTGGTATCGGCGAAAGAGCGGATCTTCCTTGAAGTAGCGGAGCGTGTCGTTCATCCAGCCCATCATCCACTTTTGGCCGAAGCCCAGTCCGCCCTCGAAAGTGGGCCGGGAGACCCCGGGAAAGGCCGTGGATTCCTCGGCGATCGTTTCGGTGTCGGGATAGAGGGCGTACACCGTTTCGTTGAGTTCCTTCAAAAAAGCGACCGCCTCAAGGTTTTCGCGTCCCCCGAAGGCGTTTGGGATCCATTCGCCCTCTTTGCGGGAATAGTCGAGGTACAGCATCGAGGCCACGGCGTCCACGCGCAGTCCGTCGGCGTGGTAGCGGTCGAGCCAAAACAGCGCGTTGGAGATCAGGAAAGATTTGACCTCGAAGCGTCCGTAATTGAAAATCAGGCTTTTCCAATCGGGGTGGAAGCCCTTGCGCGGATCGGCGTGCTCGTAGAGCCGGGTGCCGTCGAACTGTGCCAGGCCGTGGATGTCTTCCGGGAAATGGGAGGGCACCCAGTCGAGCAGCACTCCGATGCCGGCTCGGTGGAAACGGTCCACGAGGCCCATGAAGTCCTGCGGGGTACCGAATCGGCTGGAAGGCGCGAAATAGCCCGTGATCTGGTAGCCCCAGGAGGGGGCGTAGGGGTGTTCCATCACCGGCATGAACTCCACGTGCGTGAAGCCCATTTCCACGACATAGGGCACCAGCCGGTCGGCCATTTCCAGATAGGAGAGCGGGCGTTTGGAGCCGTCGGGTCCGTCGGCGAACATCCAAGAGCCGAGGTGCACCTCGTACACCGAGAATGGGCGGGGTTGGCCCGTTTGTGCGCGGCGTTTTTCCAGCCATTCCCGGTCGCCCCAGCCGTAGTCGGCGATGTCCCACACGATGGAGGCAGTCCGGGGGGGCGTTTCCCAGTAGCGGGCGAAGGGGTCGCCTTTTTCGAGGCGTCGGTCGCCTTGGTGCGAGTGTACGTAGTATTTGTACACCTCGCCGTGGCCGATGCCGGGCAGGAAGCCTTCCCAGATACCCGAACCGTCTAGGCGTACCCGCAAGGGGTGTGCGTGCCGGTCCCAACCGTTGCTGTTGCAGATGACCGAAACATATTTGGCGTTGGGGGCCCACACGGCGAAGTAGGTACCGTCCACGCCGTCCACCCGGAGGGGTGAACTGCCCAGTTTTTCGTACAGCCGAAAGTGTTTTCCGGCCTTGAACAGGGCGATGTCGAAGTCGGAAAACAGGCTGAACATCAGTAAACGCCGGCCGATTGTTTTTTGGCCCGGTTGCGGTCGTTTTCGTCGAGCAGGATCTTGCGCAGGCGGATGTTGCCGGGCGTGATCTCCACATATTCGTCCTCGTCGATATATTCGAGGGCCTCTTCCAAGGAGAAGTTGCGTTTGGGGGGCAGGGCCACGTTGTCGTCCTTGCCGGCGGCGCGGAAGTTGGTGAGCTGTTTGGCCCGGGTGGCGTTGATCACGAGGTCGCCGGGGCGGATGCCCTCGCCGACGATCTGGCCGGTGTAGAGGTTTCGCCCGGTTCGACGAAGAAGGAGCCCCGGTCTTGGAGTTTGTCGAGGGCATAGCCGGTTGCCATGCCGGGTTCCATGCAGATCAGCACCCCGTTGATGCGTCCGGGCAGAGCGCCTTTCCACGGTTCGAAACGGTCGAGGCGGTGGGCCATGATGGCTTCGCCGGCGGAAAGCGTGAGCACGAGGTTGCGCAGTCCGATCAGTCCGCGGGAGGGGATGTTGAACTCGAGGCGGACCATATCGCCTTTGGGCGTCATGGAGAACATTTCGCCCTTGCGCTGGCTGACGGCCTCGATGATCTTGCCGGAAGAGCTTTCGGGCACATCGATGGTGAGGATCTCGATCGGCTCGCATTTTTTGCCGTCGATTTCCTTGAAGATCACGCGGGGCTGACCGACCTGCAGTTCGTAGCCTTCGCGGCGCATGGTTTCGATCAGCACCGACAGGTGCAGGATCCCCCGGCCGAACACGAGGAACATATCGGCCGAATCCGTTTCCTCCACCCGCAGCGCGAGGTTCTTTTCCGTTTCGCGCATCAGGCGGTCGCGCAGGTGGCGGGAGGTGACGAATTTGCCTTCTTTTCCGAAGAAGGGCGAGTTGTTGATGGTGAAGAGCATGCTCATCGTCGGCTCATCGATGGCGATGGGGGGCAGGGCCTCGGGATTTTCGAAGTCGGCCACGGTGTCGCCGATCTCGAAACCTTCCAGGCCCATGATCGCACAGATGTCGCCCGCCTCGACGGAGGGGGCTTCGATGCGGCCAAGGCCTTCGAACAGGTACAATTTTTTGATGCGGGTCTTGACGGCGGTCCCGTCGCGCTTGACGAGGGAGACCGGTTGGTTTTCCGTCAGGCGGCCGCGGGTGAGCCTTCCGATGGCGATTCTGCCGGTGTAGTTGGAATAGTCGAGGCTCGTGATCTGCAGTTGGGGGGTGCCTTCTTCCGGCTTCGGTGCCGGGATGTGCTGCAGGATGGTGTCGAGCAGATGGGTGATGTCCTCGGTGGGCTTGCGCCAATCGGGGCCCATCCAGCCTTGTTTGGAGGAACCGTACACCACGGGGAACTCCAATTGCTCCTCGGTGGCGTCGAGGTGGAAAAACAGTTCGAAAACATCCTCATAAGTTTCCTCCGGGCGGCAGTTGGGCTTGTCCACCTTGTTGACCACCAAAATGGCCTTTTTGCCGAGGGACAGGGCTTTTTGGAGCACGAAGCGCGTCTGGGGCATGGGGCCTTCGAAGGCGTCCACCAGCAGCAGAACGCCGTCGGCCATGTTGAGCACGCGCTCCACTTCTCCGCCGAAGTCGGCGTGGCCAGGCGTGTCGATGATGTTGATCTTGTGTCCGTTGTAGTTGACGGCCACGTTTTTGGCGAGAATGGTGATGCCCCGTTCACGTTCTTGGTCGTTGTTGTCTAGGATCAGTTCGCCCATGTGCTGGTTTTCCCTGAAAAGTCTGGCTTGGTGCAGGATTTTGTCCACGAGGGTGGTCTTGCCGTGGTCAACGTGGGCAATAATCGCGATGTTTCTGATGTTCATAAAGTGGGCTTGAGGGAGGAAAGTCCTCCGGAAAAGGGGGAAATGGTTGAAGAACAGTTACAAATGTCGCCGCTGCACCTTTCGTTCGGCCGCGGCCCTTTTCGAATCAGGGCGCAAAATTACGCTTTTTCGGCTAATCCGGGTATTTTTCCGATTAAATCGGTGTAACTTTGTCCTTTTCGCCGTCACCGCACCGATCCTTCGTATAGAACGAAAACCATTGTTTCATTTATGTACCGAACAACCAAGACCATTCTTTTGTTGGCGCTGGCCTGGTTCTCCTGCCTTTGCGGAGCCGTAGCCCAGGAGACCGCCGTTTACCGCGACCGCCACGACGACTTCAAGCGCGGCATGGATTACTACCGCGAGCAGCTATACGGCAAGGCGCGCGAGTCTTTCCAAAGTTACCTGCAGATGGAGCCGATGGCCGAGAGCGATCGGGCGAACATATATCGGCTGACCGCCCGTCTGTACGACGGTCTTTCCGCCCTGCGCTTGGGCAGGGCCGATGCGGAGCAGGCGCTTTTGACCTTCATTGCGGAGAACGATCCGAGCGACATCGCCAACACCGCCAAGTCCGAGATCGCGGGATATTATTTCGTGCAAAAAAATTATGCCAAGGCCGAGGAGTTTTACCGCATGGTGAACCAGCGCGGGCTTTCCAACGACCGCATACTGGAGGTGCGATTCAATTTGGGCTACTCGCTCTTCGTCCAAGAAAAATTCCCGGAATCCCTGGAGTATTTTGCCCAGATCAAAGACGCCAAGACATCCCGCTATTATTTCCCGGCCAACTACTACTATGGCTGCGCGTCGTTCCTGACCAAGAAGTACAACGAGTCCATGGAATCGTTCAAACTTTGCCTCGAGTCCAAAGAGTACGGTCGTACGGTGCCCTACCACATCTGTCAGATCCACTACCAGTTCGCCGAATACGGCGACCTGATCACCTTCGGCGAGCCGCTCATGGGCGATGCCGGCCTTATCTACCGCGATGAAATGGGGCTGCTGATCGGCCAGGCGTATTTCCAACAGAAGGAATACAAAAAGGCTCTGCCGTACCTGTTGGATTATGTCAACAAAGGCAACCAAGTGACCGAAACCACTTTGAACCAGCTGGCCATCTCGCAACTCGAAACTGGTGATGCCCGATCGGCCATACCCAATTTCATGCAGCTCTCGGGGTCCAAAAGCGCTCTGGGCCAATCCGCGAATTACAACTTGGGGCAGTGCTACGCAGAGATGGGCAACAAGGCCAGTGCGCTGGATGCTTATGAGATTGCGGCCGGACAGCACTACGACGAGGACCTGCGCGAAATGGCTTGTTTCGAATTTGCCGCCCTGGCCGCCGAAGTGAACGCCGTTTCGGCCGCGGTGGACCTTTTGGGCTCTATCCCGGAAAGTTCCCCGCGCTACGAAACTGCCCAAGGCATGTTGGGGCAGATCCTGTTGGCCTCCAACGATTACGGCCGTGCGCTCGACATCTTGCGCAAGATCTCCAACAAAACCCCCAAAGTCCGCGAAACGCTCCAAAAAGTCGCCGTTAAAAGAGGTTGTCAGCTCATGGCCGACAACAAGTCCCTGGATGCCGTCGCGCTGTTCGACGAGGCCCTGCAATACCCGGAGGACAAGAACTATGTGGCCATGGCACACATCTGGAGGGGAGAGGCTCTTTATCGGACACAAAAAATCGGAGAGGCCCGGCAGGCTTTCGATGATTTTCTCAAGGCGGAGAAAAACGCTGTTTCCCTGCCCGACAACGCATCCCGCGGCATGGGCCATTATCACCTTGGGTATGCCTACCTTCACTCCGCGAAGCCCGATTACAAAAACGCCGCCGCACAGTTCGAAGAAGCCGTCAAGTGGTTCCAGCCGCGTCTCAAGACGATCAAAGATCTGGCGGTGACCAACGGCGTCTATATGGACGCGCTGCTGTTGGCCGGCGACTGTTATACCGGATGCGGCCGAGATTACTACACCAAGGCAGACGGTTTTTTTACCACCCTTATCAACAACAACTACAAAAACGTTCCCGAGGCCAGGTTTGGCAAGGCGCGCATACACAATGCCAAAGAACAAAAGGAGGGTGCTATCAAACAATTGAACATCATTCTCAATGACTACCCCAACTCCGATCTGGCCGACGATGCCCAATACGAACTAGGCGTCATTTACGCCGAAATGTTCACGTTCGAAGAGGCCATCCGGGTGTACAAGGCGCTGATCGCACGGGTGCCCAACAGCGAGTTCCACAATCGGGCGCTCAACAATCTGGGCAATATTTATGTCAACCAGAACGATCCGGATAGGGCGCTCGAGTATTTCAAACAGACCATGGCGCACAATCCCTCTCCTGAAGAATGCGACGGGGCGCTGACTGCGATAGAACAGATTTACGTGGATCAACAGCGCTTCGACGAATACATGGCATACCGCCAAACCGTGCTCTGTGGAGGCGACAAAGCCTCGGTGGACTTGGATGCCCTCAAAATATCGTCGGCGATCAAGTTGTACAACATGGGCAACTACGAAAAAGCGATCAAGGCGTTCGATGATTTTCTTCTGCGCTCCGAAAAAAGCCCTTATCGCTTGGAAGCGTTCGCCAAACGCGGGGACTCTTACAAGGAATTGGGCAAATACGATCTTGCCTTGGTGGATTTCGATTCCGTTCTGCGTCGGGCACCCAACGAATTTGCCCGCCAAGTAGCCGATTTTGCCGGAACGATCTGCCTGCTTTTTACCAAAAATTATCCTGCGGCCTACGCTTATTTTCTTCAGCTCGACAAATACGCCGACGACAATATCTTCAGAAAAAAGGCATGGTTCGGCCTGCTCCGGAGCGGTGATCTTTTCGGCAGAAGGGATCGCGCCATTGAATTGACCCAGAAAATACTGAAGCTCGACAAGCTCACCGATCAGGAAAAGGGCACCGCACTGCTTTATGCGGGCATAAACTCCGTTTTGCAAAAGCAGTTCGAGCAGGCCCGTATCGAGTTGTCCGATGCCATCAAATTCTGCGGAAACACCGAGGACGGCGCAAGGGCCCGATACGAAATGGCCAATCTATACTATGCCAAACGCGATTTGGCCAAGGCACTCGAAATCGTCAAAAGTGCCAGCCGCGAAACAGCCGCCTACAAAAAATGGCAAGCCAAGTGCTACCTGTTGATGTCCGATATCTATTTGGAAATGAACGACTCGGATTTGGCCCTATTCTCTCTGGGCAAGGTGAAAGAAAATTGCCCCGGAGAAAAAGAAATGATCGAAATCGCCGATGCCAAAACAAAAAAAATCGAACAGGCAAAGGGAGTCAAGCAAAACGAACAGCCCGATGAACCGAAAAAGAAAATAAAGGTGGATTAACGGCCCCTTTCACTTTTTTCGGAATCCCAATTTTTTGTCACAACGGACTATCAAAATCAAATGAACCGCCCATCCATCCTCTTTTTGCTGTCGAACCTGCTGCTGCCTTTTTTTCTTTCGGCCCAACAATCGCCGCCCGAGACAGAGGTCAGGTCTCCAATCAAGGTCCAACCCGAAAATTCCGTCAAGCTGACGGTGCAGCCGACAACCCCGGACGAAAGTAACGTGGATCTCGCCTACACCCATGATCCCAAGGCCGCTTTGGCCGCATCCGAACAGGGGGATCCCCAGCTCCGGGTACGCGGCCTGCCCACTCCCCCCAACGCCGAGGTGAAGCCCAAGGCCTTCCATCTGCGCGCGGGCTTCGGCACTCCGATGTCGCCGCTGATCGAGGCGTCCTGCCACCTCACGGAAAGCGAACGCGTGGAATTCGGCATTTCCTATCGCCACCACAGCGCCCAATCCGGCTCCAACGAGCTCATGCGATTCAGCCGCCACGAGGCCGGCGTACGGGGAACTTATTTCCTCGACCAGGGTATCGGCATCGGTGGATCCCTGGGGTACGATTGGTACGGGCTGCGCTTCTATGGCACCGACACTACGCTCTACTCAGATACCCTCGGCGGAGCCTATCCCGCCGGTCTGTTGCAGCAGCGCTTCTCCCGTTTCAACGGCAGCGCCCGCGTGTTCAACTCGCGCCCCAACGCCATCGGACTCAATTACGCACTGGATTTCAACCTGTATTCGCTGGGCGACTTTTTCCAATCCAGTGAATTGGGAGTCTCGGTGCTGGCCAAGGTGGACAAGCGTTTCAGCGAACGGTTCTCCGCCCGCATCGATATGGGCCTTGAATCGGTCGGTTTCAAAGATACCGCCGACCAAAAAATCCTCGTCCCCTTCGTACAGCCCGCGGTCTTCTTCAACATCGGGGGATTCCGCGCCAAATTGGGGGCTTGGGTCGGCTCCGACGCCGGAACATTTTTCGCATCGCCCGACATGGAACTGAGCTACCGGTTTTTCGAGGGCGGCTTCAACGTGTTTGCCGGCTGGACGGGCGGCGTGCGGATCAATTCTTTCGATCGCATGACACAATACAACCCCTACTTGAACTCGGAGGTCCAAATCCGCGGCACCCGTTGGCAGGAACGCTTCGGCGGAGTGCGCGGCAGCATCAACGGCATCGGCTATGAGGCCCGTTTCGCCCAAAGGCCCATGAACGTGATGCCCCTATTCCTCAACGACGCCCAAGCCGATTACGGTCGATTCCGCGTCCAGTACGACACCATGAGCCTGTTCACGATCTCCGGAAACGTCAGCTACGACAAAATCAAGAACTTCACGGCCACCCTTCAAGGGGCTTACCACATCTACAGCCGTACCAACTTCGGCCTGCCCAACCTCGATGCCAACTTGATCCTGCGCTACTCGGCCCTCAAAAAGAAACTCCTGCTCAGAGGTGAATTCTACGCCGTCGGGGGCATCAACTACCTCGACAGCGCCGGCGTCACCGGTACGATCAAACCTCTGCTCGACCTGAATTTCGGCGCCGAATACAAGGTCACCAAAAACATCGGCTTGTTCGTCAACCTCAACAACCTCCTCAACAACAAGCGCGAACGCTGGTCCCGCTACCCGCAGTTCGGCTTCAACGTCATGGGAGGCGTCACGGTCAAGTTCTGACAACGGACTTCCCGTCAACCCAAGGGGCGCGAAGGATTTTCCTTTGCGCCCCTTGGCGTTTTGTAGTTCGTCAAAAGATCGGTTTTTGGGAAAAAATGCGGTGCCAAGGAGATTTTTCGGAAAAAAACTTATCTTTGCGCTCGCAATTCCGGCAACGACCGTTTTCGGAGGCGTTTCGATGACGTGATCCCCGTGTTCACGATTTGTTCACCTCGTTTTTTTGTTTTATGCACAGTTATCTTTCCCAAGAACAGGTCCAAGAAATTTTCAAGACCTACGGCGGCGACGCCAAGAACACCGGCTCCACCGAGGGCCAGATCGCGCTGTTCACCGCGCGCATCAACCACCTGACCGAGCACCTCAAGACCCACAAAAAAGACCACGGCACCCGCCGCTCTTTGTTGGCGATGGTCGGCAAGCGCAAAGGACTCTTGGCCTACTTGACCAAGCGCGACGTCCTTAAGTATCGCGCCCTGATCCAAAAATTGGGCATCCGCAAATAAGCGGAGCGCCTCCTCGGCAAGGGCCGGACGGGATATCCCGTCCGGCCCTTTGTCGTTTTTGGATTAACTTTGCGAAAAACCGACCGTATGAATTCCGCCCAAATCCACGTCCTTTTCAACCATTTTCCCATCATCGGCACCATCATCGGCATCGCCGTGGTGGCTTACGGACTTTTTCGCCATGAAAACAAGATCCTCGATACCGGTCTCGTGATCTGGATCGCCATGGCCGTCCTGTCGGTCCCTGCCAAATTCAGCGGGGAAGGCGCCGAAGAACTCGTGGAACCCTACGGGGTTTCGCACGATTTGATCGAAGCCCACGAAGATGCGGGCGCAATCGCCTATTACGGCGTTATGGTGCTGGCCTGGACGGCGGTCGCCGTGCTGGTCCTGCGCCGCAGAGGAAATAGCCTGGCCCGCCCGCTGGCCTTGGCGGCCTTCGTCATGTCGTTGGTCGCGTCCTTCTTGCTCTACCGCGCCGGCAGCAGCGGCGGTGCGATCCGCCACCCGGAAATCCACGGCGGAAAGCCGGTCCCGGCCGACGGCGTACAAACGGAACCCGGCGGCGGCGAGCACGATGGGGACGGCGAAGAGGACGAACATCATTGATCGGATTTTGGTCCGCTGTCCGCCGTTTTTCGCCGGATTCAGATTTTTTTACATGGTTTTCGTCCCCTCTGCATCGGACTTTTCTTTGACACTGTCTCGAATTGTTTTTTAGTGAAATTTTTTTAAAAAAATTATTATTTTTAAAATTTTTACAAAAAAATATAAAAATTATTCAAATCGGATGTCCGATGTCGCATGGTGGACGAGCGACGGGCGTTTTTTAATGGCCGCAGCCCAACTTTTTGGCCCTTCAAGATTTATTTTTGGCGCATGAAACACACCATATCGCTCTCCCTTTTTCTGTTTTTGTCACTTTCCCTTCGTGCCCAGCAACGCGGAGAGATCGTTTCCTTCCATCTGTTGGAAAGTCTGACCGCCGATAGCCTCAGTACGATCGTGCAGCAGAATACCGGCTTTCCTGGCGCTGTGCTCGGCATCACCTACGATTTCGATGTTTATCGAGTACGGTATTGGACCCGCGGATACCACCCCGACAGCCTGACGATCGCCACCGGGCTGACCGTCATCCCCACCAATTATCCCTGCGATCTCGGGATTTTCAGCTTCGGCCACGGCCTGAGCTGCAAGGACACGGAGGTGCCGTCCCACTCCGACAACATTTACGGCGTGATCACCAAAGGCCTCGCTTCCAACGGCTACATCGGCGTTGCTCCGGATTACATTTTCATGGGATCGGAAGCCTCGCCGGGCCTCCAGGCGTTCATGAACGCCAAGACCGAGGCGGCGGCGACCATCGATCTGATCCGCGCCACCCAAACTTTTTGTGCGCAGAACAACATCGGCACCACGGGCCAGATTTTCCTGTCGGGCTATTCCCAGGGCGGCCATTCCTCGATGGCCACCGCCCGCGAAATGCAGCTGTTCCACCCCGGGGAATTCAACCTCGTGGCGGCAGTGCCCGGCGGCGGCACCTACGATCTCAGCGGCGTGGCCTGTGATAGCCTACTATCGCCCACCCGCACCACTCCGGAGCGCCAGGCGTTCCCGCTGGTGGCTTGTACCTATGTGAATTTTTATATGGATACCGTCGTGGCGGAAGGCTTTCAGGTTACCCCCTCGAATTTCGTGGACGTGTTGTTCGAATCGCCCTACGACAGCTTGATGTCGCTGATCTTGGACCGGACAAATCCTTTTTACAATACCTCCCAGCTCGATTCCATCCCCGTGCGGATGCTGGAAGACAGTTTCCAGGTCCCCGCGCAGACGGATCCTGATTTTTTCTTCCGCAGGCTCCTTTCACACAACAATCTGTACGACTGGGCGCCGCAAATGCCGCTGATGATGGTGCACAGCGACGCCGACATCGAAAATCCGTACAGCAATGTCGTTTTCACCCAGCAGCAGTTCCAACAGAACGGAAGTACCAGCACTTCCATCTATACCCTGAACGGATACAGCCACCCCGGTGCCGGGCTGCCCTATGTGCTGATCGCCAAGGACTGGATCGGCACATTCCGCCAAGACTGTCTGAACTCGGTCGAACAAGCGGACGATCTTTTGGCCGAACTGCCGGTTTTCCCCAATCCGAGCCAGGGGTGTTTCTCCATCAAACTGCCTGAAATAGGCAACTTCAAAATCATGGTTTTCGATGCGTTGGGCGGCTCGGTGGCAGCTTTCGAAGCGAACGGCGGTCTGCAGAGTTCCTGCGTCCTCGAAGGCCGCGCCCCGGGTCTTTACGGCATCCGCGTACTGGACGGAACCGGTCGGTTGCTGTCCAACGGGTTCTTGGCTAAATTCTGATCCGTTGGCGGCCAGAATCTTTCGCGCGTTTTCCACAGAAAAAGACCGACGGTGGCGACCGTCGCACCGATCAGAATGGACCGTCCGATCGCCGTCTCGGTAGAAGGTATGTGCATGCCGTCCTGTAAATTGGCCGCCAGCGAAGTCCACATCATCCATTCGCGCCATGTTTTTCTCGCCCCCAGGGCGAAAAGCGGCAACAATGTCAAAAGATACCACGGCAAAAAACGGTTGGAATACAGGCAGACGAACACGACGAAAAGTTGAACGAAAAGTTCGACGAACCGCGGTTCGTCCGTTTCGTTCAATTTCCACAGGGTGCGTCCGGCCAATCCCAAAAGCGCCAGCAAGCCCAACAGTTGGAATACCGGGACCGCTGCGCTCCAAACCTGCTCCTTGGCGATGCCCGTCCCCAGGCCTTCCACCACATAGCCCAACAGATCCGAAAACGAACTGCTCGGCCTCAGCGGAGCAAGCGCCGCCCGTAGGGAGGGCAACAGGTCGGTACTGAACAAGAACAGCGCCGCCACGACCGCCAACCCGGGCAAACTTGCACGGATGGCCGCTCCCCAGCGATGACGGCCATGCACGAGCGCGAAGGCGAACGGAACGGGCAGCAGCACCACGAAAGTAGCCTTGCACAGGAAGGCCAAAGCTACCGTCGCCCAAGCAAGCGTATAGCGCCGCTGTTGGAGGGCCAGCAAGCACAGGGCCAAAAAGGCCACCCCAAATACATCGTTGTGCTGTTGGCCGATCCCTTGGAACCACCACAGGGGCGAGAACAGAGCAAATGCCCGTCCGTCCCAATCCCCCCAAAAGGGCCGAAGCCGCAAGATAGATTCCACGAATACAATGCCCGCCAAAGCGGTCAGGGCCTTATAGACCAGCAGGCTTCCCCACAGATCGACGCCCAACCATACGGCGCACTTGGCAAGCAGGAGATTGACCGGACCGTATTTGCAGGGCACATTCAGGTAGGCCGGGGAAATGAAATCGGCAAATCGGGAACGGACCGAGGCCGAAGCGTCGCGATAAACATCGAGCCCTTGCAGAGAGGCATCGCCATAGCCGAGCACGCTGAACACATCGTTGCTCACGAAAGGCAACATCGCCGAACTCACCGCCAGCAACCCATATCCCCACCACCGCAGCGTCTTTTCGGACAGTTGCTGCCCCCCATTTCCGACCGATACCCGATATCCGACCCAAGTGCCACCGACGATGGAGGAAAAAAACAGCAACAAATTGACCAAGATCAGCCCGGGGGCTTCGAGGTAGTTTCCGTCCACGTGGATGGATCCCGTAGCCCAAAAATGCATCCACGATGCGGCAACGCCCGCCAAAGGAGGCAGGAGCGGCAGACCCGGGAACAAGCGGGATGATCTTTCGGATCCGATCGGAAAGGGCATATTCAGAACGGGTGCGTTGCGCTACCAAAAGTACTTTTGATCATGGGCCGTGCGTCGAGTAGTTGCCGGATGGCAGAGACGAGCGGAAAGCGGGCAAAAGAAAAGGGCTTCGGAGTCCGAAGCCCTTTTGAAAATCCAGTCGGGGTGACTGGACTTGAACCAGCGACCACACGCCCCCCAGACGTGTACTCTACCAACTGAGCTACACCCCGAAACCTTCAAAATGCACTTTGCGGTGCAAAGTCGAGACGACTGGGCTCGAACCAGTGACCTCCGCCCTGTCAAGGCGGCGCTCTAAACCAACTGAGCTACGCCCCGTATTCAAACGAGGCTGCAAACATACGCGCCCTACGTGGAAAAAAAAAGACTTTTGCCGATAATTTTAGTCTGTTTTTTCGTTCGTCTTGATTTTCAGGAGAAAAAAACGCACGCACTCGGCCATTTTCTTTTCGATCAGGGCAAAGTCGGACTCTTCCTTGCCTTGGTAGATGATCATCAGGGCTATCTGGGTGTTGAGGGGCGACAATTTTTCTTCGAGAACGGATTTATGTGTGCGCCAGGCTTCGCGCAGGCGGCGCTTGATCCGATTGCGCTGGACGGCGCGCTTGAAATTTTTTTTGGAAACGCTGAAAGCCGCTTGGATGGGCACCGCTTCGGGCAGTTCGACCGTTTTCCAGACGAAGCGAACGGGATGTTTGGCAAAAGATTCCCCTGCGCGGCCGAAAAGGCTGTCGATGGTCTTGCGGCTGCGGAGCCTGTCTCGTTTGGGAAATCCGGCCATGGAGGAGGTGTGGGAAAAAGAAAAGCGCAAAATGCACGGGACATTTTGCGCCTTATACAGGGGCACCGTTGAGGGCGATCAGGCCCACGGCGGGCACATCAATGGTCTTTCAGACGACGCTCGTCGGACACCGTGAGCTTCCAACGGCCCTTGGCGCGGCGCGAGGCCAACACGCGACGACCGTTCTTGGAGCCCATACGCTCGCGGAATCCGTGCGTGTTCTTGCGGGTACGGCGCGAGGGTTGATAAGTGCGTTTCATCGGAAGGTCAAGTTTGGATGGTAAGAAAAATCTGGTTGTGATCGAGGTTGTTTCGCCCAAAGGCGTGCAAAGATGCGCTTTTTTCGTGAGTTTGCAAGTGTCGGGCGAAACTTTTTCCAAAAAATCCGATTTCGCGGACTCAACGGTTCATCGAAAGCAGGAATTCTTCGTTGGAGCGGGAATTTCGCATTTGCTTGAGCAGGAAATCCATGGCTTCCTCGGCGTTCATGTCGGCGAGGTGCTTGCGCAGGATGTACATACGCGACACCGTGTCTTTGTCGTGGAGCAGATCGTCGCGGCGGGTGCTGGAGCCCACGAGATCGACGGCCGGGAAAACGCGTTTGTTGGCCAGGCGGCGATCGAGCTGCAGTTCCATGTTGCCGGTGCCCTTGAACTCTTCGAAGATCACCTCGTCCATACGGGAGCCGGTGTCGATCAGGGCGGTGGCGAGAATGGTGAGGGAACCGCCGTTTTCGATGTTGCGGGCAGCGCCGAAAAACTGTTTGGGCTTGTGCAGGGAGTTTGCCTCCACACCGCCCGAAAGGATCTTGCCGCTGGCGGGGGCCACGGTGTTGTAAGCCCGGGCCAGGCGCGTGATGGAGTCGAGCAGGATGACCACATCGTGGCCGCATTCGACCATTCGCTTGGCCTTGTGCAGTACCATTTGGGACACCTTGACGTGGTTTTCGGCCGGCGCGTCGAAGGTGGAGCCGATCACCTCGGCGCGGACGCTGCGTTCCATGTCGGTTACTTCCTCGGGGCGCTCGTCGATGAGCAGCACGATGAGATAGACCTCGGGGTGGTTGCGCGCGATGGCGTTGGCGATGTCCTTCAAGAGCATCGTTTTGCCCGTCTTGGGCTGCGCCACGATCAGTCCCCGCTGGCCTTTGCCGATGGGGGTGAACAGGTCCACGATGCGGGTGGACAGGTTTTTGGAGTGGGAGGAAAGATCGAAGCGTTCGGTCGGGAACAGCGGGGTCAGGTAGTCGAAAGGAATCCGGTCTTTGACCTGTTCGGGGGTGAGTCCGTTGATCCGTTCTATTTTCAGCAGTGCGTAGTAGCGCTCGCCTTCTCGCGGCGGGCGGATGGGCCCTTCCACGTTGTCGCCCGGTTTCAGTCCGTACAGCTTGATCTGCTGTGGGGTCACGTATATATCGTCGGGCGACGACATGTAGCTGTAGTCGGCGGAACGGAGGAACCCGTAGCCTTCCGGCGCCATTTCCAGCACGCCTTCACCGGTCACGGCGCCGTCGAGTTCGACGGAAATAAGCGGTGGGGGAGGGGGCGCCACCTGCTTGGGCTGGGGGCGTTGTTGGTATCCGGGCTGCTGGGGCCGTTGCTGTTGGCCCTGTTGCTGCTTCATCGGGGGGGCCCCTTGTTGGCGGTGCTGCGGGTGCTGCTGCCTGCGTTCGGGCGCTGAACGGTCTTCGTAACGGGAAGTCCAATCCCCTTCTTCGGGGCCGGGGCCGCGCTGCGATGAAGAACGGGCGGGCTGGTCATCCAATGGGGCCGGGCCGCTTGGCCGTCCGCCTTCGTGCGGAAAATCACGCTGGCCTTGTTCGGACGCACGTTGGCGCAGCATTTTTTCGCGGTGCTGGGAAGGCCGTTGCTGGGGCGTATGTGCGGGAGGCAGCGGCACAAAAGTACTGGCATCGAACACCCCATTGGGCGGCTCGGGCATCTCTTCGTACACCGGGGCCGGTGGGGGCGTGGGAGTGGGCTCCGGTTGGGCGGGAGCAGATTCTTCCACCGGCCGCGATGCCTTGCGCGGACCGCGGGTGCGGGGCGATTCGGGCTCTGGGGCGGGCGGCGTGCGCTCCTGGGCCACAGCAGGGACGTTCGGCTCGGGAACGCTCGTCGGCTCGGCTTCCTGCGGGGCGTCGTCCGAGGTCTTGCGTACAGTCCGACGACGCTTGGGAGCGGCGACGGTGCTTTCCGGTGTTCCCTGGATGTCCAAAACTCGGGCCACCAAATCCTGGTGATCCAATTTCTGGGTCCCGGGCACACCCATTTTTTGGGCCTGCTCCCGTAAATCCTGGAGCGGCATTTCCTTCAATTCTTGGATAGTGAACATAAATTGTCGGTAAAAAGTATCTCCTCGCGTCTCGGCAGGCGCATGGAAAAAAGGGCCTCATGGCCTACGGCAAGTTCGGTCTGGGCGAAATTTCCGCAAAAGAAAGCGGTATTTGAGGGATAAAAGCGTCATCGGACGATGCAACGCGGAAAAACATCGGGGCTTTTCTAGCGCAAATGTACGCAGACTTTTCAAAATTGCAAAAGTTCTGCGATTTTTGCCCCCGTTCGAAAGAGCGACCGCGGGGCAACTTTTCCCTTCGGATTTTTTTTTCAAAAAAAAACAACACCATGCTGACCGTCCAATTCATCCGGGAAAACAACGAGCGCGTCCGCGCCGGAATGGCCAAACGCAACTTCAAGCGCCTCGAACTGCTCGATGAAGTGCTGGCCGCCGATGAACAACGCCGCAAGATCCAGCAGGAAAGCGACCGGACCCTCGCCGAGGGCAACCGCCTGTCGGACGAGATCGGTCAACTCTATCGCTCCGGACGCCGAGAAGAGGCAGACGCTCTAAAGGCCCAAGCCGCCGAACTCCGTGAAAAAGGTGACCAATTGCGCAAACAACAGGAAGAGGCCCGCCAACAGGTGACCGACCTGTTGCTGCAGATCCCCAATTGCCCCGCCGATCAAGTGCCCCACGGCCTCGGAGCCGACGACAACGAGGTGTTCAAGCCCTGGACGGCGCCACTGCCCGAATTGGCGCCCGGCGCCCAGCCACACTGGGAACTCATCAAACAGTACGACATCATCGATTTCGAATTGGGAACCAAGATCACCGGGGCCGGATTTCCGGTGTACAAAGGCAAAGGCGCCAAGCTCCAACGGGCGCTGATCGCCTTTTTCCTCGACGAAGCGGAAGCCGCCGGTTACCGCGAGATCATGCCGCCCCACCTCGTCAACGCCGACAGCGCCCGCGGTACCGGCCAGCTCCCCGACAAAGACGACCAGATGTACTACGCACCGCTCGACGGCCTGTACCTGATCCCCACCGCCGAGGTGCCCGTGACCAATCTCTACCGCGATTCCATCCTCAAAGAAGAGGAATTTCCCATCAAAATGGCTGCATATACACCCTGTTTTCGTAGGGAGGCAGGCTCCTGGGGAGCCCACGTGCGGGGGTTGAACCGCCTCCACCAGTTCGACAAGGTGGAGATCGTCCAGATCCAGCATCCCGAGCGCTCCTACGAGACTCTGCTGGAAATGGTCGCCCATGTGGAGGGGCTGCTCGACAAACTGGAACTGCCCTATCGGATCCTTCGGCTGTGCGGTGGCGACATGGGCTTTTCCTCGGCGCTCACTTTTGATTTCGAGGTGTACTCGGCGGCACAGCAGCGCTGGCTGGAAGTCAGCTCGGTATCGAACTTCGAGAGTTTCCAAGCCAACCGGATGCAGCTGCGCTACCGCACCAAGGACAAAAAGACCGAACTCGCCCATACACTCAACGGCAGTGCATTGGCCTTGGCGCGCATCGTCGCGGCTCTGTTGGAAAACAACCAGACGCCCGAGGGAGTTCTGATCCCCGAAGCGCTGCGTCCTTACACCCGTTTCGACCGGATTTCCTGAACCTGCCGCTTTTTCACTGAACCTTTTTACTTGATCGGAAATGTTGAAAACCATTCTTTTGTTGCTGTTTGCCTTGCTGGTGCTTCCCCTGGTGGTGCTGTTTTATGACGCGCCTTTGGCCAATATCCAACAGCAGATGCTCTGGGAGATGTTCGTGGCCATGTTGGCCGTGGCCGGGCTGTGCTTCGTGACGAGCGAGCTGACCCGCAACTGCAGTCAGGTGGACAAGCTGTGGAGCATCATGCCGATCGTTTACACTTGGTATTTCGCTTACCGCGGCGAATGGGACTCGCGCATGGTGCTGATGGCCGGTTTGGCCACCGTTTGGGGCCTTCGCCTGACCTTCAATTTTGCCCGTAGGGGCGGATACAGTTGGATACCGTGGGCGGGCGAGGAAGACTATCGTTGGAGCGTGCTGCGCGAAACCCCGCTGCTCAAGGGCCGTTTCCGCTGGGCCTTGTTCAACTTGTTTTTCATCTCCTTTTACCAACAGGGGCTGATCCTGTTGTTCACCCTGCCTTCCGTCATGGCCTGGCAGGGGCATGACAGTCCTTTGAACTGGCTGGACGGTCTGGCCGCCGTACTTTTCCTCGGGTTGGTGGTATTGGAAACGATCGCCGACCAGCAACAATACGATTTCCAGACCGAAAAATACCGTCGGATCGGGGCCAAAGAGCCGCTCACCGGCGAATATGCCAAGGGCTTCTGCGCCACGGGCCTGTGGGCCAAGGTCCGTCACCCGAACTATGCCGCCGAACAGGCGATCTGGCTGGTTTTTTACTTGTTCAGCGTGGCCGCCACGGGGCGTTGGCTGAACGGTTCGTTGGTGGGGGCAGTGCTTCTCTTGCTGTTGTTTCAGGGAAGTGCCGATTTCAGCGAAAAGATCTCTGAGCGCAAGTATCCCGAATATACGGAGTACTTGAAACGGGTAGGACGATTTGTGCCCAAGTTTTGGTGAAAAAAGGGTTTTT
>JBEIJQ010000043.1:0-20627 GCA_040380145.1 Lewinellaceae bacterium | reverse complement strand
GGTGTCTTGCGCATGTTTCAACGTGTATTTCAAGTTTTTGCAATCAGGATTTTCTAATGGCCGCCATTAGAAATTTTTCCTAATGACAATTTTGGGTTAAACAGGTATTTCTGTTGCCTTCGACAAATTTCCGAAAGAAGGATCTTATCCAATTGACCGCCGTAAAAAAATACAATTTGTTTTTTTATATCCTCTAATCCCCAAGAAGCATGGCCGACCACGATCGCAGAATATTTCTGTAGATCCTTGAAATTGGAATATCCGGATACCGACAAAAAGAGAGGGGAAAAATCAGAACGGTGGGAGGGTCCGAATTTCTATTCAACATAATATAAATTATAGGAAAAAAGAATGGGCGTTTTTTGGGACGGTTTGCATTTGCTATATTTGCGTTTGAACTCACGACCCTTATCTAAGAAACCGTATGCTGCCCATAGTTCAACTACCTTTCGGAGAATCGGAATCCGTGGTGTTTCCGCTGATGCGGCCCGACTTGGGCATGGCACTCAATCTACCCGCAAAAGTTTTCGGAGAACTGCTGGATGCAAAGATCCAAAAACAGCTCTTGGAAAAAGGTGAGTTGCTGGAGGCGATGCGGTACAACATTTTCGATGCGCCGCTCCGCAGCGAGATCATCGAACTGGGCATATCCTTTCAGGAAGCGGGCCGTACCGCGACCGGTTTGGTCAAAGTTCGGGCTAAGGTATTTCTGCTGCCATTGTCGGGCAAAGGCAATATCGTGCTGCTGCCACTGCTCGGCCTACAGACCTTTTTGGAAAAACCGGATGATTTGCAGGCCGCTGTCGCGGAATTGGTCCAACTGGATTTTTCCAAAAGAAATCTACTGGAATCGTTTCCCGATCTGATCTCCCTGCTCTGGTACGGAGAGCCAACGGTGGAACTCGTCCCGACCCAGAGCGTCCCCCCTACCCTAGCGCAACGGAGCCGCGGGAACGAACGCGGCGTCAATACGCACAACTTTTTGAAAAACATGGCTGAAAAAGTTGGGGCAGGACCTGTCCAGCAGCTTTTTTTCATGGACGATGCCATGCAGGCAGCTGTTTCGGTGTTCAAAGGGCACTATAGAAGGAATCTGTTGTTGGTGGGCAAGAGCGGAGTAGGCAAATCCGCGCTGGTGGCAGAATTGGCGCGTATATCCTTGGGCAAGGGCCTGAAATTGAACATCTGGTCCACCACGGCGTCCGCCATGATAAAAGAACTCACCGACGAAAGCGGGTGGAAAGCCAATATGCACCTGCTCTGCGAAGAATTGGCCAAAGGCGGCGAAATCCTGCATTTGGCGAACCTTTTGGAACTGTTCGAGGTGGGCCAATACATGGGCAGCGATACTAGTTTGGCCGATGGGCTGTATGATTTCTTGGACCGCGACCGCATCTCGGTGATTACCGAGGCCACAGAAGACGAACTGGCCCTCATCGAGGTGCGCAATCCCCGTTTTACTCAGGTTTTCCATGTTGTCAGATTGGAGGAGCCCAAAGAAAAAACGGCCGAGATCGTCGAAAGAAAAGTCGCGGAAATGGCCTTAGGAAAAGAAGTGCTGCTCGACCGCCATGCCACAGAGGAGGTGCTCCGGCTGCAAAGGCGGTATCTCCCCTACTCCGGGTTCCCGGGAAAGGCCATCCGTTTTCTCGAAAACCATTTGATGGACGTGCCGTCCGGGAACCAACTGGACCGCAAAACGGTATTGCGGGGATTTTCAGAAGAAACGGGCATGCCGCTGTTCATGATAGATCCCGATACGAGCTTCGATTTGGAAGGGACGAGGCGCTTTTTCTTGGACAGGGTCTTTGGGCAGCCGGTAGCCGTGGATGCGATCGTGGATATTTTGGCCCTTGTCAAGACCGGCATGGTGCGCACGGGAAAACCGATCGCCTCGTTGTTTTTCGTGGGACCTACCGGAGTGGGCAAGACCGAAATGGCCAAGGTGCTGGCCGAACTGATGTTCGGCGATGCCCGAAAACTCCTCCGCTTCGATATGAGCGAATACTCTGATCCGCTGGCGGTGATGCGTTTTACCACCGGATTCGGTACGCTTTCCGGCGAGGGACAACTGGCGGCTACCGTCCGGCAGAATCCCTTCTGCGTGCTTTTGTTCGACGAGATCGAAAAAGCCCACCCCTTGTTTTTCGACCACCTGTTGCAGATCCTCGATGAGGGGCGCCTGACGGACAACCGGGGGCAGCTCGTGAATTTTTGCAGCACGATCATCGTGATGACTTCCAACATCGGGGCGACCCAGCTAGATCGGAACGCCATCGGCCTCGGCAGCGCCGCCAATAGCACAGGCCATGCCGAGGTGTTCGAAAAGGCGGTGCAACAGCATTTCAAGCCGGAGCTTTTCAACAGAATCGAACGCTTGGTACCATTTTCGCCTTTGGACGAAAACACGATCAGGCACGTGCTTGCGCGAGAAATCAGTTTGCTGCGAGCCCGTGAAGGCATCCGCGACCGCGATATCAGGCTGGAAATTACCGAGCCCGCGCTCGCTCATCTGGCCGAAATCGGGTACCACCCGCGATACGGCGCCAGAGAAATGCAGCGTGCCGTGCAAGATCGCCTCATCGGCCCTTTGGCCAGAAGGCTCAACGAATTTCCTGCTGACGAACCTTTGAGCGCCGTGTTTTCATGGAACGCTGCGGGACGTCTCGAGCTGGCTGTCAAATCCGTGGGCGACGGCCAAGTGTCCAAACTTGCCGAGATGTACAAATTGGTAAACCTCGCCAACCGGGCAGGCCAATTGCAGAACAACCTGCGGCAAACTTTTGACGGCCATCTGTTTCTCAACTGTCAAAGCCATTTGCAGCAGTTGCGCTACCGAAACGCCCATGTTGATCATTACGAACGCGTCGTCGAACGCTTTGCGAAGCTGGAATCCGAGTCCGGTACGGTAGAAGAAGAAATATCCCTTCATTTGATGGGATTCGGCGATGCGGATGATTCTTGGGAAAACCGCCTCAAAACTTCGGAGGACGGCGTCCGATCCGCAAACTTGCAATTGCTGCAACTTCTTGTCAAAGAGCGCACGGAGTGCACGATCGATATCGTGGGGGCTTCCCCCGAACACCAAGTGGCGCTTTATCGGGATCTCATCGGGCGGCTCGGGAATGTCTCGGCCCGCCTCGAAAGCGTTTGGTTTTCGTCCTCTCTGCAAAAGATTTTGACGACCGAAAAAGGAGAAGCGGTTCAATGGTTGACCCTGGGCGAAAATTGGGAGTACCCGAAATGGAAAGCTCCTCTGGAGGATCCCACCGCCCAGCTGGTCGGGGCCCGTTTGATATTGAGCGGCCTTGCCCGACCCTTTCTTTTTTTCATGGGAGAAAGTGGACTCCACAAATGGTCCTTCGAAGATGGGCCACCCAGTTCCTGCCACGTCATCGTCACGGACACATTTGCTTACGGCCCCAAATTTCCCGGCGGTGCGCACAACTTGAACCAATACTTCAAGCAAGCGTTGGCCGTGAGGCGCACTTATTCTCCCTTGCAGGTCAACGATGCCGTTTTCGGCATTAAAAACAGTCCGTCGGTGGTCAAAAATCTGGTCCCTACCCTGTTCGGATTTTTGGAAAAAGCCTATCTCGAGGCTATGGAGGAAGAGTTGGTCTGACCAGCGCCGATACTCATTTTCTTCCGAAGTCGGCCGGAATTTCGCCCCAGTGCTCGGTTTCCCACTTGATGAGGGGATTGGTGTAGGTGTTTTCGGCCAGCCAGGCTTCGGCGCGCCGCAACAGTTCGAACAACTCGCGGTTCTTGGCGGATGCTTCCAACTTGGTGTTGGCCTTTTTCTTTTTGATCCACCCCAGCGCGGTTTGGGAATCAGTGTAAATGGGCATCTGCGGCAGTTCTTTTTTCTTGAGTAGGGCCAGGGCGTGCACGATGGCCAAAAATTCCCCGATGTTGTTGGTGCCCATCGGATAAGGCCCCATGGAAAAAAGGACCGTACCGTCGCCGGTATAGACCCCTCGATATTCCATAGCTCCTGGGTTGCCGCTGCAGGCCGCGTCCACGGCAATACTGTCGAGCAACGGTCTGCCCACGGTTTTACTTGGAGTCGCCGCTGCGGTTTTCTTTGGAGGGGCGTGCCCCTGCCAACCTTCTCGGTAGGCAATTTCGGCCAATGTCCGACTTTCGAACGCCTTGTATTTGGCCCCTTGCACACCTTTGATCTGGCCTTCGCAATCGGCCCAGTTGTCGTATATGCCCGGTTCACGACCTACCCACACCACATAAAATTTGATTTTCGGCATCTGAAATTTATTTTCAAAAAAATTTGCTCCGATGGAGCACAAGTCAAAAAAGCGCTTACCTTTGTGACACAAAACCGCGGGGTGGAGCAGTAGGTAGCTCGTCGGGCTCATAACCCGAAGGTCACAAGTTCGAGTCTTGTCCCCGCAACTCCAAAAGGCTTCCCTCGGGAAGCCTTTTTTTATGGCTCTTGTTCTTCATCCACGTTATGATCGAACAAAAAAACGTGGATTTCCTTGGGGCCATGGGCGCCCAATACGAGCGTTTTTTCGATGTCGGCCGTTCGGCTGGGGCCTGTTGCCACACACAACATGGAGGGGAGGGATGACTTGCCCCCGTATTTCGACTCCAAATGCTGCAGCCCTGCTCCGATGTCTTCCACCAGATCTTCGGGAGTGGCCACGACGATATGGATGTGCGGGAAAGCGGAAAGAGTCCGTCCGGCCGCTTGTCGGCTGCTGAGCAACACGCTACCGGTCCTGGCCAGCAGAGCCTCGCAATCGGTGATCGAACCGTCGGCCTTATCTAGATTCTTTCCGATGCGGATATACCGGAAATTTTCGTCCATCAGAAGGTCTTGTATTTTTTTGTCCCAGCAGTACAGGTGCTGCCAGCCTTTTTTTTCACAAAGAACCCTCATTTGTTCGGCCAATTCGGCCGGGCTTTCCGCATAATGGAAAAAGCCTCCGGCCTGCACAAAGGCGCGGGCGAAAACCACCGAAAGGGACTCTGTGGGCGTGGGAAATATGCCGATTGCGTCCCGGATGTCGGGATACGGCTTGGGAGTACGCTGGCCGGATGCTTGGCGGATGCGTTCGAGTATTCGTTGTTTGGACTTGGACACGGTATTGATTTAGGGAACAAAAATATAAATTTTCCCTCTCGAACCGGTCAGGTACCCCACTCCATCGCTGACCGCGACCGAGTACAAGTGGATATCGCCCGGTATCCCCTCGACGATCGCCCAGGAGCGGCCTCCATCATCGGTGGTCCAAAAGGTACCGTTCTCGCCCACTATGTAACCTTTTTGCTCGTCCAGAAAAAAAACATCCCGGAACCGTTCGTCCGATACGAACCAGTCGTCGCTGTTGCGCAGACAATGCCAAGTAAGGCCGCCGTCGGAGGTTTTGATGATGCTGCCGTAAAAACCCACTGCGTACCCCACCCTTTCCGTGGGAAAGTGGAGCCCGCGGTACATGTCGCCCGCCCGAACATCGGTCGGTTGCCAGTTTCTTCCTCCGTCTTCGCTGCGCATTGCAATGCCGTACCCAACGGCGACGAGCGTTTGCGGGGCCAAATATGCGATGTCGTACAATTCCTGCGTCATAGAGTCCAAAATCCAATCGCTGGACATCAAGGGGCCCGGAAAGTGGTACACGCACCCGCTGTGGTAATTGATGCCCCCCACGACCGCCAAGTTTCCTTCGGAGCTTTGGGCCAAGCCATGGAGCGCCTCGTTCTGGGGAAAGGATTGCTTTTGCCAGGTGCGTCCGCTGTCGATGGACATCAAGACCCCGGTGGCGAACAGCGAGGCAGCGAGCGTTCCGCCTTGAGCGCTCAAGCGAGTGATATCGCCGTCGGCCACCGAATCCACGCTCCAATGCCGGCCCGAGTCGGCCGTGTGCAGGACCAGGCCCTTCATCCAGCGGGTGCCGCCGACGGCCACCCAGTGACCGTTTTCCCAAGCGACCAAACCGTTGATATCGGTCTGGACGGGAGCGCTCAGTTCGGTCAAAGGAATCTGTAATCTTTCTTTTTGGCAACCGGTCACCAAAAGAAAGATCCAGAAAAAGGAAAGCATGGAAAAAAGGTGTGTTCTGGGCATGATCTCGGAAGACTTCAAAATACTGTGACCTATATGGAGTGCGTGAACCTTTTGTTGGTCGACTTGTTGGCATTGCATGTTGACCATTGTATCCGGTACAAACCGAAAAAACAGCGTCGCGCTGCGCTTATCTCAGGCCATCGAGCAGATGTACCGCCAAAGGGGGCAAGACGTCCAGTTGTTGGCTCTGGAGTCCATACCGCACGACTATTTCTTTGCCGAAATGTACGAAAATCCGTCGGCTCTTCCCCTTTTTCTGCAAGAAATCCAAGACACCTTTTTGAGACCGGTGAACAAATTCCACTTCGTGCTGCCCGAGTACAACGGCGGAATGCCCGGTGCATTGAAATTGTTCATCGATGCGGTTTCGGTCCGCGATTTGGAAGGGACTTTCCACGGCAAAAAAGCGGTTTTGACGGGCCTTTCAGCTGGCCGTGCCGGCAATTTGCGCGGAATGGACCATTTGGCCGGCGTATTGAATTATCTCCAAGTGACGGTCATGCCCTTGCAACAACCTGTTTCCGGGATCAAGAAGTTGTTGGACGAGGCGGGCAATCCCATCGATGCCGCCACTTTGGCTGCTCTGGAAAAGCAAGTGGAGAGGTTCATTGCTTTCTGACCCGACTTTTTTTCCGGATTATTTTTTTGAAAAAAACCGGAAATGAAAAAGGGTTGGCGTCCTTGATCCCGCGCAGGGTCACCAGAAATCCGACGGAGGAGAGCACATACACCGGCAGCCACATCCCTATATAAGAAGGGAGGACGAGATTTTTCGACAGTTTCTCTCCTACCATACTCAGAAGGATGAAACAAACAAAAAACAAGATGGCCAACAAAATGGGCCAACCGAATCCTCCTTTGCGGATGATGGCTCCAAGGGGAGCCCCGATGAACAAAAACACGATGCAACAGAGGCTGAACACCAGTTTTCGGTGCAGTTCGTTTTCGTACAGCACTTTGCCCTGAGCGGTCGCATCGGCTTCCTTGATGATGGCTTCGGCAAAGGTTTTGGTGTTGGTGGCGTTTCCTTGGGCCCGGCTGTAAGCGCCTCGTCGGAGCGAATCCGGCAAAAAATCGGCAAAACGCTTTTTGTTTCCCAGCTCCACTTCCGGAAGAACATCGGGCACGAATCTTCGCTTTTGACCGCGGTTTTCGATGGCAACCCCATCCGTTGTCTTGCGGGCCATTTGGTACATAGGGTCGCAATTGGCGGAAAGGTGCATGAGACGAAGAGACTTTCGTCGGTCTATGGAATCCAGTGCGGCGGTCAGTTGGCGCGTCGATAGCAGGGAATAGTGGTTTTTGAACAGATCCTCGTCGGTTTCTTTGAGTTCGAACTGCGTGAGATCGAACATGCTGGAGTATGCTTCGAAAGACATGCGCATAAAGGGTTTGTTTTTCATGCGCTTTTCGTCGCCCTGAACTTCCTCGTAGCGTTCGCCTTCGAAAAGGCGCATCACCATGTAGCGTTTATCGGGCGTGTAGTACATTTCGCCATAGGCAGCATTGGTTTGATTGATGTTGCCTTTGTGCTGCGTGTGGTCGTAAAATCGGATACCGGTCAGGCTGCGGTTGTCGTTGCCTTTTTCGGATATGTAGATGGTGTAGTTTTGGAAATCGTAGTTGAATTGTCCCGCATCCAAGCTGAGGGCCGGCTTTTGGCGGCGGATATCGTACAGGCGCGATTTGAACTTCAGGGAGGCCACCGGAATCAGTTGGTCGCTGCAAAAAAAAGAAACACCGGCCACCATGGCCGCTCCCAACGTCAACGGGCGCATGGCCCGGAGCAATCCCACGCCGGCCGATTTCATGCTCGACAGTTCGTAATGTTCGGCTAAATTGCCCATCACCATCACCGTGGAAACGATGACGGCGACCAGCAGGGCCGACGGAATGGCCGCCAGCGAGTAATACAGCAACAACTCGGCGATCAGGGCTATTTCCAGTCCTTTGCCGACCAGATCGTCTATGTACTTCCAAAGAAATTGGATGTTGAACACGAACATCCCCACCACAAACCAAGTCAGGAAAGGGGAAACGGCGCTGCGCAAAATGTATCTATCGATGATCACGGGGACAAAAATAACGGCTTGCCAACAAAAAAAGCGGCCCCGGCGAGGCCGGGACCGCTTTTAGGGGTCGATTTTCGAGAAATCACTTCGCGATCGTGAAGCGGCGGGTCACCACTTGGTTGTCGAAAGTAAAGCGCACGAAATAGGTTCCTTCGGCGAGGCCGGAGAAATCGAAGGCATGTTGATAGGTGCGGACATTGGAAGCCAATTCGGAGGCGACCAATTGACCGGTCGTCGTGAAGATGGCCACTTGCAGGTCACGGGCGGAAGCGAAGTCCATCGTGATGTTCAGCTGACCGTTGGTCGGGTTGGGGAACATCAGGAGGCTGTTCACGCCATTGATGTTCTGGACGCCCACGCCAGTGGACAGCACATCAACAGAAGCGGAGAAGGTGCAACCGTTGGCATCGGTAACGGTGCCCGAGTAGTTACCGGGAGCCAAACCGGAGAGATCTTCGGTGGTGGCGCCGTTGCTCCAAGAGAAGGTGTAAGGGGCCGTGCCGCCGGATACCGTCAGGTCGATGGCTCCGTCGTTGCCGTTGGAGGGAGTGGTCGTGGCCGTACCGCCGAGAGCGGCGGCGGGCTCGGTGATCGGGGCTCCGCCGGTGAAGGTGCAGCCATTGGCGTCCGTCACAGAGCCCGTGTAGGTGCCGGCGGTCAGACCGGTGAGGTCTTCGGTGGTGGCGCCGTTGCTCCAAGAGAAGGTGTAGGGAGCCGTACCGCCGCCGATGGTGATATCGAGGGCGCCGTCGTTGCCCCCGAAGCAGCTGACATTGGTAAGGTTAGCACCCGTAAGGCCGATAGCGGAAGGCTCGGTAACGGGAGCAGAGGCAGAAGCGGTGCAACCGTTGGCATCGGTGATCGTACCGGAGTAAATACTGGCGATCAGACCGGAAACATCCTGTGTGGTGGCGCCATTGCTCCAAGAGTAGGAGTAGGGGGCCGTACCGCCGCCGACCGTGATATCGATCGCGCCGTTGTTGCCGCCGTTACAGCTCACGTTGGTGATGTTGGCACCGGTGAGAGCGATAGCAGCGGGTTGGGTGATCGAACCGGAGATGTTGAAAGCGCAGTTGTTGGCATCGGTCACGGTCAGCGTAAAGCTGCCTGCTGCGAGGTTGGAGAGGTTTTGCGTCGTGGCGCCGTTGCTCCAAGCATAGACATAGGGAGCAAGACCGCCCGTCACCGTGGAGTTGAGGGCGCCGTTGTTGCCGCCGTTGCAAGTGACGTTGGTGGCAGACAAAGTAGCCGTGGGAGCGTTGGGATTGGCAATCGTGGCGCTGGCGGTACCCGTGCAACCGTTGGCATCGGTAGCAGTGACGATGTAGGTTCCGGCACCTGCGTTGAGGACAAAGCCCACGGTACCATTGCTCCAAAGGAACGTGTAAGGAGAAAGACCGCCGCTGGGGGTGGCAGAAGCAGTACCGGGAGATACGCAGGTAGCCGGGCTGGTCAGCACGTTGACGTTGATCGGGGTTTGGGTGGCGTTGACGGTGATAGTCGTCGAACCGGTGCAACCGTTGGCATCAGTGGCCGTGACGGTGTAGTTTCCGGCCTGCAGGCCGTTGACGGTTTGAGAATTGGCTCCGTTGTTCCAAGCAAAGATGTAAGGAGCAGTTCCGCCCGACGGGTTGGCGGTTGCCGATCCGGTAGCGTTCGCACAAACGGCGTTCGTGGTGGTGGAGCTGATGGTCAGCGGCACTTGGGTGGCACTCACCGTTACGGAAGCTGTACCGGAGCAAGCGTTGGCATCAGTAAAGGTCACGGAATAGGAACCGGCGGTCAGACCGGTCGCGGTTTGGGTGTTAGCACCGTTGGCCCAGCTGAAAGTGTAGGGAGCTGCTCCGCCGGCGGGGTTGACGGTAGCTGTACCGTTGGCTCCAGCGCAGGTCGCGTTGGTAGAAGAAGTCGTGGAAGTCAGCGTAGGGCAAACCGAGAAATAGGGACGGGTGATGTAAGCGATTTCGAAACCGAAGGCTTCGGGATTGGTCCATGCGTTGGCGCCAATGCGGATCCAGTTGCGGGTTGCAACGTACAGTGAATCGGAGTAACCGACACCGATGTTCACGTTGCGCGAACGGTGGAGCAGGCTGAAGAGGTAGGTTGTGGTGGTGTTGACGGCCAAGGGGGCGACCAGGGGGAATGCCAACAGGTTGGAGTCTGCGGCGGTCAGTACATACACAGGACCGGTTGCAACAGGGGTGGCGCTAACAGCGCCGGCGGCGATGGTGTACACTTCCAGCTGAACAGTATCGCCGGGTTGGCCCCCGGTAAGGAAGTATTCGCAGCCTTCTACGTTGCCGCTCTGCAGGAAAGTATATTGGGCTCCCTGGCGTATCAGACCGGTACCGTTGATGCCCAAGCCACCGGCGAGGGTATTGTAATCGCGGCCGTAGAAGTCGGCCGTGAGGTACAAAGGCTTGATCAGCGTATTGTTGGCGAGGTTGGCGTCACCGGCCACGTTGACCGTGTAGGTCAGCACGTAAACACCGTTGCCTGCGGGAGGCGTCCAGTTGCCGGCAATTGCGTTGGCCGTTCCACCAGCAGCCACGTTGGTGGCGGGGGAAGTGGCCGTGAAAATCGAAACGCCGGGAGCAGCTTGGGTTGCCACGTTGACCGTCACGGTGGCGCCGGTGATAGCGCCGCCGCCCACGTTGTTGATCACGCCGGTCAAGGGCAGTGAACCCGTGATGTGGCTGCGCATCACCAAGGTGTATTCCAAGGCATCGCGGTTGATAGAAGCGTCCGTGGAGGGAGGAGCAGTCACCGTGATGTTGAAATCGTAGATGGAGTTCACGCCGTCGGCGATGCAGTTGTCGTTTCCAGCGGCGTTCCATTCGGTCAGGTACAGGAAGTAGGTACCGGCGGCGGGAGCAGTCCAAGAACCGAAATCGGGACCGTATCCAGGGGCGGCCATGTTGGTGCAGCCGTCTTCCAAAGTGGTCAGGACCGTGGCGCCGGGACCGTTCACGCTCAAAATGGACAGGTGCGAGTCGTTCGTTCCGGAAGGCACGTTGGCACCCGGATTGGTGATGCACATGTCGATCGCGAAAACCGTGTTCGCAGCGGCCGAAGTGAGTTGGATCACCCGGCCGGTGGGCACGTTGGTGAAATTGTACGTGCCGGCGGCACCGGGCACCGTGCCGAAAACGACGGCTGAGGCGGGCGGTATGCACTGTGCCGTGAGGGAATACGTAGCTCCGATAAGAGCCACAAGGCTAAAAATTGTTCTGAAAAGACGCATAAAAACAGTTGATTGGTTAAAAAAATATTGGGGCAAAGTTAGCCGATTTTTTTTTGAAAAAAATCTCGCATAGACAAAAAGAGTTCCCAAAGTGTTAAACTTTGCACGAACTTAAATTCACGGTTCAAAACGGGTATTTTCCCGAAAAGTTTCTCCCCCACCCTCCGATCAATTGCCGGAACATGAGATTTTTTGTGATTTGCTGTCTTTTGGTGACTTTCGGGCTTTCCTTGAAGGCCCAGGAGATCGACCGATCTTTTGTCGAGGATAGTCTTTCCAAGTCGGCTTCTGCAATGCCGGCGGATACTTGTTTGCTGTGTAGGCCGAGGCACTTTTCGCCCAAACGTTTTTGGGGGCTTACATCGGTTGGCATCGCTGGCTACACGGCCGCTGTGGTTGGGCTGGACCAAATGTGGTACGCGAATTATCCGAGGGGCGGATTTCGTTTCATCAACGATTTTGGCGAATGGAAGGGTGTTGACAAGGCAGGACATATGGTGACGGCTTATTTGGAAACCAAGTATGCCCATCAATTGTACCGCTGGACCGGCCTGAAGGAATCGCATTCTTTATGGGCCGGCGTTGCAGTCGGAACTTTGTTTCAAGGAACGATCGAAGTGTTGGACGGATTTTCAAAAGAATGGGGGGCATCGCCGGTCGATTTATTGTTCAACACCGCGGGTACAGCTCTGTACGCCGGTCAGCAGGTACTGTGGGGAGAGGAGCGGTTTGTTTTGAAATACTCCTGGCATCCAACTGTTTACGACAATACCCCATTGGTTTCGAAAAACAATCCATCGGCCACTACTTCCCTACGGACTAGATCCGAACAATTGTATGGAACGATTTTGGCCGAAAGGGCTTTGAAGGATTACAACGGAAGCACCTGTTGGCTCTCGGTGAACGTTCATGCTTTTTTGAGACCCGAAAGTCGTTTCCCCCAATGGTTGAATTTTGCCATTGGCTTCGGGGCCGAAAATCTTTACGGCGCCTCGGACAATACCTGGGAAGATGCGGATGGAAACCGTTTTGGGGCCGATCCGGCCACACATCCCCGGTATCTGCAATGGTACCTGTCGCCAGACATCGATTTTTCCAGGATCCCAGTCAAAAAAAGGGGCTGGAAGTTGTTGCTTTCGGCATTGAACATCATAAAAGTTCCCGCCCCTGCCATTGAAATCAATGGACGGGGCGGGATCAAATTCCACTTTTTGTATTTTTAACGGATGGTGGCTCAATCAGGCTGTTCTTCACCTTCGGGCGATTCTTCCTTCGGAATGTCCACCAGCCATTTGTCGCCTTCCAGCACTAAGAGGATCTGAGTTTCCTCACCTTCGTTGTCGCTAGTGGTATAGGAGCACGTACAATTGGTATTGCTCTCTTTGACGCAATTCATTTTTTCGACCTTCGTAGTTTTTGCTTTGGCCTCCATTTCCTTTTTTTCGTCGGCCCCCAATCCATCGATGATGGCTCCCAACATGCCGAGCATTTCGGCAGTACCTTTGGTGCAATACCGTTTGGCTTTGTCAATATCGAGCGCATTCAGGGCTTTTGCATAGGCCATGGCCACCGATTCGGGGTTTTTGTAGTTGACCTTGGCATTGTTGCAGCCGGTGAAAAAAAACACAGGAAAAGCGATCAGGCAAAATGCGGACAGTCGAAGAGAAAATTTCATTGAAAATGAGTTGAATGGTTAAAGAGGTGATCATTTGTTGTTGGCTTTTTTCTTGGCGGCCTCTTGCTCCAGGAGTCTGAGTTCGTTTTTGGCCGCTTGTATCTTGGCTTCGAGATCGGCGAGATCTTTGGCCCTCAGCGCGTCTATTCGCGCATTTGCGTCTTCAATCGCATTTCGGGCATCTGCTTGTATTTTGGCGATTTGTTCGTTGGCGGTAACTTGGGCGCTTTGAACATCTTGTTTGGCCTTATTGTTGGCGGCCAAAATTTCCTGGTCGGCTTTGGATTTGGCGGCGGCGGCGTTGTTGTTGGCCGTTTGGATTTCCTGGGCCGCGTTTGCTTGGGCCTGTTTGATATCGGCTTCGGCTTTTGCCTTTGCATCTTTGAGTTCTTTTTCGAGCTGGGCCTTGGCGGCTTGGTTTTGGGTACGTACCTCGGCAATGACCCTGGCGGTGGAATCCTGAACGGCTTTCATGGCCGCTTGGGCGGTTTCTTGGGTCTTTTTCAGATCTTGTGCCACCACTGCTTTGCGGTCGTCGGCGTCTTTTCTGGCCTTGGCGACTTCTACGGCCGCTTGTTCTTTGGTCAGAGCGATCTGGTCGGCAGCGGTTTCTCTGGCCTGAAGGAGACTTACGTTGAGTTCCTCGCGTTCCTTGGTGGCTTTTTGGCGTACCTCTTGGACTTTCTGGGCCTCCTCCTGTTGGATGCGGTTGATTTCAGCTGCGGCCTTTTCTTTGGCTTCCGCCACGTCGTTGGCGATTTTCTGTTTCTGCAAACCCGCTTCCGCCTTATTTTTGGCCACTTCGTCGGCGAGTTCTTTGGCTACGTTGGCCTGTTCGTTGGCCGCCTTGGTTTTCAATTCCGCGATTTCAGCGGTGAGTGATTGGCGTATCTGTTCGAGATTTTTACGAATTTCCGCGACTTCTTTGAGCGCGTTTTCCTGTGCCGTCATGATTTGTTGAGATGCCTTTTCTTTGGCCACCTTGACGTCCTCAACGGTAGCGTTCTGCAATTCTTTTTCCTTGGCGCGGACATTGGCAATCTGAATGGCCAAACTATCTTGGATCGCCTTCATTTTTAGCTGGGCGCCCGTCTGTTGCAATTTGAGTGCTTGGGCGATGGAATCCCGTTGACGGCCGGCCAAGTCCTGGGCGAAAAGGATACGGGCCTTGGCGTCTTCGTTGGCCTTTTCGATGTCGGCGGCTATTTTGGCCCTCATTTCTGCCATTTCTTGGGCCGCTTTCTTTTTGGCCTCTTCTTCTTTGGCTTTGGCCGCTGCGATGTTGGCGTTCATTTCGTCCTGGATTTTTTTGAATTCGTCCAAGGATTTCTGTCTTTGGACTTGCAGTTCGTCGGCCACTTTTTGTTTTTCGGCGATGGCGTTCTGTCGGGCCTTGTTGACCTCATCGGCGCTCAGTTCGCGCACCTGTTTGACTTCGTTGACGGCGGCCTGTCGCGCGGTGGCCACGTCTTGGCCCAGTGCTTTGATTTCGACTTCGGCTTTTTGTTTGGCCTCCGCAACTGCTGCATTGGCCGCTGCGATCTGTTCGGCGGCTTTTTTGCGGGCTTCGCTCACAGATGCAGCGATAGAGTCTCGCATGGCGGTCGCCATGTCGTTGGCATCGGCGATGCTGCGGGTGATTTTTTGTTGGGACTCGGCCTGCATCTCGGCGGCTTTGCGGCGGCTTTCGGCGATTTCAAAGCCTATATTTTCTTTTTCTTTGGCTGCATTTTCACGCAAAGCGCCAATTTCTTGTGCCGATTTGGTACGTGCCTCCAAGACCTCTTGTGCCGCTCTGTTTTTGATGTCCTCCACGTCTTTGATCGTCAGATTCTGCTCCTGTTTGGCTTTGTTACGGGCTTCTTCGATTTTGGCGGCGACCTCGGAGCGAATTTTGTTCATTTCCTCGGCGGCCAAATCTCGAGCGGCCGCCACTTCGGCGTTGAACTGTTGGCGTGACGCTTCCAGTCCAAGCCGCACTTTTTCCATTTCCTCGGCGGCTTTTTTGCGGTTCAGGGCCACTTCCTCAGCGGAAAGCTGAAGTGATTTTTGGGTTTCTTGGTCGGCTTTTTGTTTGAATTCCAACACCTCGAGTTTTGCTTTTTCTATGGCACTGCCGGCATTGGCTCTGGCATCGGCCACTGCCTTGATCTGCTCCTGGGTGGCTTTTTCGATCTCTGCGTTTGCCTTTTTTCTGAAATCCAGTACCTCCTGAGTGATCTTGGCTTTTTCTTGCTCTGCCTTGCTGCGAAAGTCTTGGAGTTCGTTCAATATCTTTTGTTTTTCTGCTTCGGCTTTGTTCTTTTCCGCGTTGATCTCTTCGCGCAAACGTTGTTTTTCGGACTCCTGTCTTTGTTTGAGAGCGGCGATTTCAGCGTCGGTGAGCTGATCGCACGGTGTTTTCCCGGGCGCTCCCGGCGAAGGGGCCGCACCAGCGGCAGGGGGTGTCGCACCGCCCGGTTTTTGACCTTGGGGAGGCGTGTTTTGGGCAACCGGCTGCCCTCCGGGAGAAGGCGAGACGATATCGGATTTGGGCAGGGGCACATTGACGACACCGGCCGGATTTATTTTTTGGACAAAACAATTCGTAAGATTTTTGAATTCGGTCATACGGGCTGGAATCACGCTGTAGGGATAAAGTTCCTTCTTTTGGATAACAGCTAAGCGGACCTGTGCTATCTGACGGGACGAAAGCCAAATGACGGCATCCATATTCATTTGCAACGTGTTGAAAACGTTGTTGGTGCCGGGCGACTTCGCAGCCTGTTGCGTGAAATAATACCTGCGTTTGTCGTTGCTCTGATCAACGAACTCCATGTAGTCGTTTTGTTCAACCTCTGCACCGTTGGAAATCGTTACAAGACCGACGATTCCATTGTCCGTGTTTTTGAGTTGAAAGGAAATCTGGACCTCGCCACGGACCACCAAAATCAACTGGCGAGATTCAAGTGCATGGATGTTTCCAATCTGCCTGTCCTTGACGATGGCGCCCTCGCACTGCGAAAGAAGATACGTTGGGAATAGAATGGCGATCAAAGCCGAAATTAAGGTAATCGTCCTGATTATCATGTGTAGTTCAGATGGTTGAAAGAATTTGTTCGTACATGCAACGATAGTTATATAGATGGCTAAAAGTAAAAGAAATTTTTGTGAAAAGATTTATGCAGCCCAAATTTATTTCAAAAAAAATTCCGTCTGGGTAAATATTCGCTCTTTTATGTCACGGCAGGGCCATTTGTTACCTTTTGAGACATTTTTTTTTTGAAAAAGACAAAAAAAAACAAAATCGCCGTAGATTGTGTCCGATTTACACTAAGTACCGAATACACTCCCGATCATGACACGACTGCTTCGACTGATACCCCTGTTGATCCTGCCTGGATGGGCCATGGCACAAGATTTCATGTTCCAAGGCTGGTATTGGAACTACCCGAACACCGTCAACGGAAGGCGCTACATACTGCATCTCAACGATTACGTTCCGGCCCTGGCCGATGCCGGTTTCACATACGCATGGCTTCCCCCACTTTCCTATGCAACGGGCGGCACCTCCTCGAACGGGTACGACATACAGGACTATTTCGACGTGGGCATGTACCGGACACCCAAGTGGGGGATCCGCCAACAGCTCAACACCTGCCTGCAAGCGATGCAGTCGAGAGGCATGCGGCCGGTTGCCGACATGGTTTACAACCACCGCGACGGCGGAGACTGGGAGCCAAACCCGGCGGTGGAGGGCTGGATAGAAAACATGAACGCCGCCAAGATCCAACAAGGCGATCAGCCTTATCCTTCTGACCGTTTCATCTGTTCGGTTCCGCTTGGCGGAAATTCGGGCAACGGTTTCGGCACATACTACTTCAAAATCCGTTCGGCATCCGGCGCGGCTCCATTCGCGGGCAAAAACCTCACCTTCGTCGCTTGGACGGAAACCGTTGCGGCCAATTATGTGGCCACGGCAATCTCCGAATCGGAGCCCAACGGCGGCGGCGATTGCGGGCAGGCCAACAATTCAGTGGATCTGGGCCGCCGCATCGTGTTGGCCATTGACGGCGCCGGCTGCCGCACCGACGAGATCGCGGTCGCGATAGACTCCGCCGATTTCGATCCCACGGGCGATCGGTTGTACTTCCGGATGTTCAATTCCACTCCAACGGGCGGTTTCGTGGGCTTGGGCGATATGACCGACCATTTCTGCTACGGCTTGTGGAACGGCGGCCTCGGAGCCGACATTCAAAGTCAGATCGATTATCGGACCGCCACCGATTTCACCGACATGCCCAGTGGCCGGGGCGGCATGGGACGCCAAAATTTCAACCCCAACGGCTCCCCCACCCAACTGGCCGGCGATCTGGACGCAATGCTGTTTTATTACGATTTGGACCACGACCGGCCCGACACGCGCGATACTCTGTTCGAGTACACCCGTTGGATGTGGGAAGAGATCGGCATGCGGGGCTTCCGAATCGATGCCGTCAAGCACTTTCCGGCCAATTTCCTGGGCGATCTGTTCGATTACCTCCATGCCCGCGGGATCAATCCTGGGCTGGTCGTGGGCGAATCGTTCGATTACAGCCCCTCCGCATTGAAAAGTTGGGTGGACGCTGTCAACGCCTCGATGGATCCTTCCACGCGCGACAGTATCAGCGTGCGGGTGTTCGATTTCGCCCTGCGCAACCAGCTGGACCTGGCTTGTCAGAATCCGGCTTACGATGTGCGCAATGTTTTCAACAACAGCGTCGTGGACGCTGCCGGAGCCACCGGGTTCCAAACGGTCACATTTGTGAACAACCACGATTTCCGGTTCGGGGAACCCAACGGACCGATCGTGGTCAACACTGCACTGGGATATGCCTATATTCTCACCCAAAACCAGTTGGGACTGCCTTCGGTTTACTACAGCGATTATTTCAGAAACAATACGCTGCGCGGCCAGATCAACGCTCTGATGCAGGTGCACAAGCGATACATCTCCGGTTGCACCTCCCGTGATTACCTCAACAATTTCGGCGCTTTTTACACGGGCAACTACAACTCCGGACAAGCATCCAAATCGCTGATATATCAATTGCGGGGCGGCCAATCTGGCAGAGACGTGGTGGTGGCCATCAATTTTGCCAACACGCCCTTGGTCGTCGATCACACCATCAACTTGACTTCGATTTCCGTTGGCGATACGCTGACAGATATTTTCGGGGTCACCGGTCAACCGTTCGTACAAGTCGGCAACGGCGCGTTCGTGCCCCTTTCCGTTCCCCCACAAAGTTTTGCCGTTTGGGTCGAAGGCGATCTGACCAACGAGACGATCCCCATCGATACGACGCCGATCGTTCTTTCTATTGTAGAAACACCCTGGAGGGATCAAAGCGAGGAGTTGCAGGTTTTCCCCAATCCGGGCACTTCGGGTTTCCGTTTGGCCGCAACGGCAGAACATGCCGGAGAGGCCACGCTGGAAATCATGACCGCCGCCGGGCACCGTGCGGTCGTTCGCCGCGTGCAACTGGTGGCCGGACCGAACACCTTGCCCCTCGAAGGCACGGATATACTTCCCGCCGGGCTTTATTGGGCCAGGCTTTCTCAAGGCGAAAAGGTTTTGACAGGACGATTTGTGAAATTGTAGGCTCCGATTTTATTTTGCGCCATGGATCATTTGCCCCAAGAATTGCAGTCGTATTTCACGCTTGCCCTGTCGGTTGACGGAGTTGTTTTCGGGTTCGACCAAGAAGGATTGAAAATTCTGCTGATCAACCGCGGAGCCGAGCCTTTCCGCGGCATGTGGGCCCTTCCTGGAGATTTGGTCGGGCCCGCCGAGGACCTCGACATCGCGGCCAAACGCGTGTTGTGCGAACTGACCGGCCTTGGCAATGTTTACCTTGAACAGGTGCGCACTTTCGGGCGCATCGACCGCCACCCGTTGGGGCGGGTGCTCACCGTGGCGTATTTTTCCTTGATCAAGATCGAAGACTACCAAGTCCAGCATTCTTCTTGGGCCGCGGATGCCGGCTGGTTCAACATTCAAAAGTTGCCGCCTTTGGCTTTCGACCACGAAGAAATCCTGAACGCCTGCCTGACACGCCTGCGCCGCCGGGTCAGGGCACGACCGATCGGCTTCGAATTGCTGCCGGAAAAATTCACCCTCAGTACCCTACAGCATCTGTACGAGAGCATTCTCGGCACGGAGATGGACAAGCGAAACTTCCGAAAAAAAATATTGGCCATGGACCTCTTGGAGCCGCTCGACGAGGCCCAAAACGGAGTGGCCCACCGCCCGGCCAAACTGTTCCGATTCGACAAGGCCCGTTACAACCAACTGGTGGCCGAGGGATTCAGTTTCGCCCTGTAAGATCACCCCTTGGGAAGCGGGATTTTGCGGACCCGATTGTTTTTGGACAGGTATCCGAGAACCATGTAAGACATTTCTGCATGGTGGGCCCCCAGCTCCAATGCGGCTCTAAGATCGTCCAAAGTAGGACTGTCGGAGGAATCGAAATAACCGTGGCCTTGAAACCGACCGTTTTCGACGAGCACAAAAGATTTTTCTTCGTGGCTGCGCCCGGAGTCCACTAACAAGAAATCCTCTGCAAAGTCTCGGGCGATGCTCTGGATCGCTTCACGGACCCTGACATTGTAGTCATCGGCAGTTTCTGCTCCTTCGCATGCGCCTTCGCAACGGCCGATGGGCCGCAGGTGACATGGTTTTTGCCGGGAATCCAGATGCACCAGTTTTCCGCAGAGCCGATGCTTTTCCATGGCAGTCGCCAAAGACAATTTGGCTTCCTCGAAGATCTGGAACAGTCGCACTGCCGAGCGCTTTTCGTGTTTTTCCACGGCATCGGCCAACAAGGCGAGATGACCGGAGGAATTTTCGGCGAAAAAAATCCCGTATGGATGCTTTTTTTTGCTCAATGCCCTGTTGTAAAGGGGCTGCAGTTTTTTGATCTCTTGGATTTCGAGCAAAAGTGCGATCAGTTCGCTGCCGGTTTCCGCGTAAGTTATATCCCGTACGCTCTGCTGCAGGGTGGTACCCTTTTTGGTCCGGTCGGCAAAGTGCTGCATCAGCCGCTTTTTGATGTTGGTGCTTTTCCCCACATACACCACATGACCGCCTTCTCCGTGCAGATAATACACCCCGGGGGTTTCGGGAAGGCCGTGCAACAGTTCGATGGAAATGCCGGCGGGCAGTTTGGAAGCGACGACGCCCTGATTGAGCTGGGATTCGAATTCCGCTCCATCGGTATCGATCTGCTGCAGCGTTTGGAAGATCTGCACGGTGGCCAGCACATCCCCCATGGCGCGGTGGCGCTTGTCGGGCGGCAGATGGATTCCCAAAGCCCGGATCAAAGTGTCGAGGTTGTGCCTCGGCAGATGGGGCATGAGCCGTCGGCTCAATTGGCAGGTGCACAACAGCTTGCGGTGGTATCGGTAACCCAAACGGTTGAACTCTTCACAGATGAAGCCGTAGTCGAAACGGACATTGTGGGCCACAAACACGCATCCGTCGGTAATCTCCACCACGGCGCGCGCGATCTCGTGGAACTTCGGGGCTCC
>JBEIJQ010000042.1:0-20769 GCA_040380145.1 Lewinellaceae bacterium | reverse complement strand
TTGGTTGTCGGCGACCGTCACCGTGAACGAACAGGTGGCGGTGTTGCCCGCAGCATCGGTGGCGGTGGCCGTCACGGTGGTGCTGCCCACGCTGAAAGTACTTCCCGAGGCCGGGGAATACGACACGGTAGCCGAACAGTTGTCCGTAGCCGAGGCTGCAAAAGTGACCGTCGCTGTGCAGGATCCGGCCGCCGTATTGGCCGAGACATTGCCCGGACAAGCGATCGAAGGCGATTGGTTGTCGGCGACCGTCACATAGCCGTCGCCGGCGCTCAGGTTGAGCGCGATCATATCGAACAGGCTTTGGCGACCGATCACGTTGAGCTGCTGATTGATCTGAGCGAGGGTATTGGGTGAACTGAACGCGTAAAAGCCCACCGCTGTACCGGCTGCCATGGCCGGGATAGAGGCAGTTCCGGTGTTGCCGGACATCGTCATCTGCACGACCGTGCTGGTGGAAAATCCGTCGGTGGAGTAGCGGAGGTACACGTTTTCGCCCGCGCTCAACAGGCCGCTCATCTGGACCGTCACCGCGACCGTGTTGCAGGCAAAGACAGTGGTTGCCGGACTGCGCGCAATGGACGAGAATGTCCGGGGATCGTAGTCCGTTTCCAGCACGGCCATGTCTGCGTCTTGGAAGGTCATTTCCATGATATTGAACGTGTAGTAACGGCCCGAAACGATGGCGGGCAGCACGCCCGAGCAGCCCCCGAAATTGTTGTTCAGAGTGGCGCTGCCGTACGGTGCCGGATAACCGTTGGTCGGGGCGATGGCCTGGTTGAAGCCCGGGATCACCACATCGATGTTGCCGTTGCACGAACCGCTGTAAGGCCGCCAGTTGGTCTGGTAGTCGGGTGAACCGCCGCCGGTCATGAATTCCCAGTTGCGGGTAAAAATGGCCCCGTTGCTGGTGGCCTGCAGCCGTACCTGTCGAAAAAGGCCCAGATCGTTCAGTTGGTAGGTCTGGTAATTGCCGTTGACGGCTTGGGTGCCCAGCCAGTTCGGGGTCTGGGCGGTCAGGCCGCCGGTAGCCAAGATGTTCAGAACGAGCAGGCAGATGACGGAAAAAAAAGCTGCACGCATGCCCACGGCGCTCGGAAAGTTTCGGTTTGGGGATTTCATTTCGAATCGTTTAGAAAGAGAAGTCGGAGTACTTGGATTTCAACCATAAAAGTAAGCCTTTGTTTTTTTTGCCAAATACAGAAGAAAAAAATCGTGCCCCGAAAAATGTCCGCTGCGGCGGCATTGTCCTTTGTTTTGGGCAAAAAAGTCGAACGGCGAACGGCTAAAAAGTTACCTTTGCGGCCAATTTGAGCCAAGAAAAAAACTTTTACTTCCCAATCTTTATGAACCACCGCATACTCATCGCCGGATCCGGCGGCATCGGCAGCGCCGCCGGACTGTTGCTTCGCGAGCTCGGCGACGCCACCTACGATCTTTATCTCGGCGACATCCGCCTCGAGGCCGCCCAACAGGCCGCCGCTTGGATCCAAGAAGGTTCCACTCGCCCCGGCAAGATCGTGCCCTTTGCGATGCCTGCCACCGGCACCAGTCCCGAACTCGAGGATGCCTGCCGCAACGCCGACGTGCTGCTCGATTGTCTGCCCGGCCGCGAAGCGCCCCGCATGGCGCGCTTGGCCCTTGCGCACGGCCTGCACTACGCCAACCTGACCGAACACGTCAAGGCCACCAACGAGGTCGTGGAGATCGCACAGGGGGCCGAAAAAGGCTTCGTACTGCAGACCGGCCTCGCGCCCGGTTTCATCAACGTGCTGGCCCACCGACTATTCAACCAGTTTTGCGAAAGTTACGGTGTGGACCGCGTGGACAGCATCCTGATGCGCGTCGGAGCACTGACGGTCAACGCCCGTTCGCCCCACCAATACGGCTTCACTTGGAGCCCCATCGGCGTGGCCGTGGAATACCTTGAGGACGCCATCGTGGTGCGCGACGGCCAAAAAACCCTCGTGCCGGCCCTGTCCGAACGCAGCAGTGTATCGCTCGACGGCATCGTGTACGAGGAGGATCTCACCTCCGGGGGCGCCGCCGACCTGCCCGAGTTTTTCGCGGGCCGCGTCCGACACCTCGACTACAAAACCCTCCGCTATCCGGGCCACTACGATTGGGTGCTGCAGCAAATCGCCTCCCTGCCCGCCGGGGATGCCAAGTCGCGCGCCGACCATTTGCAAAAGATCATGGAGGCAGAAGTTCCCCACCAAGAGGACGATGTGGTGGTCATCTACGCCGCTGTACAGGGCCGCGACAACCGCGGCACCTTGCGCTACATTGACCGCAATTACCACATCAAGCCCTTGGAAATCAATGGGAAAGTGCTGCGTGCCATACAGTCCACCACCGCCTCGGCGCTCGTGGAAGCCGCCCGCCAACTGCTCCAGGGCCGCTACCAAGGACCCGTTTTCCAAAGCCAGATCCACCCCGAAGACTTTATGCAGGGGTTGTTCGTGGGGCAGGTATACCGGTAGATTTTTCGTTGGCCGAGCCGGTTGCGAGAGGCGGACCCAGAGTGGGTCCGCCTTTTGTTTTTATGGGGGAAAATTTTTTTCACAAAAAAACCTTCCGGCCACATCATCCGGCCATTCGATCCGGCGTCGGGCCCATCACCCTTCCGCCGTGGCTTCGGGCAGTTGGATGCGAAAAGTAGTTCCCTTGCCCGGGGTGGATTCCTTGACGAAGATCTTGCCTCCGTGGTAGTCTTGCACGATGCGTTTGGCCAATGAGAGGCCCAGTCCCCAGCCGCGTTTTTTGGTGGTGAACCCCGGGCGGAAAACGGCCGAGAACTTGTTGCGGGGGATGCCTTTCCCCGTATCGGAAACATCGAGCAAGATCGAGCGCCGTTCCGTTGAGAGCGACAATCGGACGGTTCCTTCGGGCCCCATCGCGTCGAGGGCGTTTTTGAGGAGGTTTTCCACGACCCATTCGAACAGAAGGGGGTTCAGCAGGGCGTGCACGGGCGCGGTCGGCTCGTCGAATTCGAAAACGATCTTGCGGGCGGCCCGCGGGCGGATGTAGTCGAGGTTGCGCCGCAGTACCTCCCGAAGGTCGTGCGGGGTCAGTTTGGGTTCGGCGCCGATCTTAGAAAAGCGGTCGGCCACCAATTGCAGGTGTTCCACATCGCGCGAAAACTCCCGCATCACGAGCTGCACGTTTTCGTTGTCGGGTTCCATGGCCTTGAGGTTTTCGACCCAGGCCACGAGCCCCGAAATGGGCGTGCCCAACTGGTGGGCCGTTTCCTTGGCCATGCCCACCCATACCTGTTGCTGCTCCGCGCGCCGCGCCTGGTGGAAGGCCCAATAGCCCACCCAAACCAATAGCACGATGGACGCCAGCTGCAGGTACGGGAAAAAGGTCAGCAGTTCGAGGATCCAGGAAGAGCGGTAGTACAGAAACTGGCTGCCGTTGTAAAAATCGCGGATTTCGACGGGCGTCCGCTCGGCCTTCATGCGTTCGATCTCGGTGCGGTACCAGAGCGTATCGGCGCTGGTCTGCAGCGGTCGGCCGCAGTTGCGGGCGGCGAGGATGAACCCGAACCGGTCGGTGAGCACCAGCGGGATCGTCGTGTTTTCCTCCATGACTTGCGAGAGGATCGTGAAATCGTAGTTCTGTTCGTCGGGCGGCAACAGGGAAACAGCGTGTACCAGTTCGGCGAACAGCCGGATCCGCACCTGTTCTTCCCGTGCGAGTTGGCCCGACAGCCATTGGATGTAGGCCATCGTTCCCAGCACCACGCCCACCGCGGCGAGGGTCAGCCCCAGTTTCCAACGGGATTTCCACGGCAAGGCAGGCTTCATGGTACGGACAAGGTGCGGGTATGGACGATGCACAAATATAAGCCGAGGGGGCGGCACAAACAAACCCGTCGTTCTTTGGCCCGCTGGCAGCACCGGGAGCGCATCCTGCGTTTAGAGCTCGTCTGTACTTTCCGCGCAATAATTGGCCGCAAAATTTCGTTTTTCGCGAACCCCTGCGTACTTTCGTCCTTCTTTTTCCAAAAAAGAGTTTACGCGTTTTTGTTTTCCTTTATCGTCCGTCGGCGCATGAAAAAATTCCTTACGCTTTTCCTGATCGGCACCTTGGCTTGGGGCGTCCGGGCCCAAGATGCCCGTTATTCGCAGTTCAACATGAGCCCGATGCGCCTCAATCCGGCCATGACGGGCGTTTTCGAGGGTTCGCTCCGGGTCTACGGCAACTACCGTTCCCAGTGGGCGGGCATTTTCGGCAAAAACGCCTTTCAGACCTACGGCGTCGGCGCCGATTACCGGATGATGGCCCACAAAAACGATCTTTGGGGCATCGGTCTGACGGTGCTGAACGACAAAGCGGGCTCGCTCGGCCTGAGCCACCTCGAGGCGCAGCTGAGCTTCAGCTACCAGAAAATGCTGGGCCGTCCCAAAGCTTGGAAAAAAGGCAACAAATTCTTGTGCGCGGGCGCGCAAATGGGCTTTGGCCAGCGCAGTTTCGATCTGAGCGCCGCCCAGACCGCCTCACAGTTCAACGGCGACGGCTTCGATCCCAACTTGGCCAACGGCGAGGGCAGCAGTTTGCGCAACAACAAAACGCTCGTGGACATGAGCGCCGGTGTGATGTGGTACGGCGTGTACGGACCGCGCCGCAGTTTTTACGCCGGTCTTTCGGCCGCTCACCTCAGCCAGCCCGACGTGTCGCTTCTGAGCGGCCGCCGCGACCCGTTGTACATGCGCTGGACCATCCACGCGGGCGGCGAGATGCAACTGGGCCGCTACAAGCGTTCCAAATCTCCCCTCAGCCTACTGCCCGGCCTCGTGGTGATGGGCCAAGGGCCTTCCATGGAAATCAACATGGGCACCGGTCTGAAATTCCAAAAAGCCAAAGACGACGTGGCCTTCCGCATAGGCGCTTGGTTCCGTCTGGTCAACAGTTTCCGTTCGGGTGCGCCCGGAGGCGAATCTTTCATCGCTTCCACGGGCATCGATCTCAAAAACGTCCAGATCGCCCTGAGCTACGACACCAACGTGTCTGCCCTCAGCCAAGTTTCCCAGGGACGGGGCGCCCTGGAACTCCACCTGATGTACATCAATCCGAACCGGGGCCCGCGCAACAACGGCTGTCCGAGCTTCTGATCGCCGCGCGGACAGCCGGCCTACTGCCCGACGAAAGTCTCTTTCAGCACCATCACGCAGGGGCAGTGGTCGGAATGCGTCACTTCGTTGAGCAGATCGGCTGTGGCCACATAAGGCGCCAACGGTTCCGAAACGCTGATGTAATCTATCCGCCAACCCTTGTTGTTGGCCCGGGCATTGGCCCGGAAGGTCCACCAACTGTATTTTTGCAGATCTGGGTGCACGGCCCGAAAACTGTCGGCAAAACCGGACGAAAACCACTTGTCCATCCAAGCCCGCTCTTCGGGCAAAAAGCCCGTACTGTTGCGGTTCCCCTTGGGGTCGTGGATGTCCATCTCCCGGTGGGCGATGTTGTAATCGCCCAGCACCACCAAGTGGGGGCGGCTTTTGCGTAGCTCTTGCACAAAACCGAAAAACAGATCCAGAAAACGGTACTTCTCCGTTTGCCGCACATCGCCGGTGGTGCCGGAAGGGAAATAGGCGCACAGAACGGTCAAAGAACCGAAATCGGCCCGGATCACGCGGCCTTCGGCATCGAACCCGGCATCGCCCATCCCATAGACGACACGGTCGGGCCGGGCACGGCAGAACAGCGCGACGCCGCTGTAGCCTTTTTTCTCGGCGCTGCACCAAAAATGATGGTAGCCCATCGTCTCCAAAGGTGCCAGATCCACTTGATCCGGAGAGGCCTTGGTCTCTTGAAGTCCCACCAAAAAAGGAGACTCTTCGGCCAGCCATTCGTAAAAACCCTTGGAGATGGCCGACCGGATTCCGTTGACGTTGTACGATACGATTTTCATAGGGAGCAAAGAAACGAAAAAACGCCGACGGACTTTGTGGGCCCGACGGGCCGAGGGATCTTCCGCTTTGCTTCGGATCATCTGTTTTCGTACAAGGGGATAGCCGTTTCCCTATTTTGCATTTTATTGATTTACATTAAATTGAATTACCCGTATCGACGATCCGACTTTTGTTTTTTCTAAACGTAATTTTTTTTAAAAAAAAAGGAAAAAAGGAAACAAAAAAGGCGGCGGGCGCATTATATTCGCGGTCGATTACGAACACGCATCTTTGACAATTCAATTTATCGTTGCCCATGCTGATTCTATGCATCACCTTGGTCACCGCGGTTCTCGGAGGGATCACCCTGCTTTTGGTGAACATGGTCCCCTCGAAAAACCGCCGTTGATTTCCCTTTTTTCCTTGACCAACGGCATTGTTAATGCCGCCAAGATTCCCGCACGCAAGTAAGCGCACACACGCTAAGAGTACAATCAATTTTTACATCTCTCTTCGGGCAGATAAAGGCCTCAAAACGCATCGTTTTGGGGCCTTTTTTTTCAGAGCGGCGTCAAAAACCCTGTACGCCCTGTACGGTGGTGTATTTCAGAGAGAATTTCTTGTCGGGGTTGATCCGCTTCCAGGCCGACTGCACCATCAGCGTGGCTTCGTGGAAGCCGCAGAGGATGAGTTTCAGCTTGCCCGGGTAGGTGTTGATATCGCCGATGGCATAGATACCGGGTACGTTGGTACTGTAATCGAAAGTATCCACGGGCAGGGCGTTGTCGCGGATCTCGAGGCCCCAATCGGCCAATGGGCCGAGTTTGGGGGTCAGTCCGAAAAGCGGTACGAAATGATCGACCTCCAAAACGGTTTCGCCGCCGGAGTTTTGTCGCACCACGGCACCGGTCAGCCGCTCTTCGCCCAAGAGCCCTACCACCTCCGCCTCGGTGACGAGCGCGATGCGCCCGGAAGCGTTCAGGTGCAGTACTTTTTCTACGGAATCCGGAGCGCCGCGAAACTCCGTGCGGCGGTGCACCAGATAGATCTTTTCGGCCACATCGGCCAGGTAAACGGTCCAATCGAGCGCGGAATCGCCCCCGCCCGCCACCACCACGCGCTTGCCTCGGTACAGTTCTGGATCGCGCACGATGTACTCCACGCCGCGGTCCTCGTAGCGCGGCAGGTTTTCGATGGGCGGTTTGCGCGGCTCGAAACAGCCCAGTCCGCCCGCGATGGCCACCACGGGCGCTTCGTGCACCGTGCCCCGATCGGTGGTCACCCGAAAACGGCCGTCAGCAGTCTTTTCCAAGGTCTCGGCCCGCTCGCCGAGGGTGAATCCCGGCTTGAACGGCTCGGCCTGTTTGAGCAGGTTGCGCACCAGATCGCCCGCCAAAACGTCGGGGAAGCCCGGAATGTCGTAAATGGGCTTTTTGGGGTAGATTTCCGTGAGCTGTCCGCCCGGCTGGGGCAAAGAATCAATCAGGTGGCAGCGCAGTTTGACCAAACCCGCTTCGAATACCGTGAACAGGCCGACGGGCCCGGCACCGATGATGAGGATGTCCGTTTCGATCATAATAAAGGAAATTAGTGCGCAAAGATACTTTGCCAGATGGTGTAACCGTCGGTTTGCGAACAAGTTTTGCCCAGGAGCCAACGGCCCGAAAAGTTATCCACAGGTGTGGAAAACTTTTCGGGCACCTCCCTTTGTTTCATCGTAGTTTTGAAGCAACAAAAAGGCCGCTTTCGCACTTTTTATGGAGAAGCCTTTATGGAGATCCGTTTTTTGTGCAACGCCCAAATCCCTATTTTCTCCGAAAATCATCCACAAACCATATTTCACCACGATAAACTTGATCTCCCCATGACCACCGAACACTCCCCGATGGATCGCAACGAGCCGTTGCTCCAGGAAAATCCCGGCCGGTTCGTCCTTTTTCCTATCCAGCACGACGAGGTCTGGAAAATGTACAAAAAAGCCCAGGCCAGTTTCTGGACCACGGAGGAGATAGACCTTGCGCCGGACCTTGGCGATTGGGAGGGCAAGCTCAACGCGGATGAGCGCCATTTCATCAAGCATGTGCTGGCGTTTTTCGCGGCCAGCGATGGCATCGTGAACGAAAACCTGGCGGTCAACCTGATGGGGGAGGTGCAGATCCCCGAGGCGCGCTGCTTTTACGGGTTCCAGATCGCGATCGAAAACATCCACTCGGAGACCTACAGTCTTTTGATAGACACCTATATAAAGGATCCGGCGGAGAAGGAGCGGCTGTTCAACGCCATCGAAACGGTGCCCTGTGTGCGAAAGAAAGCGGATTGGGCCTTGCGCTGGATCACGGACGCGCCGAGTTTCGCGCACCGTCTGATCGCTTTTGCGGCCGTGGAGGGAATTTTCTTTTCCGGTTCGTTCTGCGCTATTTTCTGGATGAAAAAGCGTGCACTGATGCCGGGGCTTTGTTTTTCCAACGAACTGATCAGCCGCGACGAGGGCATGCACTGCGATTTTGCATGCCTGTTGTACTCGATGCTGCAGCATAAGCTGCCGCAGGAAGAGGTGCAGAGCATCATCCGCGAGGCGGTGGATTACGAGATCGAATTTGTCCGCGACGCGCTGCCGGTTTCTTTGATCGGCATGAACGCCGACCTGATGTCGGACTACATCCGTTTCGTGGCCGACCGTCTGCTGGTGTCGTTGGGCTGCGAGCGCATCTTCAACGTGTCCAATCCGTTCCCGTGGATGGAAATGATCTCGTTGCAGGGCAAGACCAACTTTTTCGAAAGACGGGTGGGCGACTACCAGAAAGCCGGCGTGATGGCCGGCCGCGAAAACCAAGTGATCTCGTTCGGAGAGGATTTTTGAGGCCCCGGACAAATTTTCCCCCTTTGGGGAAAAAGAAAAAGCCCCGCCGAAAACGGCGGGGCTTTTTCTTTGGATCATAGGGCGGGCCAGAGGAGCTGGCCGGGTACGCTCATTTTTTCTCGTTGTCCATCTCGACGGCATTGTAGCCTTGCACCAAGAGCGAGATCTCGTTGTTGAGCACCTCGACGAAGCCGCTCGTGATGGAGAAGGACTGCTTGCGGCCATCGTCGGATTTGACGAAGCGCACCTCGCCTTTGCCCAGGGAGGAAACCAACGGTGCGTGGTTTTTCAGCACCTGCAACTGGCCGTTGGAGCCGGGCACGGTGATGGACGAGATATCGCCTTCGAAAACCTTGCGGTCGGGGGTCAATACGGAGATATTCATAAAGGGCTTGGATGGTCGAAAAAGTGGAAAAGTCGCGCGGAAGCTCGAAAAGCGGGGCGGCGCCGATTACTTGGCGGCCTCGGCGATGAGCTTTTTGCCTTTTTCGATGGCATCTTCGATGGTGCCCACGAGGTTGAAGGCCGCTTCCGGATATTCGTCCACTTCCCCGTCGAGGATCATGTTGAAACCGCGGATCGTATCCTCGATGCTCACATATACGCCTTTGAGGCCCGTGAACTGTTCGGCCACGTGGAATGGCTGCGACAGGAAGCGCTGTACGCGGCGTGCGCGGGTAACCACCAGCTTGTCGTCTTCGGAAAGTTCTTCCATGCCGAGGATGGCGATGATGTCCTGCAGTTCTTTGTAGCGCTGCAGCGTGTTGATCACGCGGTTGGCGCAGTTGTAGTGTACGTCGCCGAGGATGGCCGGGCTGAGGATGCGCGAGGTGGAGTCGAGCGGGTCCACGGCGGGATAGATGCCGAGGGCCGCCAGTTTGCGCGAGAGCACCGTGGTGGCGTCCAAGTGGGCGAAGGTGGTGGCGGGGGCCGGGTCCGTCAAGTCGTCGGCGGGCACGTACACGGCCTGCACCGAGGTGATGGAGCCGCGCTTGGTGGAGGTGATGCGCTCTTGCATCAGGCCCATTTCGGTGGCCAAGGTGGGCTGGTAACCCACGGCCGAAGGCATACGTCCCAACAGGGCCGAAACTTCGGCGCCCGCTTGGGTGAAGCGGAAGATGTTGTCGATGAAGAACAGGATATCGCGGCCGCCGTTGACATCGTTGAGGTCGCCGTCGCGGAAGTACTCGGCCACGGTGAGACCGGTGAGGGCCACGCGGGCGCGGGCTCCGGGGGGCTCGTTCATCTGGCCGAACACGAGGGTGGCCTGCGAGGAGGCCAGTTCCTTGCGGTCGACTTTGGAGATGTCCCAACCGCCTTCTTCCATGGAGTGTTTGAATTCGTCGCCATACTTGATGACATTGGACTCGATCATCTCGCGCAGGAGGTCGTTGCCCTCACGGGTGCGCTCGCCCACGCCGGCGAACACCGACATGCCCGAGTAAGCCTTGGCGATGTTGTTGATCAGTTCCATGATGAGCACCGTCTTGCCCACGCCGGCGCCGCCGAAGAGACCGATCTTGCCGCCTTTCAGGTACGGAGCGATCAGGTCGATCACCTTGATGCCCGTGTAGAGCACTTCGGCTTCCGTGGAGAGGTCTTCGTAGCGAGGTGGCTTGCGGTGGATGGACAGCGAGCCTTTTTCGCGGGAAACCTCGCCGAGGCCGTCGATGGCGTCACCGGTCACGTTGAGCAGGCGGCCTTTGATGAGGTCGTTGGCCGGCACCACGATGGTCTTGCCCGAGTCCACCACGGTCATCCCGCGGGTGAGGCCTTCCGTGGAATCCATGGCGATGGCGCGCACGCTGTCTTCTCCGAGGTGCTGCTGTACTTCCAGCACGAGCGGGGCGGCGCCGGGGCGTTCGACCGTCAGGGCGGAGTAGATTTCGGGAAGACGGGAGCCGGGGGCGGAGAAACTGACGTCCACCACGGCGCCGATGACCTGCTTGATTTGACCGGAGTTCTGGGACATAAACGAAGGGGAATATGAACGGTGAAAAATGTACGTGCTCTTTTTTTAATCCGCTGAAAAGGAAAGATTTGTGCGAAAAAAAGTCGGCTTTTGGGCCGGGATTCGCCTTAAATCGGCGCAAAGTTACGTTTTGTGCCCCAAAATTGTGCCTGCCCAAAGATTATTTCTTTGGTGTAGGGCAAAAAAACTCATTTTCCGGCCTCCACGCGCACGGCATAGAGGTTTTGGGCGGCCACGTACAGGTGCAGGCGGACGAAGGCGATTTTTTTGACCGGATCGACGGCCCATTCGCCGAGGCGGTACTTCCACTGCCCCTTGGCCGCAGGCCCTTCCTGTCGAAGCACGAGGATGTGTTCGCCGGCGCCTTCCACCGTCACGGGCACTTCTGCGGAGGGGCCGTCGAATGTTTCGGCGGGCTGGCCCGCGACCAGTTCGCCGAGCAGGTTGTCCGAAGGCTTCTCGACGGGCGTATGTATGAGGTGGCGGATCGAGATAAGCCATTCTTTTTTTTCCAAAGAAAAAACCAACGGCAGGGAAATCTCGCCCAAACGCGGCCCTTTTTGCCAAGCCTTCATGCGTTGGCTGTCGTCGCGCAGAAAAAGGGCGAACCAGACCTGGTGGCCGGGGCTTTGTGCGTCGTGGAGATCGCGCCACCAAAGCCATTCGTAGGGATGGATCTCGGGATGGCAGGTGTGGTTGCAGTCGGCCACCAGCGGCCCGTACAGCCCGATGCTGGGCTTGGGCTCACGGAAATTGGGGTGGTTCACCAAGGTGTTGCCGTCCAACACGGGGTACACCAATGAATCCAGCAGGCGGTGGTGGTCGTACGGCGGGGTGCATTCGCAGTGCAGACGGCGGACGCGCCACAGGCGGTCGCGGGCCCTGCCCTTGGCGCGGCGGTCGGTGATGAGCGAGCTGCGGCCGGATCCGAACTGGAAATCCAGCGCCCGGTACAGCACGTCCACATATTGGGGGAGGTGCGGCACGAGATCGAAATTCACGTCGTGTTCGTTGGACGAACCGAACACGTATTGGTGCAGATCGTTGCGGCAGGTGCCCACGAACTTGCGCTTGGCCGGATCGAGGCGTTCCCAGCGCAGACCGATCAGCCAAGGCATCCGGATCCCCCAAAAACGGTGCTTGATGCGTCGTTTGCCGAGCAGGGAATCCAAGCTGCGCACTTCCACGAGGTCTAGCAAACGTTCGTTCAGCAGGTTGTCCCGACCGATGTCCCGGCTATCGTCGCCGAGCCGCTCGGCATGGGGCGGCAGCGCGCCGCCGGAGGCCGACAAACGGACGGGGGCAGTTTGGGCGGACGCATGGCCGCACAGGGCCACAAAAGCCAGCACAAACAGCGGGCAAAGGGAAAACAACCGGAAAGTCATGGAACTGGGCTTGAATATGTCCGCAAAAATAAGCCCCGTCGGCGCAACTCGGGCAAACGAAATGTTAATTCGGCGGGCGAGGGGACGGAAAATCGGGAATGCGGCCGTCCTCTGTGAAAATAGGCCCTCGGCCCGCCCCTCAACGGTTCCCCGCTTTGGCGGCCATTTTTTTCCCAAAAGAAATGAACGGCTTTTCCACCCCGTAATAAAGCAGGGTGGACAACAAAACGGAGACGGCCAAAAAAACGGACAACATCAAGAGCCAGGCCTGTTGGCCGGCCCATGTTTCGAAAAACGATCGATGGCCGTTCAGCCAATAGAACAACACTGCCCAGTGCACCAAATATAAACCGTAAGAAATTCTGCCCAGAAAAAGCAGGGGCCCAACCTCCAAAACCCTTTGCAGACGAGGCGAATGGACGATCTTGGCCAACAGGAAAAACGAGGCGATGCCCGAATAGGTAAAAGCATTTACCCCGAGAAAGGTCTCGGTGAAATACACAAAGGTGGGACCCAAAGGTTTCAGCGCCGAAAGGTGGCGATAACTGAACAGCACCCCGATCAACAGATACAGCAGATAGCGGTACGGATACCATTTGGCCTTTTTGAGGTCGTAGTTTCGGACAGCGTCGAAATGGTAGGAAAGGAGCATTCCCAACATGAAATGAAATCCGAACTGGGAAAAAAATATCCCCATCGGCAGCCAAACGATCATCAGGTACGGGAAATGGCGCGGATTGTGCCATAAAAACAAGGCGAACAAAGGCACCAAAACCGAAACGGTCATTTCGACGGCCAAGGTCCAGGCCTGCCCCACCAGTGGAAAAGAATTGCGGTACAACACGGCTTCTTCCCAAAACTGACGCTTGTTTTTCAAAAAAACATCGAACAAAAGATTCCCGTCCATTTGTTGGCGGTTCACCCAAAGGAAACTGACCAAAAGCGTGACCAAAAAGGCCGGATACAACCGGAAGATCCTGCCGATCAGATACTTGGGGTAATCGATCTGCAGGGGCAACGACTTGTCTTGCCGGAAGTATTTGTACGTCAAGACGAATCCGCTCAGGACAAAAAACAGGGAGACCGCGTCCGAACCGTTGAAAACGATCGAAAGGCCGTGGATCCACTCGGGGCGCCCCTGGAATTGCCAGCCGACGAAATGGTACAGCACCACCATCAGCGAGGCGAGGCCCCGAACGCTGTCCAAATATTCTATTCTGGTCGGTTTGTCCTGTGCCATGTGCGTATCGAAAAATCCGCCCGAAGAACTGTCGAAAAAACGGGGCAAAACCAACGGGTGCGGTTTTGCCGGGCGCGTGTGCGGATTGGGCCGGGCCATGGCAAAAATAGCATTTCCCCTGATCCGACGGGAGAAATCGCCTACCTTGATCGGCTGCGGAATGTTCCACGCCATCTCGGAAATCCGATCCGATGTTTTTTTTACCCTTTTTCTCAAAAAAAGGAAAAAAAGCACCGCAACCGCCCCGCGGCTCCCGCTACTGCCTGAAACCGATCGAGGACCGGCCGAAACTGAACGAGGATTTGTCGAGCTTGAACTGTTCGAGGTCTTCCAGCGCGAGGATGCCGGCGGCATCGGGGGTGCGGGCCTCTTGGGGCATTTCCGACAGGCGCAGGCTCTGGCATTTGACCGCCTCGGTGACGACCCCGCGCACGGTCCGGGCGTTGCCGAAGTACTTGTCGCGGTACTCGTGCAGGAAGCGCAGGTACCGGCGGAGGTGTTCGCCGGCCTCCGGCGTGGGTGTCAGACCCTCTTCGCGGAGCATCTGGACGGCGATCTCGTACAGGTCGTCGGGCGAATAATCCTCGAAGCGGAAGGTCTTGTCGAAGCGCGAGCGCAGGCCCGGATTGGCCTTGAGGAAGGCCTCCATGTTGTCGGGGTAACCGGCCACGAACACGAAAAACTCGCCGCGGCGGTCCTCCATTCTTTTCAGGAGGGTCTGGACCGCTTCCGATCCGAAATCGCCGCCCGCGCGGGGCGCGGCGTCGGTGAGGGCGTAGGCCTCGTCGATGAACAGCACGCCGCCGATCGCCTCTTCGACCTTTTCGGCCGTTTTGGTGGCCGTTTGCCCCACAAAGCCGGCCACGAGCCCTTGGCGGTCGGTTTCGACGATGTGACCGCGTTCGAGGATGCCGAGGGCCTTGTAGATCTTGGCCAGGATGCGCGCCACGGTGGTCTTGCCCGTGCCGGGATTGCCCACCAGCACCGTGTGGAGGTAAAACTTGTTGAGCACATCGCGGCGCGATTCGCGGTAAAAGCGCACCAGCCGCACCATTTGGCGGATCTCGTCCTTGATGCCGCCGATGCCGATCATCCTGTCGAGTTCGGCCAGGGCCTCGTCGAGGAGTTTGCGGTCGATCGGCAGATCGGGCAGGCGGCGCGGTTTGCCCAGCTCGATGCGCTCCAAGTCGACCGTTTCGATGCGGGAAAGTTCTTCGGCGGTCAAGAGGTGGGGGGCAGGGGTTTCCATCGAGCGGAGGCCCATCTGGATCTTGGCTTGTTCCACGAGGTCGTTCACGAAACGGGCGTTGCCGAAGGTGCGGTCGCGTTTGCGGTACGCGGCGATGATCATCTCCTCGGCCAGCGGGCCGGCCTCGGGTGCGAAATGCACATGCTTGCGCGCGCAGGTGAAATCGGCGATGCGCACCAGTTCGTCGGGCAGGTAGTCCGTGAACTCGTAGAACATCTTGAAGCGGGATTTCAGGCCGGGGTTGCTCTCGAGGAAATGTTTCATTTCCTTGGGGTAGCCGGCCACGATCACCGCAAGGTCCCTGCCGCCCTCCGACATTTCCTTGACGAGGATCTCCACGGCCTCTCGGCCGAAATCCTTGGTGTCGTCGTTGGCGCGGGCCAGGGAGTAGGCCTCGTCGATGAACAGCACCCCGCCGCGCGCCTTTTCGATGGCTTCCTTCACTTTGGGGGCCGTTTGTCCGATGTATTCGCCCACGAGGTCCACGCGGTCCACCTCGTGCACATGGCCCTTGGTCAGCAGCCCCATGCTGCGGTACAGGCGGCCCATCATTTTGGCCACGGAGGTCTTGCCCGTACCGGGATTGCCGATGAACACCGAGTGGATGTTGATGGACTCGCTCTCGTCGAATCCCTTGTTGCGGCGCAGTTGCAGAAACTGGAGGTATTGGGCGTGCTCGCGCACTTTGTTTTTGATGTCGGCCAAGCCGATCAGCGCGTCCAGATCGGCGATCACCTCTTCGAATTTTTCGGTGCCGGTGTGTACGGGCTGTGCCGTCGAAAGGGGCAGGGCCTGAAAGGGCGAGATCAGGGGCGCGTACCCTTCTTCGGCCGTTTCCCGAACCTCGAAGGGCACGACGGCCAACAGGCGGTCCATGAAGACGATTTCCACGGTGTAGCGATCTTCCCGCCAAGCACCCCTCGCGTTGGAGCCCCAGGAAACCGCCAGATCGATCAGCTCGTCGTCTTTGTCCACCCGCTGCAGGCGCACGGTCTGCCCTTTCAACTCGCGGGCCCCGTTGTAGAATTTGACCACCAGCTCGCAGTACCAACTGCGGTTGACCAGCATGTTTTCCAACTGGATCTCGGCAAAAACGTACCGGGTGTCGTCTTGTGCGAATGCACGCAGGTACCGGCGCTCTTCGCGCGGCACGTCCTCGTGGGGCGCTTCGTACAAGCGGACGGCGCGCAAATGGGCATACGCGTCGGAATCGTGCTCCGCGCGTCCGGTGTCTTCCACATAAAAGTATTTGGTGGCCACCTTGGTGCCGTCGATGTAGGCCTCCCAATAATAGGTGCCACGCTTCCAAAAGGTCCCGGATTTTTTGTTGCCCCAGCCCTCTCGGATGTACACGACGTTGTCGTACCGACTGATCTTCCGTTCGAAATGCAGGTCGCAGAGTTCTTTTCTGCCTTTTTTCAACGAAAAGCACTTCAGCACGATGCGGGCGTCCCAATCGTCCACGTCGAAGTGTTTGTTGAAAAAAGAAAGTTCGGCGTACAGATAAGATGTTTCGTAGCGGTCGAAAACTTGTCGGTATTTCTTTTTGTTGTCGGCCAACCACTCCGTCGAACAGTACACTTTCAGGTCGCGGAACTTGTATTTGATGAGCTCGGTCTCGTTTCTGGTCTGCATGGATAAATTCAAGTGCTTTTTGCGGGAAGGGCGTCTGTTCACGGGCGCGCCAAAGACGCGTCGAACGGATCCGTCTGTAAAAATAGCGAAAAAGGGCGAAAGTTCCGGGCGGGCCGACAAATTTCCTCACAGGGCCCGCAGGCACAGTTCTGCCAAGGAGCCCTCGTCGGCTTCCTCGGATACCAGTACCTCCGTGCGGCCCAGTTCCCGCAGCGCGGCAGCGGTGGTCTGTCCGATGGCCAGCACGGTCTCGCCCCGGGGCGCGCAACGATCGTAATAGGTCCGGGCGTTCATCGGACTGGTGAAGACCAGCACATCGGCCTTCGGACAAGGGAAAGTGCCGGCGATCGGTTGGTTGTCGTACACGGTGAGATCGATGCCCTGCACCGAATCGCCCAACAGCCGCCGCACCGACCGCTCGGAGCGCCGTGCCCCGGGAAACACCACGGTGCGCCCCCACGCGATCACGCCAAAGGCCCGGGCGGTTTCCGACGGGTCGCCGTTGCCCACGAAATCGGGCCAACGGCGCAGGGCCTCCTCCACCGCTCCGGCCGTGCCCGCGCCGATCGCCGCCAAGCGCACCCCTCGGGGCAACTGCTTCCCGCCAAGGCCCTCGGCAAAGTACCGCGCTCCGCGCGGGCTATAGAAAAAAATCCAGTCCGACGGTCCCAGATCGGGCAAGGTCCAGCCACCCACCGGCCCGAATTCCACCAGCGACCGGCCCTCCACGAGGTGGCCGGCGGCTTCCAAACGCCGCCGCAAAGGGCTTTCGGGGCCCTGCTCCCGCGTGATGAAAATCTTGGACATCGGGCGCAAAGTTACCCCTTGGTCGGATAAGGAGCAAATAAGAGGGGCGGGTAGGACAAGTTTTGGATGGGGATTTTGGAAAAAAAGAGGGTCCCTCAGCGGTAGTGGGCAATGGGGGGGGGAACCACCGCAATGGGTTGGGCAATAGCCAAAACATACGGTGCACGCCCTTGCCGTGCACCAAAACTGCACCGCAAAAGAACGATCGCCGCAATTTGGGCGGAGGTTTTTCCGACTTGCAAAAATCGAGTTATCTTCGCGTCCCGATCCGACGAACGAGATGAACAACACGCCCCGCATTTTCGAAAAATACTTTTCGCCCCGCAATCTCCGCTTGGCGTGGGAGCGCATGGTCCGTTCCACGGGCAGGGACACGAAGGATTTTTTCGGGATCGAATTGTTTTCTATCGACCTCGACAACAATCTGAAAAGGCTTTCCGAACTGGTCCTCAGCGGCCGGTTCAAGCCGAGCAGGCCGTTCAAATACCTCGAACCCAAGGTTTCCCGCACCCACCGCACCAAAACGGTCCTCGGCGTGGAGGACGCTCTCGTGTATCAGGCCATTGCCGATACGGTGGCGGCGGCCAACTACAAAAGGATGGAGGCCCACAACCAGTTCGTCTATGGCAGCGTGCTGCACCCCGAAGTCGAAAAAGGCCTCGCATTGCTGGACGAAGAGGATCCGGAGTTTTTCTTTTTCCAATATTACCTGCCGCTGTACAACAAGTTCGTACAGTCCATCAACACCGAGCTGGACGACCGGAGCGTCCGTTTCAAGTTCGAGACCGACATCACCGGCTTTTTCGATGCGATCCCGCACTCGAAATTGCTGCTGACCCTGCACAAATTCGGCGTGGAGCCCGAGATCCTGGATCTGCTCGGCGAATGCCTCAACCTGTACTCCGGCACCAAAGAATCCCTCACGCCCGGCGTGGGCATCCCCCAAGGGCCGCCCCCTTCGCTCTTTTTCGCCAACCTGCTGCTGTTCGATCTCGACAACGACCTGTCCCAAGACGGATATGTCTATTACCGCTACATGGACGATATCCGGATCTACGAGGCCACCGAGGCCAAATTGACGGATGCCTTGGTCAAAATAGACAATTTCCTGAAAGGGCGCGGCCTTTCGCTGAACACCAAAAAGACTTCCATCGACGAGATCGGAGAGAACCGCGAAGCGGAAAAAATGCAGCTGCTGACCGTTTCCGGCGCGGAAGAAACGGCTGTCCTGTCGCTCCCAGAAGACACCGAAGCCAAATTCGCGCTGATCGAACAGGGCTCCGACGGTGAACAGGAAAAAAAATCGGTCATGAAAGCCATTCGGGGCGACGAATTGATCGCTTTTTGCAAAAAAGAAATCGAAGAGTCGGAGAAAATCCTGCTGGAAAAATTCGGGCAACTCGGCCAACCCGACTTCAACGCCCGCAACCTCCTCAAGGACGAGACGCTGAAAAAAGACATCGTGACGCTGGCCTATCGCTGGCGCAGCGCCAATTCCATCCTGAACGACCACGGCCAACCCGTTTTGGACCCCCGAATGATCGAGATTTGGCTGTTCTGCCTCGAGCATTTTTTCTGGAAGGCCAATCATTTCTGTTGGAATCTCAATCAGTACGGCCCCAACGAACAGATCGCCAAGCGCCTCGAAGCCCTCGTGCCCGTGTTCCACAACTACGAATGGGTGCGCTACCAGATCCTGTCCAACTTGGCCACGGCCCACACTTTCAGCATCACCGAACTGCAGGAACTGTTCAGAAAAGGCAAGGCAGAACCCTCCGGCCTGGTGCGGATGGGCTACTACACGATTTTGTTGAAGCACCTCAAGCCCACCCACCAACTGTACGCTTCCCTGCGGACGGCCATCCGGGAAGATCGGGAACCATATCTGAAAAACCATCTCTCCTCTTGCCTGTTCGCCAACCCGGGCAGCGAAACTATGGACGAGATCAAATACTGGTTCGGATTATGAATTTTCTCGAGCTGCAGGAAATAGAAAACCGGGCCGCCGAGCCCCAGGCCGCGGAGATCAGCCTCCTGCGCCAGGCCCAACTCTTGGAGTATTTTGCCCACGAGGACAAAAAAAGGCAGGCCAAGACCCGCCCTTTCGCGTATTTCTGCGAGGATGTCACCCGGAAAGACCTTTTGCACGATTTCGAGTGGCTCCTCGGCAAAGATGTTTTCGACAAGGCCACCGACGATGCGCTGAGCTGCCTGGAATCCTGTCTGGAATTACGGAAACTGTCCAACCACGGCGTTTCCGGCTGGCTGCAGAACGCGCTGCACTTCATCAACCACTTGGTGCTTTTTTACATAGTAGAGAAAAAGGGCGAAAAACCGTTGGTCCTCGACAACCTCGGCAAAGAACGCGCCCGGTTTGTGCAACTGCAAAATTACCAAGGAAATATCGGCTACGCGGGGCAGCTGCTGAACCAACTGTACTGGTATCGAAACGGGCTGGAGCACCGCACCCTCATCCACGAAGACGGCCGACAGGAACTGTTGAAGCCCCAAAGAAGCAAGCTGCGCAACGAAGTCGTCAAAAAGTACCCGAGGGCCTTGGGCCACTTGCTGAAAGGCTGCGCCGAAGGTCCCCATTGAGGGAATTTTTTGTCAGAATCAGGATTTCAGGATTTACAGGATTTTTTGCCTTGTGGGCGATACGATTACCCTTTTCGGACCTTTGGGTCAGTGGGTTCCTCTTTTTTTTGCAAAAAAAGAACAAGCAAAATCCAGCCTTTTTCCTGCCTTCCCTACCGTTTCTCCCAAACCAGCGACTTCGTGCGGCCGTCCGTGCCGAGCAGGGCCCAACAGTACACGCCGGCGGGCAGGTGAGACAGGTCGAGCGACAGGTCGGGGGCAGCGGCCGGCCAACGCCAAGCGCCGAGGCTGCGGCCTTGGAGATCGTACAAAACCGCCCGTTCGGCCGTCCAGTGCGCGGTGCGCAGCGTGAGCGCTCCGGTGCCCGGATTGGGGAAGATCCATGCTTCCGAAAGATTTTGCGGGCTTTCGGGCAGTCCCGTCACGGGCAGGGAGTCTACCCGTACGCTGTCGAAAATCGCACATCCGTTGGCATCTGTGACAGTAAGCGCGTACAGGCCCGGAGCAAGCTGCTGCAGGCTGTCGGTCTGCGCGCCGGTGTCCCAAAGCAGGACATAAGGCGGCGTACCGCCGGAAACCGCGGCGGCGGCCGAACCGTCGTTGCCCGTGGAGGGCTGCGCCGTCAGCGAAAGCACCAGCGCCATTGGTTCCGAAAGCGATGCCGTGGCGGAGGTCGTGCAGCCGAAAGGATTGGTGACCGTCACCGAATAAATGCCCGCCGCGAGGCTGTCGAGCGCGGCATCGGTCCGGCCGCCGTCCCACAAAAAGCCCGTGCCGGCGCCCACGCCCGCGCTGAGCGCGATCAGGCCGCCGTCTTGTCCGCCGTGGCACGACACCGTGGCCACCGTATCGAGGTCGAGGGCCGGCACCGGCCGGATCTCCACATCGAAGGTGCGCGTGGGGCCGTCGGCGTCCAAGTAATTGACTTCCACCACCGAGAGGCTGCCCGTTCCGGGCTGGTCGGGCCATTGCACCGTGATGGAACTGCCGTTTTGGGCCAGCACCGTGCCGCCGGTCACCGTCCAGCAGTAGCGCGAACCGAGGGAGGCCGCCCCCACCTCGTACACGCCCACCGAGCCCGCGCAAAGATCGGCCGGTCCGGCGATGGCGGGCGTGTTGGGGCGGA
>JBEIJQ010000041.1:0-20786 GCA_040380145.1 Lewinellaceae bacterium | reverse complement strand
TGTGTAAAATTTTGCACAAAAAAATTTCACAGAACTTACTTTACGTTTCATTGAAATGGGCAAAACAATGATTGGTCGAGCTGACTGGTTTTTGGGGGCGGTCTGTGTGTCTTTTTGAGCATCTTTTTGATGGCCCAATGTTTATGGGATTTTGGGATCTTCTCATTTGTGAAAAAGGGAGGAGATGCACCCATGATGGGTGCGTAAGCGGGACATTGCCCTCTTGGGGATTTTTTGGTCAAAAGAAACCGGCTATAAGCCGATCCATTTCGGCCGAGTGCAAAAATGCCCTATGATTGGGGCCATTTCGGATCCTCGGTTCCATGTGGTCTACCAACAATTGCCGAAACCGTTTGGTTTTCTGAGGCAAAGCCCCAAGCCACGCCGTGGGGGCGCTAAACAAGGGCTGACCGCTGGGAATTTTTTGTTTGTATTTTTCCCTGTGCCGATCTGATAAATTGTAGGTGGTCAGTATTTCGCCGGTTTCTCTGAGGCATCCAAGGCTTTTCAAGACCGCCCTCGGACCGGCCAATTTACTTGCTCAATTCCCTCTGCACCGACCATACCAGCTCCAAAGGAGCATTCAGCAGATCGGCAATTTCCTCGACGGAAAATTTTTGGGTGCTGAGCATGGCCCTTATGGAATTGCGCATAACTTCCATGCGGCCTTTTTCCTCTCCCTCTACACGGCCTTTTGCCTCTCCCTCTACACGGCCTTTGGCCTCTCCCTCTACAATGCCCTCCATTCGGCTTTCCTCGAGGAGGTTGTGGATGATGGGGTTTTCGCCGGTCTTGCCTTTTCGGAGCAGGGTTTTGTATATGTTGGGCATGGTGTCGAGTTGTTGGTGAAGAATGGAGGACAGATTGCGAAGATCGGACAAAACGACCAGATTTTGAACGTGTTGCCAGTAGGAATTGTTGTCGCTCTTGGCCTGGATGTTCGAGAGGATTTGGGCCATGGCTTCCTCAGGGCTCAGGTCGCCGAAATCCGACAAAATGGCCACCACGAAGGCCTCCGGTATGCCGAGCTCGATCAAACGCTGAAACGATAGTTCGTGCAGGAACAGCGCCCGATAGGAAAAATCCACTTGGCCTGGAATGTACAATCGGAAATGGCTGGCCGTCTTTTTCCGCTTTTTCAGGAAAATGACCAACTGCAGCACCGGACACTGGTGCTTTTGGTGGAGGACCGCGAAATAAGTCAACATGCGCCGGGAAAGACTTCTCGACTTGTTGGTCTGGAACTCGATGTGGAGCACGGACTTGGTGACCGGATCGTCTTTGTCGAGCAGGAAAAGGAAATCCGTTTCGTAGTTGAAATCCACGAAATGCTTGTCCGAAATGGGTTCGGCTGTTTTCCAGTTCCATCCGTACAGAGGATCCAGAATGGGCATGGCGAGTTTTGCCATGCCTTGTCGGAAAATTCGATCGTATTTTTGGGACATGGGCAGGGGCGGAAACGGTTTTTCAGAGTTTCCTCATATATATCCCAAAACAGTGCCCGAAAGTAACCGCCCCGCAGAACTTTTTTCAAAAAAATTTTTTCAATACAAAAAATTATATATATAAAACTTTGAATATAAATATTTGGTAAAAAATAGGCTCCGTGCTCTTCCGAAAGCGCCAATCGTCCCTCTTCGGACGAGTTTTCGCCGAGTAAAGGGGATGTTTTGGGGTGAAAAATCGAACCGAAAATCCGTTATTGGAACGCCGCCGCAGGTCAATATTGGATTTTGACCAAGCGCAGGTCGTTGCGGCGCTCGCTCACTACGAGCAGGGCGCTCGGACCGATCTGCACGGCGTTGCGCAGGGAAAGGGCCAACTTGTCCTTGCCGGTTTCCATGATGCTTCTGCGCTCGAACTCGCCCCTCGCGTTGACGATGTACTCGTTGACATTCGTGGCCGCGCGGATGTCGTCGTTGTACAAAAAACGCAGGTTGGCGCGGGCTTTCATCAGGAAATAAGAGGAATAGAATCCGTTGTCGTCCCGAGAGACCTGCCGCTTGTACAGAACCTGCCTCCAGTGCACGCCGCCATCGGGATTGAAGGATAGCAGCAACAGGTCGTCGTAGTAGTAGTCTGTCTGGGTATCGCCCGGTATCACGCGGCCGTAAAAGGTGGGCGATGGGTTGGCGCGGCGGACAAAAAATCGGAACTGCTCCGCCACGAGCAAAAGCCCGCCGTCGCGGCGCAGCACCATTTCGCGAACTTTCAGGTCGGGCACTCCGACCACGCGCTTGCGTACTTTTTTGCCGGTCAAGCCGGCCACGAACTCCGGCGTAAAGGCATCGAAATGCACGGCCACGGAATCTCTTCCCGACAGCGAGGCCGCGAAGTTGAAACTGCCCTTGGCCGAAACGGTGTATTTGTCTGCATACAGCCCCGCACCGATCAGTTTGCCGTTGAGGTTGTCCACGGCAAAACGCACCGAGGTCCAGTGCTTGCCGGTCATGTCCGCCCGAAAAGTCGTCGGGGTGCCCATACCGAGTCGGTCCATCCGAAAAGCCGTTGGGGCACGGTTTTTCCGGTTGTTTTCTCCGAAAACCAACCACGCCACCCCGTCGTTGCCCACCACGATCTGTTCGAAATCCTGTTCGAACAAGCGGTAATTGCCAGCCATTTTGTGCTCCCAAAGAGCCTTGCCGGTTACGAGGTCGAAACAAGAAGCGACCAAATCAAAGCCCGGCAGAACAGCCCACACGAGCACTTTGGAGCGGTCTTCGGAAAGCACGGCGTTCTCGGGGTACAGGTCCTCTCGGCTTGGGAGTGCGAGCAGCCGATAGACCGTGTCCACTCGGGCAGCGGCATCGCAGCGGGCCGCTTCTACCCAGGTGCTACCCTGGTGCGACCGGGCGTACACGACAGTGAATCCCTCGCGGGCAACGGCCGCTGACAACCGCACAGCGTTGCGCAGTTCCAAACCGAGCGGACGGGTCCACAGGGGCTTCATATCAGGCCCGAACGCTTTTACCTCAAATTGGTTGCCCTGTTCGAGCAGCAGGTACGAGGTATCGGAGATGGCCCCGATCGGGGTGTAATCGCTGTTGCGCGGCAGGGGAAACTCGTCCGAGAGCGCGAAAGTCTGTGCGTTCGCGCGACCAACTCCGAGACAAACCCCCAAAAGCAACAGCAGACGGATCATGGGCGTTGGGGCACGGATCAGCCGACCGATTGGACGATGTCGTAATCCGTGACGATGTGCATTACCCCAGCCTTGTCGCGGGCCACCACCGCCGGCACTTGGCGGGTGATGTAGTGCCCCAGTTTGGAGATCGGCAGTTCGGTGGGCACGATCGGGAACGGTTCGCCCATCAGCGATTCCACGGCGCATTCGGCATGCTCGAGGGGATTGGCGAGCAGGAAGCTCAGCACGGCGTTTTCGGTGAGCGAGCCGACCATTTCGTCGCCGCGCATCACGGGGAGTTGCGACACATCGTGGCTTTTCATGGTGGCCAGGGCTTGGCGGACCGTTTGGCCGACCTCGACCTGCAAGAAGGCCCTGTCGGTTTTTTTCGACAAAATGTCCCGCACGGTCAGTTCGTCGTCGAGGAAACCGCGGGCGCGCATCCAATCGTCGTTGAAGATCTTGGCCATATAGCGGCTGGCGTGGTCGTGGAAAAGCACCACCACCACATCGTCCTTGGTCAGTTTTTCGCGCATCTGCACGATACCGGCCACGGCGGAACCGGCGGAGTTGCCCACGAGGATGCCCTCTTGGCGGGCCAACTGGCGGGTGTAAACGGCCGCATCCCGGTCGGTCACCTTTTCGAAGTGGTCGATGATCTTGAAATCCACGTTGGCGGGCAGGATGTCCTCGCCGATGCCCTCGGTGGAATACGGATAGATCTCGTTTTTGTCGAAAATACCGGTCTCGTGGTATTTTTTGAACACGGAGCCGTATGTGTCGATGCCCCAGATCTGGATGTCGGGATTTTTTTCCTTCAAATAACGGCCCACTCCGGAAATGGTGCCGCCCGTGCCCACGCCCACCACGAAATGCGTGATCTTGCCGCCGGTCTGTTCCCAGATCTCGGGGCCGGTGCTCTCGTAGTGCGCCGTGCGGTTCGACAGGTTGTCGTATTGGTTGCACCAGAACGAGTTGGGGATCTCCTTGCTCAGTCGTTCGGCCACTTTGTAGTAGGAGCGCGGATCGTCGGCCTCCACGTTGGTGGGGCAAACGATCACCTCGGCGCCGGCGGCCCGCAACATGTCCACCTTTTCCTTGGACTGCTTGTCGGTGGTGGTGAAAATGCACTTGTATCCTTTGACCACTGCGGCGATGGCCAGACCCATGCCGGTGTTGCCGGAGGTACATTCGATGATCGTGCCGCCGGGCCGGAGTTTTCCGTTCGCCTCGGCGTCCTGGATCATTTTCAGGGCCATGCGGTCTTTGACGGAATTGCCGGGATTGGTGGTTTCTATTTTGGCCAACACGGTGGCCGGCACCTCCTGCACGATGCGGTTGAGCTTCACGAGAGGTGTGTTGCCGATGGCTTCGAGGATATTGTTGAAATACATGGTGGAAAACGGGATTGGGTCGAGCAAAGTATTGAACAAAAAGGTCGTTGGAAAAGATGGGGAAACCGCAAAAAAAAAGAGCCACCTCGGTTCAGGAAGATGGCTCTTTTCCGGCGCGGAAAACCCGTGCGCGGATCATTCGCTCACGCGGGCGATGTAGGCATCCACCTGCGCGGAAACGGGCGAGTTCGGGAATTCGCGCTTGATGCGCTCGTAGAATTCCTTGGCCTCGCCGCGGTTGCCCTGCTTTTCGGAGAGCATGCCCGCCTTGAACAAGTTCATCGGCGTGTAGAAATCGTTGGCGGAGAGGGAACAGGCCTTTTTGTAGCACTTGAGGCCGTTGTCGAAATCGCCGTTCTCCGAGTAGGCGTCGCCGAGGGCGGAGTAAGCGCTGGCCTCCATGCTGGTGGAGCCGGCATCGAAACTTTCGAGCTGTTGGATGGCCTCGTTGAACTGGCCGAGTTTCAGGTAGGCCACGCCCGCATAGAAATGGGCCAAGTTGCCGGATTTGGTGCCGCCGTACTGGTTGATGATCTCCAGGGCGCCCATCACGGTCTCGGTGGTGCTGGCCCCGTCGGCGCCCGAAATCGTGCGCGTGGTTCCGTCGAGTACATTTTGGAAGGAGTCCACCGCAAATTGCTCCTGCACGTCGAGGATAGCCTCGGCAGCAGCCTTTTCCTTCGGCTCATGGAAGAGCTTGTTGAAAGCAAAGTACCCGATGACAAAGCCGACCAGGCCCAGCACGACATAAGTGACGTACTTGCCGTATTTCTCGTTGAACTGCTCGAAACGGCCCTTCACCTCGGTGATGTCCACCAAGGTGTCGTCGCCCTGGGGAGCCTGAACTTGCTGCTGAACGGTACCGTCTTGCTGCTGCTGCTGCTTGTTGCGGTACTGGTAAAATTGCTTGGCCATGAGGTCGCTACGCGTTGATAAAGAGATTTTTTTGGTAAAAAGCGGACGCAAAGATAATTTTTTTTCCGAAAAAATTTTTGTCCCCCTTTTTTCTCCCTCCGAAAATTTGTGCGGGCGGAGAAAAAGAAATCCGACCCTGCCACCCGCCCGATTCCGGCCCGAAACGGCCCTTTTGTCGTAACTTCGCCCCACTAAACCGCGGCGTTCGTCCGCAAAAAACAGTTGCTATGCGCACAGAAATCGCCTCGCTCGGGGAATTCGGCCTCATCGACCGCCTCACCGCCGGGTTTTCCCGTCAAAATCCCTCCACGCTCACCGCCGCCGGCGACGACGCCGCCGTCCTCGACCACGGGGGCAGAAAAACCGTCGTGAGCACCGATATCCTCCTCGAGGGCATCCACTTCGACCTGCACTACATGCCGCTCAAACACCTCGGCTACAAGTCCGTGGCGGTCAACCTGTCGGACATATACGCCATGAACGCACGGCCCGAACAGATCGTGGTGGGCATCGCCGTGTCCAACCGCTTTTCGGTGGAAGCGCTCGACGAACTGTACGCCGGCATCCGCCTGGCCTGCGAAAATTACGGCGTGGACCTCGTGGGCGGCGACACCTCCGCCTCCAACAAAGGACTGCTCATCAGCGTCACGGCCATCGGCACGGCCACGGCCGAACAACTCGTTTACCGCCACGGGGCACGCCCGGGCGATGTGCTCTGCGTGACCGGCGATCTCGGTGGAGCCTATGTGGGCCTTCAACTGCTGGAACGCGAAAAACGCCTGTTTCTCGAAAACCCCGACATCCGGCCTGATCTCGAAGACCAGACCTATATCCTCGGTCGTCAGCTCAAACCCGAAGCCCGCAAGGATATCGTGGAACTGTTCGAACAGGCCCGACTCGTGCCTACGGCCATGATCGATGTATCGGACGGGCTCACCTCCGACCTGCTCCACCTGTGCAAGGCCTCCGGCGTGGGCGCCCTCGTCGAGGAAGCGCTCCTGCCCATCCATCCCGATACCTACCAGCAATCGCTGAAGTTCCAAGTGGATCCCACCACGGCGGCCCTCCACGGCGGCGAAGACTACGAACTGCTCTTCACCATCGCCCCCGGAGATGTGGAAAAAATCCGCTACATGATGGATGTGAAGATCATCGGCGAAATAGTGCCGGCCGAAGACGGCGTGCGCCTACAGTCCAAAGGCGGCAATTTCTACCCGCTCACGGCCCAAGGGTGGGCCCATTTTTGAGAAAAAACCGCTCGGAAGAATTTTTTAGAAAAAAGGAATATTTTTCTCGGAAAAAATATATAAATAACTGGTTTTTATAATTATATTTTAAAAATAAAAACCCGTTCGGCAAAAAGTCCCATCGCCGGAAATTCATCTCGGAAACCCCTTTCCATGGCAGCCAGCCCCTCTTCGGTCCTTTCGCAGCGCCTCGGCATCCTCGGGGGCGGACAACTCGGCAAGATGCTGTTGCCCGAGTGCATGAAACTCGACATCCGCACGGCAGTGCTCGATCCCGATCCGGAATGCCCGTGCGCACCGTGGTGCGCCCGGTTCGTGCGCGGCGATTTCCGCGACGCCGAAACGGTGTACCGCTTCGGCCAACAAGTGGACGTGCTGACCATCGAAATCGAACAGGTGAACGTGGACGCGCTGGAACGCCTCGAGCGGGAGGGCAAAACGGTGCACCCCTCGCCCAAGGCGCTGCGCACGATCCAGGACAAAGGGCTGCAAAAACAGTTTTACGCCGCCCATGGTCTGCCCACCTCCGACTTTCGGCTGTACAATGGCGCCGAGGCGCTGCGCGAGGCCGTCCAAACGGGCGAACGGACGCTGCCCTTCGTGCAAAAGACCCGCGAACTGGGCTACGACGGCAAGGGTGTTTTCGTGGTGCGTGCCCCGGAAGACCTCGATCGGCTCCTGGAAGGGCCCTGCCTCGCGGAAGACCTGGTAGAGGTGGAAAAAGAATTGGCCGTGCTGGTGGCCCAAGACGCCATGGGCACGGTGCGTGCCTTCCCGCCCGTGGAAATGGTCTTTCACCCCACCGCAAACCTTGTGGAATTTTTGCGTTGCCCTGCGGAACTGTCGCCCGAACTGTCGGCCGAAGCCGAGGAACTGGCCCGCCGCACCCTAAGGGCCTTCGACCTGCGCGGCGTGCTGGCCGTGGAAATGTTCCTGGACCGCCAAGGCCGCCTGTGGATCAACGAAGTGGCCCCTCGGCCGCACAACAGCGGGCACCACACCATCGAAAGCAGCCATGTCTCGCAGTACGAACAACACCTGCGCTCCATCCTCGGACTGCCGCTCGGCAGCACGGCCATCAAACAGCCCGCCGTGATGCTCAACCTGCTCGGCGAACCGGGCCATACCGGACCTGTCCGCTACGCCGGCCTGTCAGAAGTACTCGCCATGCCCGGCACCAGCCTGCACCTGTACGGCAAGCGCGAAACACGCCCTTTCCGCAAAATGGGCCACCTGACCGTGTGCGCCCCAACGATCGAAGCAGCCGTGGCATTGGCCCGAGAGGTCGAGGGAAGGGTGAAGTGCGAGGCGGAAAAGGGTTGATTTTTTCGGAGCAGACGAGTTTTCGTGTCGATTTTTTTGGGGAAAATCGACACGTGAATGTAATCATGTTGATCCGATAGACAGGAGGTATTGCCGTCAGTTGTCCAATCGTCACCTATTATTCCGCCACGATGCGTCCCGACTGCGTGCCCATGGCCCCGCTCAAACGGAAGAAGTAGGTGCCCGAGGGCAGGCCTTCGCGTTGGAGCGTGAACGATTCGCCGCGGATGTTTTCCACCACGCGCACCACGCGGCCAAGCGCGTCGGTCAGTTCCAAGCGGAGGGTTTCGTCCGAGCGGTTGCGGAAGGTGAAGCGGGTAGTCTGGTCGAACGGATTGGGCGCGATCTGCAGTCCCAGGCCGGTGGCCGGCGCGTTTTCGAGGCCGACCAGCGGCACGGGCACGCAGCCGCCGTCGATGCGGGACACCACGGCGAAATAGTTTTTGTCCACGATCGCGCTGATCGAATCGATGCAGATTTCGGGTCCGGTGGTATTGGTGAAGTACACCCGCACGAGCTGTTGGCGCTGGTTGGAGCGGTCGATGGAAGAATCCTGCACGGAGAGGCCCGCGACCATCCGCGTGGCCGGCGAGACGCCCACATTGACGGGGAAATCGGTCGGGTCGGCCAAGCTCTCGGCCATCAGCAGGTTGGCCCCGCTGATGCGGAACTGGTAAGCCAACACCTCGCTGGAGGGGTTCAAGATTTTGATGTCGATGAATTTTTGGTCGAAATCCACCGTGTCGATGCTCAGCGCGGCCGTATCGAAGATATTGACCAGGCCAGCGGGGAAATTGCAGTGGTCGTGCGGGCCGCCGCCGGCACCGGGGTGGGTGTGGGTCGCGCCGTACACCAAGCAGCTGTTGAGCAGGGCCGCGTCATAGACATTGACGACGCCGTCGGGGAACAGGTCGTTGCAGGGCGTGGCGGCCACGGAGGCGTCCAGGGCGCCGTTGAAGTAATCCTGTACGTCCATCGTATTCTGTGCGCCGTTGAGGTCGAGGTCGCCTTGGAGACCGGTACCGCCACAGACTCCGTTGCAGTCGGGAACGGTATTGCCGAAGGGGATGCCCGCACAGTCGGTGAAGGTCGGACAGTTGGGGTCCACCGTGTATTGCAGGGTGCCGTTCGAGCGGTCCACCAACAGGCATACTTGCGACCAGTTGTTGACATAATCGGTCTCGATGCGTCCCATGCCGTCGGGGCTTTGGTCCCAGTTGACGCGCACGATGAACGTATAGCGGCCGTCCGGCACGTCGGTCAGATCGATCCACTGGCATTGCAGGGCCGAGCTGTAGATGTCGCCGCAGTGGGCGGAAATACCTTGGTTGCCGCAACCGAACTTGGCGGTGCCGCCGCCGCTGCACTCGAGGTCGAGCACGCAGAAACCGTTTTTGAACGCCGCGGGCAGCAGATTGCCCAACGAATCGTACAGGAGATATTCCGCATAGCCCACGTAGTGGTTGTGGTTGTGGCACCCGTCGTACACGAACTGAGCAGGAAACTGGGCCGGGGAGCCGATGTGGTAGTCCACATCACCTATGTTTTGGATGTGCGTGGTGAAACGCAACAACTGCCGCTGCCCAAGACCGGTTACGCACTGTTCGTTGATCAGGCAGGGGTCCGTGGCGTTGTAGCCGAGGTCGAGCTGGAGGGAGTTGCGCAGCACATCGCCGCGCACGATCAGGTCGGGACCCGTGGTGCAGTCCGGATCGCCGGGATACACACAGCTGGAATCGGACACCGTCGCCAGCGGGCTGTAGTTGCAGGCAGTGGGATCCATGCATCCGGACACCGGGCCGTTGTAGGTCAGTTGCCAGTCGATGGGGCCGTTGCAGGCATCGTTGGCGTCCCCGATGCGGATGTAAATGGTGTTGCCGGCCAGTAGCCCGAGCGTCACCTCTGCCTGTTGCCCGCAGCCGCCGTCGTTGTCGTCGTAAGTGAGCGTGCCGGCCATTGTTTCGTCCACGGTGATGCCCTGGCAGGTCGGATACACCCACACCTTGGTGTCGCACGCGGTCAGTCCGCAGGTGCTCACCGTATAACTGCCCGTGAACGGACAGATGAATTGGTACCAAGTGTCGTCGAAACCGGCCGTGTATTGGCCCATCACCACGGGCACGGCGTCCGTGCAGGTGAAACCGGGCGGGCAGTTGAAGGTCGTGACATCCTCGTCCTGGAAATCGCCGCCGCCGGCCACCACAACGCCGTTGACGGAAAACTGGTACCAGCCCTGTCCGAAATTGCAGCACATGCCGTCGCCGTAGCTGTCGCGCACGACGATGCGCAGGCAGGCCGTGTCGGGCACGCAGATCGTTTGGGTGTAATTGGTCAGGTTGCCGTAACCGTTGCCGGACGCATATACGGTGGCGCCGCTGAAGTCGGTCACCTCCCAAGAGGTTTCGTACCCGTACTGGTCGGTGTAGAGCGACATGTCGATCCGGATTTCACCAAGACCGCACTGGGCCGTGGCGCGCAGGGCCGATAAAAAGAGGGCGGCGAAGAGTAAAAAACGCATTTTTATTTCGAAGGGAATTTTTTTTAAAGAAAAAATTTCTACAAAACTACACAAAAAAATATCCCATGTACATCCGCAGCTTTCGCGACCAATTCTTTTTGAAACTTTCAGTTTTATTTTTCGGAAAAATTGAAACATAAAAGTACTTTTGCTCGTTCTACAACAAAATGTTTCCTTTCCGAAAATCTCCTATCATGAAACCGAACAAAAACCCGGCGGGCGAATCGTCCGAACAAGAAAAGCTCAACGAGCGATTCCGACAGATTTTCAATGTCCTGACCGATCACGGGGTGGTCGTCAAAAGCGGCCACGGCGGCAAGGGCGTCAAGTCTTTTGCCGTCAGCATCGGCACGGACGGACACATCGTGGCCAACATCCTCAACAAGCAGGGCCGCAACATCACCTACGAACAGGCCCATAACCTCCGCAAGAAATACGGGGTGAACGGCCAGTTCCTGTTCATGGGCCAAGGCCCGATGTTCATGCCCCAGCTCAACGCCGAACCCCTTTCGGTGAACGACAGGCGCGAGAACATCCTCTTCGTCAATGTGCCCGCCGCGGCCAGTCCGGCGGTCGCCTTGGACATGCGCGAACAGATGCAGCCTTTTGCGCTTCCCGGCATCGAGGGCGAGCACTTCGCTTTCCGCGTCGAAGGCCGTTCGATGCAACCCACCCTCCAACACGGCGACACCGTGATCTGCCGCGAGGTCGGCGAATTGAAACAGGTAATAGACGGAGAAATGTACACTGTGATCGCCGACGGAGGGGTAATGGTCAAACGGGTCTTCAAGAAAATCGACGAGTCGGGCAAAATCATCGGCCTCAAACTCGTATCCGACAACTCCGAGGACACCGCTCCTTTCAGTGTGGAAGTGAACGAACATGTCCGCCTGTACGAGGTGCGCCACCGCTTGAGCAAACTGGGCTGAACCGGGCCAGTGGGCTTTAGCCCGACCGCAGGCGTCCGCCCGCTTCCGCCAAGGTCGCTTCGGTCTTGGCGAAGCAGAAACGCACGATGCCCTCGTCGGTGCCGTCGCTGTAAAACGGCGACAGCGGAATGGTGGCCACGCCCTGCTCCCGCACCAACCTTCGGGCAAAGTCCATGTCCGGCTCCGCGCTCCTCTGCCGATAGCGGGCCAGCACGAAAAAAGTTCCCGAGCAGGGCAGCGGTTCAAAACCGCTGCCCTGCAGCTCGCGGAGAAAGAAATCGCGCTTTTGTCGGTAAAATCCGCCCAGCGAAAGATACGGCTCCGGATCCGCCAGATAATCGGCCAAGGCCCATTGGGCGGGCGTGTGGCAACTGAAGGTGCAGTATTGGTGGACCTTGCGGAATTCTTTCATCAACGGGGCGGCAGCCACTGCATAGCCCAGCCGCCAACCCGTGCAGTGGAACGTTTTCCCAAAAGAGAAAACGGCCAAACAACGCCCCCACAGATCCCCATAGCGGAGCGCGCTCTCGTGGCGATGCCCGTCGAACACCAAGTGCTCGTACACCTCGTCGCTGAGCACCAGCAGATCGTTTTCCACGGCCAGGGCCGAAAGCGCCTCCAAATCCCGGGCCGTGCAAATGGTGCCGGTCGGGTTGTGCGGAGTGTTGAGGATCAGCATCCGGGTCTTGGGACCGATCAACTTGGCCAAATCGTCCCAGTGGATGCGATAATCTGGCGCGACGGTGCGGTAAAAAACCGGCTTGGCCCCGCACAACAAAACGGCGGGCACATAACTGTCGTACGCGGGCTCGATCACGATCACCTCGTCGCCGGGGTGCACAAAGGCGGTGATGGCCGTAAAAACGGCCTCGGTAGCCCCTACCGTGACGGTGATCTCGTTGGCGGGGTCCACCTCGCGACCGTAGCAGCGGCCCACCAATTCGGCCAACCGGCCGTTCAGCGCGGGAACGCCGCCCATCGGCGCATATTGGTTGAAGCCTTTGCGCTGGTAGTGGTCAACCAAATCCATCAGCCGAGGGTCCGGGTCGAAATTCGGAAAGCCCTGGGCCAAGTTGATGGCCCGGTGCTCTTGGGCCAGGCCCGACATGACCGTGAAGATCGTGGTGCCCACTTGGGGAAGCTTGCTGCGCATGGGTTCGTTGGATGTCTCGGCGGTAAAGCTACGAAACGGCCCCTTTTCGAAGGAGCAAAATTGGCTTACCTTTGGACCCACCTGCCCACCATCAAACCTTTTTCGAATATGCAAACCGCTTGGCCAACGCTCCGCGCGCTGTTTTTCCTGGCACTGCTCCCCTGCTGGGCGGCTGCTCAATCCGCCGATCGCATGACCCCCGAACTGTTGTGGAAATTGGGCCGCGTAGCCCTCGAAGATGTTTCTCCCGACGGCACCATGGCCGTCTATGGGGTCACTTACTTCACGCTCGAGACCAACAAAAGCGCACGCGACCTCTACCTCGTGCCCGTCGCCGGCGGGACGCCCAAAAAACTGACCGCCTTCGAAGGCTCCAAAGAAAACGCCCGCTTTCGGCCCGACGGCAAGCGCATCGGCTACCTGCGCAACGGCCTCCTCTGGGAATGAACCCCGACGGCTCCGATCAGCTCCAGGTCTCCGACATCGAAATGGGCGCCTTCCTGTATCGCCCCGACGGCAAGGGCATCCTGTATGTTCGCGACATCCAGTACGACAAGGCCGTCAAGGATGTGTACCCCGACCTGCCGCTGGCCACCGGGCGCATCATCGACGGACTGATGTACCGCCATTGGAAAAGTTGGCAGGACGGCGCCTACAGCAATGTCTTTTGGGCGGTATACGAAAACGGCCGCCTCACCGGGCAACCGACCAACATCATGGGCGAACCCTTCGACAGCCCCCTCGCCCCCATGGGCGGGGTTGAACAGCTCGCCTGGAGCCCCGACGGCAAAACCATCGCCTATACCTGCAAGAAACTGTCCGGAACCGCCGCCGCGGTGAGCACCGACAGCGACATTTATCTCTACGACCTGTCCACCGGAAAGACCCTCAACCTCACCGAAGGAATGGACGGCTACGACATGAACCCCGCCTTTTCGCCCGATGGGCGTTTTCTGGCGTGGAACAGCATGGCCACGCCCGGGTACGAGGCAGACCGGAACCGCATTTTCCTGTACGATTTTTCCAAAAAAACAAAAGAAGAACTGTCCGTCGGACAAGACCGCGAATTCGAACAGCCCGTTTGGGCCAAAGACGGCAAAACGGTATATGCCGTGGCGGGCGACCGGGGCACCATGCAGATTTTCGCACTGGATGTGGCCACCCAAAAAACGGCCCGCCTGACCACGGGCGTCTACAATTACGACGCGATCGCCGTGGCGGGCACCGATTTTTTGGTCGCCGCCCGGATGAGCATGTCGGCCCCGGCCGAACTGTTCCGCGTCCGCGTCAAAAACGGCGAGGCGGCCGCCCTGACAAATGTCAACGAAACCAAAATGGCCGGCATCAAGTTGGGCGAAGTGCGCGAACGCACCGTGCGCACCACCGACGGAAAAGACATGCTCGCGTGGGTGATCTACCCGCCGGATTTCGACCCGGGCAAAAAATATCCCACGCTCCTGTACTGCCAGGGCGGTCCGCAATCCGCCGTGAGCCAATCTTTCTCTTATCGCTGGAACTTCCAGTTGATGGCCGCCAACGGGTACATCGTGGTGGCGCCCAACCGCCGGGGAACCCTCACCTTCGGGCAGCAATGGACCGACGCCATCGCCGGCGATTGGGGCGGGCAGGCGATCCAAGATTATCTCAGCGCCATCGATGCCGTCTGCCAAGAACCCTATGTGGATGCCGCCCGCCTCGGGGCCGTCGGGGCCAGTTACGGCGGTTATTCCGTGTATTGGCTGGCCGGCCACCACAACAAACGCTTCAAGACCTTCATCGCCCACTGCGGTCTGTTCAACCTCGAAAGTTGGTACGGCACCACCGAGGAGGTCTTTTTCGCCAACCACGATCTGGAAGGGGCGTATTGGCAAAAAAACACTCCCGAAAGCTATCTCAAATTTTCACCCCACCGTTTCGTGGGCAACTGGGACACGCCCATTTTAGTGATCCACAACGAATTGGATTTCCGGGTCCCCATCGGCGAGGGCATACAGGCTTTCCAGGCGGCGCAACTGCAAGGCGTCCCCAGCCGTTTCCTGTACTTTCCCGATGAAGGCCATTGGATGTCGAAGCCCCAAAACAGCGTTCTTTGGCAAAGGGTATTTTTCGAATGGCTCGACAAACACCTCAAATGAGCCGGGCATTTATCGCGGGACGGTTTTTCGGATCGATCTTGTTTTTGGCCGCCGTGCTCGGCCAAGTAGGCTGCGGCCATTCCGCGCCCGCCTACGAACCCGTGGAGGGCGACCTGATTTTCCAGGACGCCGATTGCGGATCTTTTTGCGAAGCCATCGAAAAAGTGACCCAAAGCCTGCGCGGCGCTCGCTTTTCGCATGTGGGCATCGTCCGGCGGCGCGAGGGGCAATGGGTGGTGATCGAGGCCAACAACGGCGTGGAGATCACCCCGCTCGATTCCTTCCTGCGCCGCAGCGTGGACGGCCTTGGCCGTCCCAAAGCCATGGCCGCCCGTCTGAAACCCGAGTTCGCACCCCTGTTGCCCTCGGTGCTCGGGCACGCCGAAAGCCTCTTGGGCAAACCCTACGACGAGTGGTTCAACATCGCCAACGACAGTCTTTACTGCTCGGAACTCCTCTACTTCGCCTTTCGCGAGGCCAACGGCGGACAACCCTTTTTCCCGCTGTTCCCGATGACCTTCCGCGATCCAGCAACGGGCAGTGTTTTTCCCGTTTGGCAATCGTATTTCGACCAGCGGAAATCGCCCGTGCCGGAGGGGTTCCCCGGCCTCAACCCTGGCGGCATCAGCCGGGACGATCGGATCGAACCCGTCCACTGGTTTTACGAGCCCGCGACCGGCGGGCAGTGAAATACCGCCTGGCGTTTGGGAGCGGCGATACGGAGGAGTCCGTCTTTTTTTTTCTCAAAAAAAAATCCCGCCGGCGCTACTTGGACCGCAGGACGGTGATCAAACCCGCCCACTGGGAAAAATTCAGTCCGTAACTGTTGGCCCCGTGCTGGACGGTGTAAATGGCAGCGGTCTCGTCGCCGTCGCCCTTGAAAATCCAAGAATATCCTTCGCCGCGACGAATCGTGTAAAGCACTTCCCCTTTGTCGCCGTCCCCGTCAAAAACCCAACTGTATTGGTCCCGACTGTTGAAAGTGAACAGCACGGGCCCGGAATCCCCGTCGCCCCGGAAGACCCAGAAAAATGTGTTTTCGCCGTGTTTGATGGTCGCGATCGCCGGCCCGGCGTCCCCGTCGCCCCGAAAAATCCAAGAATAGCCCTCGCCCCTTCGGATGGTCGTCAAAACCGGTCCGGAATCGCCGTCCCCGGCAAACAGCCACGCGTAGAGCCCCTCGCCCTGTTTTTGGGTGTACAGCACCCGGCCCGTTTCCCCGTCGCCTTCGTGGACCCAGCAGTAGGCCGGCTGGCCGAATGCCAGCGTGGAAAACAAAACCCCGAAAAGGGCGGTCAAAAGGGCGTTTTTCTTTTTCATGGCGTTGGAATTGAAGGAAAAAAAGAGGTTTGATCTGGCGCCCGCCCTTGAAGAAAGATTTTTTCGAACGGGAGAAAAAGGAAGTCCGGAAATGCTCCCGTCGGATGGGGTTCCGAGTCAAAGGTAGCCAACCGCGGATTCTTTTGCCCATTGGATCTTCCCCGGCCGACCGGCCGCTGCGAAAAAGGCGGGAAGCAACGGTCCGTTCAATACCAATCGTACCCTCGAACCCCTTTGTCGGTCCGAAGGTAAAGAAAACCGGGGCCCACGGCGATCTGCAGCAATTCCCCTTGGAAAGGCGGCAGGTCCCAAGCGGTTTGTTGCCGCGAATGCAGGTTCCAGCCGAACAGTTTTTTTTCTTTTGCCAAAAAAAAAGTCTCCTCCGACACGGCCATCGGCACCGGCGTCGGAAAGCCCAGCGCGAAGAGGTAATTGCCCGAAACATCGAGCACCGCCACTTGTCCCGCGGTATCCTGCGCCAGCAGAAAATTGTCGCGTTCTATCAGGTATGCCGGACTGAACTCCGCGCCCACGGCCACCCGCAGATCCGGGCCCTGCCGCAGGAAGCCGCCGCCCGGGCCGAGGCTTTTGAGTTTTCCGTCCGTGGGATCGGCCACCCACAGGGTGTTGCGGTTCGACAGGCAGACGGCCTGGACCTGGGCGAGGCCGTAATCGTACAGGGCTGCCCGCGACGAGAGGTTGAGGGTGCGGTCGAGCGTGAGCGCCTGTTGGAAATCGGCGCTGAACACCAGCAATTGTAGCGGATCGGTGGCGTCCAGCCACGCGACGGGACCGAGGTTGTTGTCGCTGAAACGCGCCTGGACATTTCCGTCGGGCCCGAAACGAAGGATCTCGTTGCGCGCGCCGGCCAAAAACAAGCGCCCGCCCTTGTCGGCGGCCATTGCCGAGCAGGCGCCGGGGATTTCGAAGCGGAGGCGCGGGACAGTGTCCGTTTGCGCGGCGATGCCGCAAAAAGACAGGACGAGCAGCGGCAACAAAAGGATCTGGGGAGTCAAGGCCGGGATTGCGTTGGGCCGCGCCAAAACGGCGCGACACGAAATTGCGGCTTTTTTCCCTTATATTTGCATCCCTTGAAAAAAATCAACATCTCATGGACAATCAACCACAGCTCAACATCGAACTTCCCGAGGATATCGCGGAAGGTTCCTATGCCAACTTGGCCATCATCACGCACTCTCCCAGCGAGTTCGTCGTGGATTTCGTGCGCGTCATGCCCAATATGCCCAAGGCCCGGGTGCAATCGCGCATCATCCTCACGCCCCAGCACGCCAAGCGCCTGATGCGCGCCCTGGCCGACAATGTGCGTCGCTATGAGCAGCAGTTCGGGACGATCGAAGACCAAGAATCGTTTCCGTCCGCGCCGTTGAACTTCACGCCCACTGCCCAGGCATGACGAAGGCCGATTTCCTGGAGCTGCTCAACCGCCCCCAACAAGCAGACGCGGGCTCGATCGAGGCCGTCGAACAATTGTTGGAACAACATCCCTATTTCCAGCAGGCCCGGATGGTCCTGTTGCGGCACGGGTTGGGCGACGGTGCGGAACGGTCCCAAGAAATGCTTTCGTTGACGGCCACGCACGCGCCCGACCGATCGGCGCTTTTCCACTTGTTGGGCCAAGAAACCCGGACAGTACCCCTTTTTTCCGGAAATGGGAGCATGGCCCCGTTGAACCCCCGACCGCTGAAACCCCAATTTTTCCGGTCGAAGAGGCGCCGGTCGAATTCGAATGGTCCGTTTTGCCCGCCGAGCCGGCCGCAGAACCCGCTTCGGAGGAAGAGGCCGTTGTAGCGGCATCGGAACCGCAGGTCCCGGAACCGGCGGTCGTGCCCGAAGCTGTCGAGCCGGCGGTTGTCGTGTCATCGGCGGTACAGGAAAAGCACGGCTACATCGCCGAGTGGCTGGCCGGTTTCGAGCCTCCCCGCTTGGACGCCTCTCCGGCGCCGCCGCTGCGTGCGCCGCGCGAAAAATCCGCTCCCCGGCATTCCAAAATAGACCTGGCCCTGCGGGAAACGCCTTTGCCCGAAGAAAGCGATGCCGCTCCTTCGCGGCTCCGGCCCGCGCCGTTGCCGCAGGAGGAAGATGTGTTCACGCTCCCCCCGATCACCGCCGGCGGCCCGTCGCCCGATTCTTCCGACGATGCGGAAGAACTGGCCCGCATCCACCGCCTTGCGGCGCAGAGCATCTCCGAAAACGAAGGCATCGCCTCGGAAACCCTGGCCAAAATCCTGGTTTTGCAGGGCAAGTTGGACAAGGCCGTGCAGATGTACGAAAAATTGCGGTTGCTTTTTCCGGAGAAAAGTTCTTACTTTGCGGCCCAAATCGAAAAAATCCGCCAAGCGTTTCCGCAAGGACCGCCGAATTGATAGCCCGGCGCATTTTTTCCCTGTCTTTTCAAGCGTTTATTTTTTTTCCTATGAGCAAGCAAAACCAACTCATCATCCTCGGCATCACGCTGGTCGCCAGCCTCGCCGTCAACGGCCTGTTGTGCCTCGGATTGGGCGCCAACGGAGTCAGCGCCGCCTTGACGGCACTGGCCGCCCTGTTGGCCATCGGGGTGATCATTCTCCAAAACCCCAAAGGCGGCGGTCTGAGCTCCACTTTCGGCGGCGCGCAGCAATACAACCAGTTGTTGGGCGGCGCTTCCCAGTCGGCCGATGTGCTCGAAACCATCACTTGGGGCCTGATCATCGTGGTTTTCAGCGGCTGCCTGATGCTCGGCGCGGCCAATTGATAGCCCGGTGAAGCTGTCGATCGTCATTCCGGCCTTCAACGAAGAGCGCACCATCCACCAAATCCTCGACCGCGTGCGCGCCGTCCAATTGGTCGGCGGACTCGAAAAAGAAGTGATCCTCGTGAACGATTGTTCGCGGGACGCCACCGAACAGGCCATCATGGACTACATGGCCCGGTATCCGGAATTTCCGCTGCACTACATCAAGCACGAAACCAACCAAGGAAAGGGCGCTGCCCTGCACACGGGAATACGGTTGGCCACCGGCGATTATGTCGTCGTCCAAGATGCCGACCTCGAATATGACCCCGACGAATACAACCTCCTTCTGGGGCCGATTTTGAAAGGCCACGCCGATGTGGTGTACGGCTCCCGGTACCGCGGCGGCCACCCGCACCGCATCCTGTTTTTTTGGCACACCTTCGGCAACAAGCTCCTCACGGCGTTCTCGAATGTGTTCACCAACCTGAACCTCACCGACATGGAAACCTGCTACAAGCTTTTCCGGACGGACATGGTCCAGTCGCTGCGCCTGTGCGAAAAGCGCTTCGGCTTCGAACCGGAGGTGACGGCCAAAATTTCCCGCATTCCCGAGGTGCGCATTTACGAAGTGGGCATTTCCTACTACGGCCGAACCTATGCCGAGGGCAAAAAAATCAATTGGAAAGACGGGGTCCGGGCACTTTGGTGCATCTTGAAATACAATATCTGGAGCAAAAAATAAACTGCGCGATGAACCGGATCTCGGTGCTCGAAACGGGCTTTTTCAAACTCGACGGAGGAGCCATGTTCGGAGTGGTGCCCAAAACGATGTGGCAAAAACTCAACCCGCCCGACGAGAACAACCTGTGCACTTGGGCCATGCGCTGCCTGCTCGTCGAAAACGGATCCCGCAAGATCCTGGTGGACACGGGCATCGGCAACAAGCAGGACGAAAAATTCCGCGGCCATTTCCACCCGCACGGCAGCGATTCGCTGACGGCTTCGCTGAAGCAAAAGGGCCTTCGTCCGGAAGATGTGACCGATGTGTTTCTGACCCACCTGCACTTCGACCACTGCGGAGGAGCGCTGGTGCGCGAAGCCGACGGCCGTATCGCGCCGGCTTTTCCGAACGCCGTTTATTGGAGCAACCGCCAGCACTTCGATTGGGCCTGTCGGCCCAACGCCCGCGAACAGGCCTCATTCCTGTCGGAAAACTTCGTGCCCTTGGCCGAGGAGGGCGTCTTGCGCTGGGTCGAAGAAGACGGCCAAGAACTATTCCCCGGTTTTCGCGCCCACTGGGTCAACGGCCACACCGAGGCCATGATGCTGCCGGAAATCCGGACTGCTTCCCGCAATGTGCTGTACTGCGCCGACCTGATGCCCTCCGAGGCGCACCTCAACCTGCCCTATGTGATGGCATACGACATCCGCCCGCTCGACTCCCTGCGGGAAAAGGAACATTTCCTCTCCCGCGCCGTGGACGAGGAAACGGTCCTGTTTTTCGAGCACTCGCCCACCACGGAATGTGCCACGGTGGTCCGCAACGAAAAAGGCAGGATCGTAGCCAAGCAACTGGGCCGGTTGCAAGATCTTTTACAGCCGATGGATCGGGAATAGGCTGCCGCAATACGGGATTTGAGGATCGGGGTGGACGTTTTGGGGAGGAGCGTTAACCCCAAAATTGTCATTGGGACGAAAATTCCCAAAGGAAACATATAGAAACAATTTTACAATAAACCCAAAATTGTCATTAGGCTCTTTTTGACCTGCTCAATTTGGGTCTTTATCGGACTTTTTCAGCAGTAGCGTTTGGGCGGTTCGCAAGGTGATTTGTCCCTGGATGGACTTTTTGTTTCTTTTTCCCAAAAAGAAAAAGAAACAAAAAGAAAATTCAAGGCCCGATCAAATCCAAAATTGTCATTAGAATTTTTTGATCTGCTCAATTTTGGCCTTTTTTTGACTTTTTCATCGGTAGCGTTTGGGCTGTTCGTTGG
>JBEIJQ010000040.1:0-21150 GCA_040380145.1 Lewinellaceae bacterium | reverse complement strand
TGCAATTGTTGCATGCCCACGCGAAAAATGCGTTCGTAGGCGCGGTTGAACACCACGCTGGAGCCGATGATCTTCCAGTCGGCGTTGGACTGCGTGAGGCCGTCGTACAGCCAGTCGCGTTGAGGAACGCCGAGCATCGTGTGCCCCGGCGCGGGCGAGTAGGTCCAAAAATTGGCCGTGGAGTCGTAGTAAAACTGATCGTGGCGCGCCCCGCGGTTGTTGCGCGTGTCGAGCATGTACAGTTCCACGTTGCCGAGTTGGATGCGGTGGAAGATGCCCTGGGTACTGTCTTCCAGCGGGTAGCCCGGGAAATGTTCGGCGTAGGCGCGAATGGCCCCTTCGCGGATGCCGGGCGGCATCGGCACCGTGCCGAGGGCGGTGAACGGCTCGTTGTTGACCACGTTCACCGAAATGGTGGGATAGGTCCATCCCTCGCCGTCGTTGAACGAGAAATCATCGTCGTACACGTATTCGACGGGAAAGTAGGGGTTGACGAACTGGCGGAAGTTGTTGTCCTCGTAGCGGGCGGCAAAAGAAGCCGCACGGCGATCGGGGTGCAACATCATGTCGTTGCCGAACTGCGACGGCGGCCAATCCCAATCGCCGAGGTGCACCACGAGGTCGGGCTCATGGGCGCGGATCTGGGCGAAGAGCGGGAAATTGTCGTTGTAGTTGCACGAACCCACCACGATCTTGGTGTAGCCGACCGTTCCGGGCGCGGGAAAGGTTTTGAACCGGCCGCTGCGCTGGTCGGGGCCGGCGGCGCCGGAAAACCGGAACCGATAGAAATAGGTGGTCGCAGGCTGCAGGCCTTCCAACGGCACGATGCGCGAACCGAACCGGTCGAAGCGCGTGCTGTCGGCCACCGTGACAAAGGTTCCGAACAGCGAATCGCTGGAGTATTCCAGTTCAAAAGCCCGCGGTTGGGCCGTACGCAAATAGATCCGGGCCCCATCGTGGGTCACGCCGCCCACGATGGGGCCGGCGTTGATGGTCTGGGCCTCGGCGCTCAGAGCGACCAACAACAGCGAGAGCAGAGCGTACAGTTTGCGCATGGGGCGTGGATTTTCGAGCCCGAAAGATACAAAAAAAGTAAGGGCGGGGTTCACCCCCGCGCATGTCCTTTGCTCTCAAATCAACCCAAAATTGTCGTTCGGCTATGTTGCCCCGTTTGAAAGCATGTCTTTCGATAGTTGTCGGCCGTAGCCGGGAGTCGGTTCGCAACGTGTTTTGTCAAATCACCTCGCGAACCGCTCAATCGCTGCCGTTGGGAAGGTCCAAAAAACAAAATGCAGCAGATCAAAAAAGTGCTCGCGACAATTTTGGGATAAACCTGGCAGTTTGGGGAATCTTGCACCGGCGCGACGGCACAACCGATTTCGTTCCATTTTCCCTTGGTCCGGCGGAGGGATCAGGGGTGAAGATCAAAAAAACGAGTCCATATTTTTACTGTTTTACAGTATTTTGTATTTTTTTTGCAAAAAAAATTTATAAAAAAGCTATCGAGAGGGCCGTTGAAAGATTACCTTTGCGGCCGCTTCGGTGAGATGCGATCTTTTTCAAGGGTCTGTCCGAAAGCGATCTGAAAAAACGTATTGTCCATTTTTAAATTTTTTTTTGTGAACACGCTTAGCTACAGAACCCCATCCGTGGTCAAGACACAGGAGCAGCGCAAGTGGTACATCGTGGATGCGGAGGGCATGACCCTCGGCCGCCTGAGTTCCCGCATCGCCCTCGTGCTCCGCGGCAAGCACCGCGCCACGTACACCCCGCACACGGATTGCGGCGACTACGTGATCGTGGTCAACGCGGACAAAGTGCGCCTCACGGGCAACAAGATGCAGAACAAGGTGTACATCACCTTTTCCGGATATCCCGGCGGCCAAAAGCAGATGACGGCCGACAACGTCCTGCGCCGCAAGCCCATCGCCCTGATCGAGACGGCGGTGCGCGGCATGCTGCCGAAGAACAAGCTCGGCCGCGCCATGTTCAAAAAATTGTTTGCTTATGCCGGCAGCGAGCACAACCACGCTGCCCAACAGCCCGAACCCTTCAAATTCTGATTTCCATGGAAAAAATCAATGCCGTAGGCAGAAGAAAAGCGGCCGTAGCCCGTGTTTACCTGAGCCAAGGTTCGGGCCAAATCACCGTGAACGGAAAAGACTACAAGGAGTATTTCCCTGTGGCGCACGTGCAAATCGCCGTTCGGGAAGCCCTCCAGACCGTTGACGCGGAAACGCTGTACGACGTGACCGTGAACGTCCGCGGCGGCGGCGTAAAAGGCCAAGCGGAGGCCGTCCGATTGGGCATCTCCCGCGCACTGGTCGAGCTGAACGCGGATTTCCGCTCCCCGCTCAAGGCGCGCAAGTTCCTCACCCGCGACGCCCGCGAGGTCGAACGCAAAAAATTCGGCAAGCCCAAGGCCCGCCGCAGCTTCCAATTCTCCAAGCGTTGATCGGAAGCCGGTATTACCGTCTTTTCTTTGCCAAAACGTTCAAAAATTTTTCTCCCAGATATGAACAAGCCTACCCATAAAGAACTGCTGGATGCTGGCTGCCACTTCGGCCACATGAAGCGCAAGTGGAACCCCCACATGCTGCCCTATATCTTCGCGGAACGCAAGGGCATCCACATCATAGACCTCAACCGCACGCTAGACTGCCTCGAACTGGCTGGCAAGGCCATGCGCAGCATCGCCCGCTCCGGACGCAAAGTGCTCTTCGTGGGCACCAAGAAACAGTCACGCGAAATCATCGCCAAAGCCGCTACCAGCGTGGGCATGCCCTACGTGACGGAGCGTTGGCTGGGCGGCATGCTGACCAACTTCCTGACCATCAAGAAATCCATCAAGAAGATGCAGGACATCAACAAGATGCTCAACGATGGAACATTGGAGTCGGTCACGAAAAAGGAAAAGCTCATCCTTTCGCGAAAGCGCGACAAACTCGAGAAATTGTTCGGCGGCATCGAACAACTGACCCGGACGCCTTCCGCCATTTTCATCGTGGACATCCACCACGAGCACCTCGCACTCGCGGAAGCGACCCGCTTGGGCATGAAGACCTTCGGCATCGTGGACACGAATTCCAACCCGCTTTCGGTGGATTTCCCGATCCCGGCCAACGACGACGCCTCCAAGTCCATCGCGATCATCACCAATTACATGGTGGAGGCGATCAAGGAAGGGCTCGAGGAACGCAAACAGGCCAAGGCCGACCAGCCCGCCGAAACCACGGCCTGAGCGGACACATCGGACCGATTTTTCACATCCAACCACAATCGAACTATCATATGAGCTATACCGCCCAAGACGTAAAAAAACTCCGCGACATGACGGGCGCGGGCATGATGGACTGCAAAAATGCCCTAGAAGAAGCCGCGGGCGATTTTGAAAAAGCCATCGAGGTCCTGCGCAAAAAAGGCCAGAAAATGATGGCCAAACTCGCCGGTCGCGAATCGAACGAAGGCGTGGTGGTCGCCATTACCAATGGAGACCGCTCCCGCGGAGTCATTGTCAACGTCTGCTGCGAAACCGACTTCGTGACCAAAAACGAGGACTTCGTCAACTTCGTCAAGCACCTCGCCGACCTGGCCCTCGAAAAATGGCCCGCCGACAAAGAAGCACTCTTGGCCCTCTCGATGGACGGCCAAACAGTGGCCGAGCACCTCGTCGAAAAAACCGGTGTGATCGGCGAAAGGATCGAGCTCAAAGACTTCGAATCCTTGGAAGCTCCCCAAGTGCTCTCCTACATCCACATGGGCTATCGCTCCGGTGTGATCGTGGGCATCAACAAGGCCGGCGATGCGTTCCAAGAAGCCGGCAAAAACATCGCCATGCAGATCGCGGCCATGAAACCCATCGCCGTGGATCGGAACGGAATCCCCGCCGACGTGATCGAAAAGGAGATCGAGATCCGCAAGGAACTGCTCCGCAACGATCCCAAAAACGATGGCAAGACCGACGACATCCTGGAAAAAATGGTGTCCGGCAGCATCAACAAGTTTTATCAAGAAGTCGCGCTCCTCGATCAGGAATACGTCAAGGCCAACAAACAGACGGTCGGCGAATATCTCCGGAGCGTTGACAAAGACCTCACGGCCACGGCTTTCCGCCACCTGTCCGTCAAGTGAACCTTTCTTTTTTTGCCCAACGGCGTGACCACGGTCACGCCGTTGGCATATAACCCCATAGCCTCTCCACCAGCCCAATGGCCAAGTACAAGCGCATACTGCTCAAGCTCAGCGGGGAATCGCTGATGGGCGACAAAGAATTCGGCATCACGCAGGCCATGCTCGACCACTACGCCCGCGAGATCCGCTCCGCCGCCCAATTGGGCGTGCAAATCGCAGTCGTGATCGGCGGAGGCAATATCTATCGGGGACTCGATGCCGAAAAATCGGGCATCGAACGGGTACAGGGCGATTACATGGGCATGCTCGCCACCGTCATCAACGGGATGGCGCTCCAGAGCACGCTCGAAAAACACGGGGTGTTCACCCGCCTGCTCTCGGCCATTCCGATGGACAAGATCGCCGAACCCTATATTCGCCGCCGGGCCATCCGACACTTGGAAAAAGAACGGGTGATCATCCTCGCCGCCGGTACGGGCAATCCCTTTTTCACCACCGATTCCGCCGCAGCCCTGCGCGCCATCGAAATCAACGCGGACATCATCCTCAAAGGTACCCGCGTGGACGGCATTTATACCGCCGATCCGGAAAAAGACCCCTCTGCCACCCGCTACGACAACCTCTCGTTCGACAAGGCCATCCGCGACGGCCTGAACGTGATGGATATGACCGCTTTTACCCTCTGCCAAGAAAACAACCTGCCGATCATGGTCTTCGACATCAATGCGCCCGGCAATCTGCGCCGCATCGTGGAAGGCGAACAAATCGGAACTTTGGTCAACTGATTTTTTCGGAAAAAATCCAAACCCCATCCCTTATGCAGGAGGAAATAGATCTCATCCTGGGCATTGCCCGCCAATCCATGTCCGCAGCGATCGAACACCTGACGAACGAACTGGCGAAAGTCCGCACCGGAAAAGCCTCCGCCAATATGTTCGACGGACTTTTCGTGGACTACTATGGATCCTCCACGGCCCTCAGCGGCGTGGCCACCGTCAAAGTGCTCGACGGCAGGACCATCACGATCACCCCTTGGGAAAAAAACATGATCAAGCCCATCGAATCGGCCATCTTTGAGGCCAATATGGGCGTCACCCCCCAAAACGACGGCATCCTGATCCGTATCACCCTGCCGCCCATGACCGAAGAACGCCGCAAAGAACTGGCCAAAACCGCCAGCGGCATGGTCGAACACGCCAAGGTGTCGATCCGGAACGCACGCCGGGAAGCCATCGAGGATGTCAAAAAAGCCGTCAAAAACGGCTACTCCGAAGACCTCGGCAAACGCGCCGAAGCAACGGTACAAGCGTTTACCGACGAATTTACCGGCAAGGCCGACAAGGTTTTCGAACTCAAACAAAAAGACATCATGACGATCTGAACGCACCCGTTCGGTCGTCGTGCCGCAAGGTCGTGGGGATTGCGCCCCACGACCTTTTTTTTGCCCAAAAATCCGTCGGGCTTATCTTTGCCGTCCGACCGAATTGCCTACCTAAAAAATCGCCAAAGCCTATGAACCCGCGCAAGAACCTGATGCGCCTGCTGTTCCTGCACTACGCGTACGCCGTGCACCTCACCCATGTGCTGCTCGACCTGATGCCTCCTCCGGTGCGCTTTTTGGCGTTCAAACTGTTGCTCAAAAAAATGGGCTCCAGCGTGTTCATCGACACGCGGGTGTATTTCCGCTACCCCAACCGAGTGCGTATCGGCAGCCATGTGTCCATCAACCGCGGCTGCGCCTTTTATCCCTCGTGGTACCACAAAGAAGCGGAGATCGTACTGGGCAACAACATCCGGCTCGGCCCCAATGTAAGCTTTTTGGCCGCCGGCCACGACCACACCCGCCTCGATTTGCCCGATACCGCCGGCCGCATCACCGTGGGCGACAATGTTTGGATCGGCGCCAACTGCTCCATCCTCCAAGGGGTCAACATCGGTGAAGGGGCCATCGTGGCGGCCGGATCCGTGGTCACCAAAGATGTGCCCCCCTACAAGATCTACGGCGGCGTGCCCGCCAAGGAAATCAAAGACCGCACCGTCGCCCCATCCTGACGGAAGCCCGTCGGGTACTCCTCCGCTTTTCCCAAGTAGGTTTTGGGGATCGGATTTTTTTCGGCAAAAAAGCCGCCTCCCGCACCGCCGCTTTTTTGCCCTGTGATCCGGACGGATCTTGCTATCTTTGTCTTTGCCGAAAACACAAATCGAACAAAGCCGTTGAAGCCCATGTCCCTCATCAAATTGCTGCCCGACCACATCGCCAACCAGATCGCCGCCGGGGAAGTGGTGCAGCGCCCGGCATCGGTCGTGAAGGAGCTTTTGGAAAACGCCGTGGACGCCGGAGCCCACTCGGTACGCCTGCTGGTCAAAGACGCCGGCAGGACCCTCATCCAAGTAACGGACGACGGCTGCGGGATGTCCGAAACCGACGCAAGACTCTGCTTCGAACGGCACGCCACCTCCAAGATCAGCCAAGCGGACGATCTCTTTTGCATCCGCACCATGGGCTTCCGGGGAGAAGCCCTGGCCTCCATCGCGGCCGTCGCTCAAGTGGAGCTGAAAACCCGCCGCGCAGAGGACGAACTGGGAACCCGGGTGGCGATCGAAGCCAGCGAAGTGCGTGAACACGAACCTTGCCAGGCTCCCGTGGGCACCACCTTCATGGTCAAAAACCTTTTCCACAACGTGCCCGCACGACGGAACTTCCTCAAGGCCAATCCCGTGGAAATGCGCCACATCCTCGATGAGTTCCAACGGGTGGCCATGGCCTGCCCAGAGGTGTTCTTCTCGCTCCACCACAACGGCGTCGAACTCTTCAACCTCCCCAAAGGCAACCTGCGCCAACGCGTGGTGGGCATTTTCGGACAGGCGTCCAACAAAAAACTGGTCCCGGTGGACCAAGAAACGGAAGTGGTGCGCATCAGAGGATTTGTGGGCAAACCGGAGTTTGCGCGCAAAACACGGGGCGAACAGTTTTTTTTCGTCAACAACCGCTTCATCAAAAGCCAGTATCTGCACCACGCGGTCGTCAGCGCCTTCGAAGGGCTCCTGCCCGCCGACGAGCATCCCCTGTACGCCATCTACCTCGATCTGGATCCCTCCCGGATTGACGTGAACGTGCACCCGACCAAACAAGAGATCAAGTTCGACGACGAAAAGGTCATCTACCAGTACCTGCGCGTGTCGGTGAAGCACGCCCTCGGTCAGTTCAGCGTATCCCCGACCTTGGATTTCGAACAGGATTCGACCATCGTGAACGGCCTCTTGGGACCTTCCGCCGAAAATCGAAACGAACGACCGCGCTCGGAACCATCTGGCTTTTCGGCCCCCGCGCGACGCGAACCAAAGGATCCAAGGGAGGAAAACAACCTGCGATACTGGGAAAAAATATACGAGGGATTGGAAAAAATCCCCTCACGGGCTTCCGCCGACGATGCCGCCGAAAATCAAGACGGCCCGCTGCTCCCTGAAACGGAGATCTCCGCCGAACGCCCCACCCACCGGGAAGAAAGCGATTTCCAGTTCGCCTCTTCGCTCGACGCCGATTCGCCCGGCCTGTTCGACGAGGCCGTCAAAATCCCCTACCAGATCCACCACCGGTTCATCGTGACGCAGGTGCGCTCCGGTTTTCTGCTCATCGACCAACAAGCGGCACACGAGCGTATCCTCTACGAACGCTACCTCCGCACCCTCGACATGCAGCAGCCGCCCGTCCAAGGGCTGCTGTTTCCCGTGACTCTACACCTTTCGGTCCCCGATGCGGAAATGCTCCGCAGCATCCTGCCCGAGGTCAACGCCCTCGGCGTGGATGTACGGGAGTTCGGCGGACAGTCGTTCGTGGTGCACGGGCTGCCGCCGGAGTTCCGCCCCGGCACCGAAGAAAATGTGATCGACGGGCTGTTGGAACAGTGCCGCCGCGAAGTGGATCTGAAACTCCACCTCCGGGAAAGGTTGGCCCGCTCGTTGGCCCGCCAGGGAGCCGTCAAAAAAGGCCAAGAAATGGACGCGGCCGAAATGACGGCCCTCGTGGACCAACTGTTCGCCTGCGAAATGCCCTTCCGATCGCCCCACGGACGCAAATGCTTCATCACGATGAACCTCGGCGAGCTCGACAAGCAGTTCGATGGGGCCTGATTTTCAGGGCCGCCCGAGTTTTTGCCAACAAAAAGGGGCGCCTTGCCTTGCGCAAGGTCGCCCCGAAAGCAAAAACGAGTTGCTCAATCAGTTGTTCTGTTCTAATCGCCAAGAAGCCGGACGGCGTAAACGGTCGTCAACCGCTGTGTTTGGACAAAATCCGGTGGCAAGCGAGTGTCGAAAAAAGTGGAGTCCCGAAGTTGCAGGGAGTGATCCGTGCGGTCCAACAGGGAAAAACTTTTCGTGAAAATGCCCCCGTTGCCCGCGAAGCCGTTCGGCTCCACGATGACCAGCCGATCGTTGTCGTCGGCGTAAAACCACTCGAAGGGATAGGTCTGCGCCACATTTCCCCGCTCGCCCGTGCCGTCGGCGCGGAAGGTGTAGTTCCAACTGCCGGGGATATCGGCCGTGAGCACTCCGTCGCGGTATTGTCGGATGTGCTCCACGGAAATCCAGTTGCCGACAATGCCCCATGGATCGGCACAATCTTGTTTTTCGCAGGCGGTGGGCGCCAGCAGCAGCAGGAAGGCCGAAACCGCCGCCTGCAGGACAGGTATTTTTTTCATAGCGGACAGATTTTACGGGTCAACGTTTTTCCAAGATCAGATCCGTGACGGCGACGGTCTCCGTGGTGTCGCCCGACGGCAGCACCACTCGGAGCATCGTGACCTCGTCCTGCAGAACGATGCGGGTCGCCGTGCGCTCTTGGAGCATGAAGCGCTGGGCCATGTTGACCACCCTGCCGGAATCTTGGCTTTGGAAATAAAAAGTCATTCTGTCGCCGTCGGCGGCCACCCTCCACTCGAAGGCGTCCAAGGTGTTTTCGGCCACCTGTTTTTTGATGCCCGTCCCATCGGCGTGGAACCGATATTCGTAGGTATCGGGGTAAGTGCCGATGGGTTTGCCGTTTTCGGTCAACCGCAACACCATTTGGCCGTTCCATTGGCCGACGAGCCCCCAGTCGTCATCTGTGTTGCAGGGTTCTTTTTTTCCGCAGGACGCGGTGGCGATGGCGCAGGCCGCAAGGGCCATCACCAGCTTTTCTTTTTTGTTTTTCATGGGAAAAAAATTGAAAGGGTTGAAAAAAAAGGGTTGATGCAACAATCAGGGGCGGTGCCGCAAACATTTGATCGGCGGCAACGCACGGCCGTCCAGGGCCATTTCCAAGAGATAAAAGCCGTCGGGCAGCTCCCCGGGGACTTCGAGCGCGAAACGGTTTTCGCCGGCGGCAAGCGTCGTCCGATGTTCGAGGACGCTCTGCCCGAGCGCATTGGTCAGACGGAGGGTCGCCGCCCTGCTGCGGGGAGAAAAAGCCGTCAAAGGGATGTTTTGCGCAAACGGGTTGTTTTCGATCCGCCACCAAGGGGCATCCAAGGCAGATGGACGGTCTTCGGCGCCAGTGGCCGCCGTGCCCAGCGTTTCGGCAAGGGCTGCGGATACGGCCGCATGTGCGTCCAGGCCGTTCGTCGGGATCCGAAGGTCCATGAAAAGCGAGTCGGCCACGGGCTGCGGGTGTTCGCCGGCTATCCGCTCGGCCGGCCCCGCGATGTTCAGACAGCGGATGCCCATGAAAGTACCGTCGCAATAATCCGCCCAAGCCATCCCGGAGGGGCACTCTAAATAGCCGACGTTGATGATCTCCGAATACACGCTGGCGGGCCAGCCGGCACCGAGCACGACCGTGCCGTCGGGAAACGAACACCACTCTTGGTAGCGACAGTACGGAGCGCCGTTTTGGTACCCCCCGAAAAAACCCGATCCGCCGAATCCCTGTACCTGCGCGTAGATCTGTCCGTTGAAACAGGCTTCGTTGTAGGTACAGTAGTAATGATCGACATAGGTTTGCGCAATGCCCGCAAATTGGCTGCCCACATATTGGCCGTGGCAGTACCGGTCGAGATAGCGGCAATCGGAGGGGCGGTACGCCGTGGCGGGCGGGTCTTCGCCCACTTGGAAACAGGCGCTGCCCGAACAACCGTTGGTGTTGGTCGCCGTGACGCAGTACTGGCCAGGCGACAGGCCATTTAGATGCGCGCCGGTGGCCCCGGTGCTCCATTGCAACGAAAACGGTCCGGCGCCCAGGGTCAGTTCGATCTGTCCGTCGGGCAGCAGCGAACAGGCGTTGCGCACGCTGCCGTTTAGTGTTATGAGTGCGGGCCAGAGGGTGGCGCCGGCAGAAACGGTACAGCCCATTTGGTCGGTGACCGTCAATCCGTAGGTGCCCCAAGGGATCCCGTTCAGATCGGCCTGCGCCTGCCCGTTGCTCCAAGCATAGGCATAAGGCTGATAGCCGCCCAAGACCTGTGATTCGATCAGCCCGTTGGATTGTCCCGGACAAGGGGATGTACGCAACAAGCCCAACATCTGAAGGTCGCTCTGCGGAACGGTGAAACAGCGTTCTATCGCACAATGTGGAGCGCCGTTCAGATACGCCGTGGCGGTCACGCAGTATTGTCCGCCGGGTATGCTCGTCAAATCGGCCCCGGTGCTTCCGTCAGACCATTGGAACCCGATGCCGAAGGGCCGGTAGGGCAAGGCGACCTGGTCTATCCGCACCCCCTCCACGCCACCGCCGCTCCCGTCAGGACAGGCCTCCACGGGATTGCCCGACAAGGCCAGCGCCGGCACCAGTTCCACACATTTGGTCGTGCTGCAGCACTGATCGGCGCTGGTGACGGTCACGCAGTAGTTGCCCGGCAAGAGCCCCGCCAATTTTTTCGTGGTGGCCCCGTGGTTCCAAGCAAATCTGTACGGTCCTTGGCAACCGAATATTTCCAGTTCGATCTCGCCGTTGGGAGATTGGGGCGAACAGGGGTTCACGACGGATTCCCAGGCGTAGAGGGTCCCTCCGCAGCCGCCGATGGTCACTTGGGCGCTCTGGGTGCACCCGTGCACATCGGTAACGGTCAGCACATACACGCCGGCGCAGGCGTCCGTCAGACTCGGCTTTGCGGATCCGTTGCTCCACAGGAAAGCATAAGGACCCGCATCGCCCGTCACCGCAACAGCGGCCCCGCCGTTGCAATTTTGGGTGGCCGGCACCACGGACACGATCTGGATGGCGGTCTGCACACCGAAAGAAGTGGCGGCGATGGCCGAGCAGCCGTTGTACGCACAGGTCGCCGTCACTTGGTACTCGCCCGGAGTCAGACCTGATATCGTGGCGTTTTGGGCTCCGTTGCTCCAAGTGTATTGCGCCGTTCCGCGCAAACAGTCGGGGAAAATCGCCGTCAGCGTGGCGGTCCGGGACTCGCAATCCATCTGGGTACCGATCGCCATGGTTCCCGAACACACGTCGAGCTGGGCGTACAAGACCCTATCGCAGCCACCGGCGTCCACCACGGTCACGGAATACAGCCCGGGACAGAGCTGGTCGGCGTCTTCCGTGGTGGCCCCGTGGCTCCATTGGTAGGTGTAGGGAACATTGGCACCGGGAGTCAGATCGATCCGTCCGTCGCAAAGGCCCGGTGCGGTGGCCCAACGCACGCCGTTGATGCGCGTGTTGGGGTTGGGCGGGGCGTTTTCCCCGGCCACATTGCCTCCGGTACAGGTTTTAACGCGGAAGCAGTGGTTGTTGTCCGATGTGCCCACCCCGACGGGCGTCCAGACATTGCCGGCCCCGCGTTTGGGCACTTCGATGTTGGCGGGCTGCCCGGGCATCAGTACGGGATTGAACAGCGCGTTGCCGTTGTGATCCTGCGCTTGGATGGTCAGGCAGACCCACTCGTTGGGCGATCCGGCGAGCGAAAGCAGACGCTCCGCCGGGATCGTGAAGGTGGCTTCGCGCTGGGATGCGTCCCAACTGGGAGGATTGAATTGCAGCCCGCGGTTGTTGGTCACCGAGAGGGTCAACGGGCGCATCGGTTCGCTGAACCTGACGACGAGCCGATAAGCATCGTTGAGGTCGAGCCGGGTATTGTGCTGGGGTATGTTCATCCGCAAATTGCCGTTGGGCAGACAGTCGAGATCGCGCCGGTACTGGATCGGCTGGAAGTAGGCAAAGGGAAATTCCGCGAGAATCGTCACCGATTGCACATAAGGCCGAAAGTTGTCGATCACGCGCGCCATGGGCGGACTGGCCGTTTGCACGCCCCGCACATTGGTGGCCAATGCGCGCAGGGTATAGCTCCCGTCGCTGTAATATGCCTCCTCGTTGTTGCGGGCAAAGTTCTGTGCGGCCGCGGGTGCGGCGTTTTGCACATGGCTGCCCGAAATCCGGGTGTAGATGTCCGTGAAAAAATAACTGTCGTAATTCTGCGTGGCGTAGGCCATTCCGTTGATGCCCGTCCGGGCATTGTTGCCGACCTGAGCGTGGTCGGCGATGTCCCAGAAACCGCTGCCGATGTTGTGGGCCGGCACGCCCAGCGAGGGGTATCGCTGGCTGCCGGTACGCGAACCCTCGGCGATGCGGTTGTCCACGCGCAGTCCCTTGACGGTCGCAAAATCCGCTTGGTCGAAACGGCGCAATTGCAGGGCCATCTCTTCGAGGGTGTTGGCCGTGGAGTAAGGCCCTCCGCCCGTCTGCCCCTGCATGGCCGCCCGTACCTGTACGCTGGTGCGGGCAGTGCCCGGATAGGTCAGGTTGAAGTTCACAATGCTCAGATTGTACGCTGCCGGCGCATGGTCGAGCACCTCCAAGGGATCCAGGTGGTTGCGAAAACGCGTGAAATGGTAACCCGTGTCCATGTTCGACCAGAAATCGTGTTCGATGGGATCGTTCAGGAAACGGTACAGGTGGATGTGCGCGGCCGTGGTCGAACTGCTGCCGATGGGCGCCACCGGAACGGCCGGGTCGGCCACTATGTTCGTGGTGCGGAGCGGTTGTCCGCCGTTGACGGACGGATGCGTGACCGTACCGTGGTCGATTTCGGCCAAGGCCCTGTTGGCCGATATGTTGACAATGGCGAACAGGCCGGTATGTGGCGGATCCAACCGCTTGAGAAGGAAATTTCCGCACCGGGTGGCGTTCCCGATGCCGGGCACTTCGTCGAAGAACAGATGTCCGTACCCGAAGCGGTGCTGCCCCCGTATGCTCAACACTTTGTAGGCGCCGTGCCCCCGGATGCCGGTCACGATGCCGGGTTCGATGGGCAGGATGCCGTCGCCGACTTCCGCATCGCCCGGAGCGGTGGCCACATCGATGCCGAGATGCCAGTTGCTGCCGGGCACCGACTCCCGCCTCCCGAAATCAGAGGCGATGTGCTGGCTCTGCATCGCTTGGGGCTGGGCGGCGTAGGTGAACCCCGTCGGCGGGGCGACCATGTTGGCGTTTGCCGCCGGACAATTCGTGCAGGGAAGCAGGTTCAGGGAAAGTTGTGCCGTCAGGGTATGGGCAAAGCCCTGCAGGCCGATCCATAAGATCAGGATTTTTTTCATGGCCGATTTTTTGAAATGGAAAAAATGATCCGGGCAGATTTGCCCTTCCGGATGCGGACGCTTACGGGAGCGGCGACTTTTTCAGGTCCAGCTCGATCAGCTCCCGGCGTACGACCCGCTTGGTCTTGGGATCCTCCCAGATGAAACCATCACTGTCTTCGCGAGAATAGTCGTACTGCGACAGTGGGGCTTCCTTTTCGTACTTCACCTTGCTGTCGAAATCGTAAAACACGCTCTTGCGGTACAGTTCCTTGGTGTCGTCAGACCAGTAGTCGATCTGTGCCACGACCCATTTTCCCATGATTTTGAGCCACTTGTTGCCACGGGTGTCGTCCCTGAAAAAACGACCGTCCAGCGGTTGTCCGCTCCGCAGGTCCCAGACCGATCCTTCTGTGAAACGGTGCTGGAAAAGGGGCACATCGCCGGGTATTTCGTTGTGGCACAATACCAAATAGCGCCCGTCTTCCGACACTTGGGCCCCCGTCAGGGGCGTCCAACCGGTCGATTTTTCGAACACCAAGTTGCCCGTCCGGTTGTACACCCGCACATGGGACTTCACGCCCAGGAAGTGCGGGCAGACCGGTCGCCACAGTTCGCCTTCGCCGCCGAAGACCGTCAGCCGGTAGCACACCGCCACGAAGTCGCCGTTGATTTCCGGCAGCGCCTGCAAGCGCGCGCCCCGAAAACAGGTCTTGGTGGTCCCGTAAAGCTCTTCGTACGCCTTCGGGTCCAAATCCAGCGAACGGCACACCTGCCGGTCCGCCGCCCGCGAAAGATCCCACTCCGCACAGTAAGGACTCACGGCCGGTCGCACGGGAAATTCGAGGTGCGCAAAAGGATGGTCCTTCGCGAAATCAACAAAACGGAGCAGCCCGCCACCGGCAGGGTCCCGGAATTCGAGCCCTTTCTGAACAGCCATTTCGGGACTCCAACGCACCCGAACGGGGCCGTCGCCCATGGTCGCCGGGTCCTGTGCCCCGGTCCGAAAAAAACTGCCCAGCAAGAGGCCCATCGAAATGATTTTGGGGAAAAGAATTTTGCTCATGTTTTTGGCTTTTGGAGGTGAACAATTTTTTGCGCGCATATATATATCCCTAAAAGGGGTCTTTCGGTAACCGGTCAGAGGCAACTATTTTTTGCCCATTTTTATAAAAACCTGATTTTCAATAAATATTTTTTTCACAAAAAAGCTCCCCCATTTTTTTCTCTTCCGGCTTCGCAGACCCGTTTTTGCCGTTGCGGACCACCGTTTTCGCGACATTTTTTTTACTTTTGCAACCGATTTCCCAAATTGAACCTCCAAATTTTTTCTCCATGATTTTCGATCTCGACATGATCAAAGCGCTTTACGCTGCGCTGCCGGGGAAAGTCTCCGCTGCCCGTGCCAAAATGGGCCGCCCCTTGACGCTTTCCGAAAAGATCCTGTTTTCCCACCTGCACGGCGAATCGCCTTTGGCCGACCACAAGCGCGGCGAAGACTACGTGTTTTTCCAAGTGGACCGCGTGGCCATGCAGGATGCCACGGCGCAGATGGCCCTGTTGCAGTTCATGACCTGCGGCCGTTCCCAAGTGGCGGTGCCCTCGACGGTGCACTGCGACCACTTGATCGTGGCCAAGAGCGGATCGAAGGAAGACTTGGAGAAAGCGAAAGTGGACAACCGTGAGGTGTTCGACTTCCTGTCGTCGGTGTCCAACAAATACGGCATCGGCTTTTGGAAGCCCGGAGCGGGCATCATCCACCAAGTGGTGCTCGAAAATTACGCCTTCCCCGGCGGGATGATGATCGGTACGGATTCGCACACGGTCAACGCCGGTGGCCTCGGGATGCTCGCGATCGGCGTGGGCGGTGCCGACGCGGTGGACGCGATGTCGGGCCTCGCTTGGGAACTCCTGATGCCCAAACTGATCGGCGTCAAACTCACGGGCAAGCTCAGTGGCTGGGCCTCGGCCAAGGACGTGATCCTTTGGGTGGCCGGGCAGCTCACCGTCAAGGGCGGCACGGGCTGCATCGTCGAATACTTCGGCGAGGGCGCGGAATCGCTCAGCTGCACGGGCAAGGGCACCATCTGCAACATGGGCGCTGAAATCGGTGCCACGACCTCTACCTTCGGATACGACGCCTCCATGGAACGCTACCTGCGCGCCACCGGCCGCGCCGAAGTGGCCGATCTGTGCAACTCCGTCCGCGCCGATCTGACCGGCGACCCCGAGGTGTATGCCCACCCCGAAAAGTATTTCGACCAGGTGATCGAGCTCAACCTCAGCGAGCTGGAGCCCTACCTCAACGGACCCTTCACACCGGACCTGGCCACGCCGATCTCCAAAATGAAAGAGGTCGCCAAGGCCAACAACTGGCCGACCCGCGTGGAAGTGGGCCTGATCGGTTCCTGCACCAACTCTTCGTACGAAGACATCAGCCGCTCCGCCTCGCTGGCCAACCAGGCCGTCGAAAAAGGCCTCGTCGCCAAAGCGGAGTTCACCATCACGCCGGGCTCCGAACTGGTGCGCTACACCATCGAACGCGACGGGTTGATCGATACCTTCGACCGCATCGGCGGCAAAGTGTTCGCCAACGCCTGCGGACCCTGCATCGGCATGTGGAGCCGCATGGGCGCCGACAAACAGGAGCGCAACACGATCGTGCACAGCTTCAACCGCAACTTCAAGGCGCGCAACGACTCCAACCCCAATACCCTGGCGTTCGTGGGCTCGCCCGAACTGGTGACGGCGCTGGCCATCGCCGGCGACCTGACCTTCAACCCGCTCACCGATACGCTGGTGAACAAAGACGGACAGGCCGTGAAACTCGACGAACCGAGCGGTTTCGAACTGCCGCCCCGCGGCTTCGCCGTGGAAGACGCCGGCTACCAGGCCCCCGCGGCCGACGGCTCCTCGGTGCAGATCACCGTGGCACCCGACAGCAGCCGCCTGCAGCTCCTCGATCCGTTCGCGCCCTACGCGCAGAGCGACCTGCGCGGCATGCGCCTGCTGATCAAGACCAAAGGCAAGTGCACCACCGACCACATCTCGATGGCCGGCTCGTGGCTGAAGTTCCGCGGCCACTTGGAAAACATCTCCAACAACTGCTACATCGGCGCGATCAACGCTTTCAACGAGGCCGCCAACTCGGTGCTCAACCCGGAAACCGGCCAATACGCGCCGGTGCCCGATCTGGCCCGCTTCTGGAAATCCAAAGGAATCAGCACCGTGGTGTTCGGCGAGGAAAACCTCGGCGAAGGTTCCAGCCGCGAACACGCCGCGATGGAGCCGCGTTTCCTCGGCGTCAAGGCCGTGATCGTCAAGTCGTTCGCGCGCATCCACCAGACCAACCTCAAAAAACAGGGCATGCTGGCCCTCACATTCGCCAATCCGGCCGATTACGACAAGGTGCGCGAAGACGATCTGATCGACATCGAAGGGTTCGACACCTTCGCGCCCGGAAAGCCGCTCCAAGTGGTTCTCCGCCACCGCGACGGCTCCACCGACCGCTTCGATGTGAACCACACCTACAACGAACAGCAGATCGAGTGGGTGCGCGCCGGCTCGGCCCTCAACAAGATCCGCGAAGAATTCGCCAAGGGGTAAATATCCCGTTGGACCACATCAGGGGCCGCCGAACAATCGTTCGGCGGCCTTTTTTTCGGAAAAAAGGGGGCCAAGCAGCCGATTGGCGGGTGTTCGTTGCAGACGATTTTTTCTTTTATTTTTTTATAAAAAAATGATTATCAATTTTTTATAAAAAATAAAATCATTCCCTCTTTCCCTTTTCGACGGCCGGAACAAAATCCGATCGGTTTTATCGCCACACCGGAAAACCAGGAAGCCTAAAGAGGCGTTACATCTTTTTGATCTTGGCCAACAACAGACGATCGCTTTGCAGTTTTCCCTTCAATCCCCCTATCGCCCCACGGGCGACCAGCCCAAGGCCATCGAGCAATTGGTGAGCGGCATCCTGTCCGAGGAGCGCTGCCAAGTATTGTTGGGCGTGACCGGTTCGGGCAAGACCTACACGATGGCCAATGTCATCGAAAATGTGCAGCGCCCCACGCTGATCCTGAGCCACAACAAGACGCTGACCGCCCAGTTGTACGGCGAATTCAAACAGTTTTTCCCCGAAAACGCCGTGGAGTATTTCGTGTCGTACTACGATTACTACCAGCCCGAGGCGTACATCATGGCCACCGATACCTATGTGGAAAAGGATTTGGCCATCAACGCCGAAATCGACAAGTTGCGGCAAAAAGCGATTTCGCAGCTGTTGTCGGGCCGGCGCGACATCATCATCGTGGCCTCGGTTTCCTGCATTTACGGTATGGGAAATCCCGAAGACTACAAAAAAGGCATCGTGCGGGTGCAGCGCGGGGAAATCGTGACGCGCAACGATTTGTTGTTCAAGCTCGTGGACAGCCTCTATTCCCGCACCGAGGGCGCGTTCGAGCGGGGGATGTTCCGGGTGCGCGGCGACACGGTGGATGTGTTTCCGCCCTACGCCGACTTTGCTTTTCGGATCGTTTTTTTCGGCAACGAGATCGAAGAATTGGGCCGCATAGACCCCGCCTCCGGCAAAATGCTGGAAACGACCGACCAGCTCGCGATTTTCCCGGCCAACCTGTATGTGGCCCCCAAAGACCGGATGCAGCAGATTTTCGTGCAGATCGAAAGCGAACTGTCCGACCAGGAAAAGTATTTCCACGGCGAAAACCGTTTTCTCGAGGCCAAGCGCATCCGCGAACGCACGAGTTTCGATCTTGAGATGATGCGCGAACTGGGCTATTGCAGCGGCATCGAAAACTATTCGCGGTTTTTCGACAGCCGGATGCCCGGCACTCGCCCGTTCTGCCTCTTGGATTATTTCCCGGACGATTATCTGATGATCGTGGACGAGAGCCATGTCACGCTGCCGCAGTTCCGCGGCATGTCGGGCGGCGACCGGGCCCGCAAGCTCAGCCTCGTGTCGAACGGCTTCCGGTTGCCCTCGGCGATGGACAACCGTCCGCTGAACTTCGAGGAATTCGAGTCGTTGGTCAACCAAGTGGTCTTCGTGAGCGCCACGCCGGCGGATTACGAACTGGGACTGACCGGCGGCGTGGTGGTGGAGCAGATCGTGCGCCCGACGGGGCTGCTCGACCCGCCCATCGAAGTACGTCCCTGCCTCGACCAAGTGGACGACCTGCTGGAGGAGATCCGCACCCGCAAAACCCGCAACGAGCGCGTACTGGTGACCACGCTCACCAAGCGGATGGCCGAGGAACTGACCAAATACATGCACCGGATGGGCATCGAGTGCCGGTACATCCACTCCGAAGTGGAAACCTTTGACCGCGTGGAAATCCTGCGCGACCTGCGCCTCGGACAATTCGATGTGCTCGTGGGGGTCAACCTGCTGCGGGAAGGTCTCGACCTGCCCGAGGTATCGCTGGTGGCCGTGATGGACGCCGACAAGGAAGGGTTCCTGCGCAACGACAAGTCGCTGACCCAAACGGCGGGGCGCGCCGCCCGAAATGCCGGCGGACTGGTCATTTTTTATGCCGACAAGGTCACGGACTCCATGCGGCGCACCATTGACGAGACCAACCGCCGTCGGGTGATCCAAATGGCGTACAACGAGGAACACGGCATCACGCCCCAAACGGTGTTCAAATCCAAAGAAGAGATCCTCAAACAAAGCTCGGTGCTCGATTTCCGCTCGTCGGGCGGGGGCCGCGCCTATGTGGAGCCGGAAACGCCGGATGTGGCCGCCGACCCGGTCCTCCGCTACTTGGACCGCCCCGCGCTCGAAAAGGCGGTCAAAGAGGCCGAAAAACGGATGAAGGCCGCGGCCAAAGACCTGGATTTCGTGGCGGCGGCCCGCCACCGCGACGAAATGTACGCCCTCAAAAAATGGATTGCCGAACGGGAAGGCGGCGCGTGATCGACCCCACAGCGATCAATAGCCGTACAGCACGAACCCGACGGTCTTTCCCGACGCGTCCGTTTTTTCTTCTTTGACCAAGCGCCCCCGATCGTCGTAGGTGAAACGGACGGTGTACTTGGGCACTTGGAAAAGGACGGTTTTTTTGGACAGGACCCGCTGCTGTTCGTCGTAGGTGAATTCGTACTGCTCGTCGTAGATCTTTTTGTTGTTCAAAAAACCGGTCTTCTGGACGGTATTGCCCTTTTCGTCGTACCGGATGTACAGGATCTGGTAGCGTTTGCCGTCGCGGATGTCTTCGAGGGTTTCGCGGACGAGCCGGCCGTTTGGGGCGGGAAAAAAGGCCATTTCGCTTCGTTTGGTCAACTGGCCCTGAGTTTCGGCCAGCATTTTCCAAACGGCCGTGTCGCCGTGCAGTTCGCGCACGGATGCCATGGCAAAGATCGTTTTGCCGTTTTGGACCACTAGGCTGTCGGCCATCAGCCCCTCCTGCCATTTCACGATGGTGGTCTTGACGGTTTTTTCCCTTTTCTTGGTCTCCTTGTTGCGGGTCGTCGTGCGCACGACGGCTTGGCGGAAAGTGCGACGGCCGGCCTCGTCGTAGCGGATGGTTTCCCGTCCCTTGGTGCGCCGGTACTCCCGGTAGCGTATGCCAGTGGGTCGGCCCTCGGCGTCGCGCCGGTAGCGGTAGCACTTGGTGAGCTGTTTTTTTTCTATGTATTTTCCGCTGGCCTTCACGCTGAACCAGTAAAAATAGATGCTGCGTTTTTTGACCCGGCCCCGGCGGTCGTACCGGTAGCGCTCGGAGAATTTGCCCGTGCTGCCGGTGTAGAGATAGGTAAACTTTTCGGCGGCCCGCCCCTTGCGGTCGTAGCGCATCGAATCCTCGTTGAGGAGCACGCCCTGCACATCGTAGTTGCGCACTTTCAGCGCTTGGCCCTTGGCGTAGTCGCGGTAAAAAACCCGTTGGATCTTGCCTCGCTCGGTCTTGCCACCGTAAATGTTTTCGGTCATTTCGGAGGTGCGGGAAACGGAATCGTAGCGGAACGACATTTCCTTCGACAGTTCGGGCTTTTTGTCCTTCAACAGATATTCCCGAAGGGATTCCTCCACGGGGCGGTCGGCCGCGTCGCAGCGGAGGCTGTAGGCCTTGCGCAGGACCGTGTCGCCGTCCAGCACATCGTAGGCGTACACGGAACGGGACTGGGCGCAAAGGGCAGAAAAATATCCCGCCCACAGCTGCGGCAGGGTCAAGAAGATTATTTTTCCCAAAAGGAAAAAAAAGCGTTCAGGAAGCATCGGCTTGGGAAAGAAGATCCAGAAATTCTTGTTCGGTCAGCACGGGGATCCCCAATTGCCGGGCCTTTTCCAGTTTGGAGCCCGCCTTTTCGCCGGCCACGAGCATGCCGAGGTTTTTGCTCACGCCGCTCAGCAGTTTGGCCCCGGCGGCAACGGCCTTGGCCTCCGCTTCGTCGCGGCCCATCGTTTGGAGGGTGCCGGTGAACAGGATGGACTTGCCCATGAACGGGCTGTCGGACCGGGCCGCTACGGGGCGATCGGCCTCGGTCTGTTGCATGTTCACGCCGAGTCCGGCCAGTTCG
>JBEIJQ010000039.1:0-21166 GCA_040380145.1 Lewinellaceae bacterium | reverse complement strand
GAGCAAAGTCAGTCCAAGGAGTGACGGGACGCATATCCGTCTTTGGGGGGCCAAGATAGTTTTGCCCGAAAATACGCATCCCGATGTACGAAACGGCCAAACCATTGCCGGACAAAGGCCAGCGCGCGCACGGCGGCTCCCCTGTATGTACCCACTGCGGCGGCGACTGCCCGGAAAACGCGGTCCTGATCCGGCAGGAAAAGCCGTTTTGCTGCGAAGGCTGCCATGCCGTGTACGAAATCCTGCAAGACAACGGTCTATGCCGATACTATGACCTGAACGACCGCCCCGGTACCCGTCGGGAAACAGAAGGGCCGACGGGCAGATTCGGCTTTTTGGACGACCCCGAAGTGCGCGCCAAATTGATCCGGTTTTCCGACGGAACAATCTCGCGGGCGCTGTTTTCCGTGCCGCAGATGCACTGCAGCGCCTGTATCTATTTGTTGGAAAACCTGTGGAAACTCCACCCCGGCATGCGGCGCAGCGAGGTCAACTTTCTGCGGCGCGAAGTGCAGATAGACTTTGCCGAGGCGGAGATTTCCCTGCGGGAAGTCGTGGAGTGGCTGGCCAAGATCGGTTACGAGCCCCGGATCCAGTTGATCGATGTGCAGGAAAGCCGGCGGGCCGATCCGATGGCCGATCGGTACATCCGCTTGGGCATCGCTTTTTTCTGCTGGGGCAATGTGATGATGCTCAGTTTTCCGGAATATCTCGGATTGGACGCGCTGGCCGAGAGCGGTTACCGCAATTTTTTCGGGTACCTGAACTTTGCCCTGACCCTGCCCGTGCTGTTTTACAGCTCGGCCGAATTTTTCGTTTCGGCGTGGACCGGCCTGCAGCAGCGGCGGCTCAACATCGATGTGCCCATCGTGATCGGAGTGCTGGTGATGCACGCCCGGAGCACCTATGAAGTGTTCAGCGGCACCGGGGCCGGGTACTTCGACACTTTTGTGAGCTTGATCTTTTTGATGTTGGTGGGCCGGCTTTTCCAGAACAAATCTTACCACAGCCTTTCTTTTGAGCGCGACTACCGTTCCTATTTTCCGGTGGGCGTGATGGCAGTCCGCGAAGGCGCCGAACGCAGCATCCCCGTTTCGGACCTGCAAGTGGGCGAGCGCCTCGTGATCCGGCACGGAGAGCTGGTCCCGGCGGACAGCATTTTGCTGCTGGGCACCGGCCGTTTGGACTACAGCTTCGTGACCGGCGAATCGGCCCCGGTGCCGCGGGTTTCGGGCGAATTGCTTTACGCAGGGGGGCGGCAGATGGCCGGAGCGATCGAAGTGGAGGTCGTGAAACCGGTTTCGCAGAGTTACCTCACACAACTGTGGAACGACCGGGCCTTTGCCAAGGACGGTTCCCGCGATGTCACGCTCACGGTCAACCGGCTGAGCGAATGGTTCACACCTTTGATCCTGCTCATCGCCGTGGGTGGCGGCACTTACTGGTGGTGGCAGGGCGATGCCGGCCGAGCGTTCGGGGCTTTCACCGCGATTTTGATCATCACCTGCCCGTGCGCCTTGGCCCTGTCGTCGCCTTTCACGCTGGGCAACGCCCTGCGGATCTTTGGGCGCAACCGTTTTTACCTGAAAAACGCCGCCGTCGTGGAGCGGCTGTCCCGCGTGGACTACCTCGTCTTCGACAAGACCGGCACCCTGACCGACACTTCCCGGGCCGAACTGCGCTATGAAGGCGAGGCGCTCGACGAGGAGAGCCTGCGCTCGGTGCGCGCACTGACGCGTCACTCGGCCCATCCGATGAGCCGTCGGATCTATGATTTTTTGGGAGAAAAAATTTCCGCTCCGGGAAAAAAAGAGCGCGTGGAGAACTTTGAGGAAATCACCGGAAAAGGCATCCGTGCTCGGGTGAACGGGATGCCCATGGCCCTTGGCTCTGCCGGATTCGTGGCGGATCATCCTTATCCGTTGCCCGATGGGGCAGCCCTGCCGGCCAACGAAGCAGAGGGCTCGCGCTCGTGGCTGCGGATCGGCGACCGCGTGGCAGGCTCGTACATTCTACGGCACGCCTATCGGGAAGGGTTTGCCGAGCAGATGCGCTCCCTGCAAAAGGAAGGATACGGAATGGCCCTGCTTTCGGGCGACAACGAGACCGAAAAGCCCTATCTGCTGAACTTTTTTGCCGACGAGTCCCGGATCCGTTTCCGACAGTCGCCGGCCGACAAGCTCGCCCAAGTAGAAGCCCTGCGCCGGGAGGGCCGTTCGGTGCTGATGGCAGGCGACGGCCTCAACGATGCGGGCGCGCTCAGGGCCAGCGACGTGGGCATCGCGATCGCCGAAGATGCCAACCACTTTTCCCCGGCCTGCGACGCCATTCTCGAGGCCGGACAATTTGCGAAGCTCGGCACGATGCTGCTTTTTTCCCGCCGGACCATGCGCGTGTTGATGGGCAGTTTCGGCCTTTCGCTCCTGTACAACGCCCTGGGAATAGCACTGGCCCTGCCCGGCACGATGTCGCCGCTCGTGGCCGCCGTGCTGATGCCGATCAGTTCGGTCACCATCATCGGCTTCACGACGCTGGCCACCAATTGGTCGGCCAAGCGATTGGGGCTGCGATAAGCATCCCCCCTGCAGATTGTCATAGTTTGCTGACAAAAATCACTTTCCACCGCCATAAAGGTCATCGTGCAGGGTTGGGCCCAAGCCTACTTTTGCACGGTTGACAAAGCCCAAAACAACCTTGGGCGTCACTTTTCACCCACCCGTTACATTTCAACGCCATACCGTCCCATGTCTGCCATGTTCATCCTCATCGGAGCCAGTCTGTTGGTAGCGGTCGGATTTCTTTTCGCCTTCTTTTGGGCGGCGGGTTCCGGCCAGTACGAAGACGGCTACACGCCATCGGTCAGGGTGCTGTTCGACGACGAGAAGCCCGATAAGGATTGATGTTTTTTTAGAATAACCACTCTACACCATTTTTTAACTTTTCAACCGACCGGTCATGCAACAGCAACTGGAGACCTTTAAGTACGACAACCGGATCGTGCGCAATTTTGTGTACGCCTCCGTGTTGTTTGCAGCTATCGGCATGTTGGTGGGGCTTTTGGCGGCACTGCAGCTCGTGTACCCATCGCTCAACCTGAACCTGCCGTTCACCACTTTTGGGCGGATAAGGCCCTTGCACACCAACGCCGTGATCTTCGCATTCGTGGGCAACGCCATGTTCGCCGGCATTTACTACTCCCTGCAACGACTGCTGAAGGCCCCGCTCTTCAGCCGGGCCCTTAGCGAATTCCATTTCTGGGGCTGGCAGGCCATTATTTTGGCCGCGGCCATAACCTTGCCAATGGGGCTTACCTCTTCCAAGGAATACGCCGAACTGGAGTGGCCGATCGACATAGCGATCGCGCTCGTGTGGGTGGCCTTTGGCGTGAACATGATCGGGACGATCCTCAAGCGCCGGACCGAGCACATCTATGTGGCGATCTGGTTTTACCTCGCCACCTGGGTGACGGTCGCCATGCTGCACATCGTCAACTCGTTGGCAGTGCCGGTCTCGCTGACCAAAAGTTACTCTCTTTATGCCGGGGTGCAAGACGCGCTGGTGCAATGGTGGTACGGCCACAACGCCGTGGCGTTTTTCCTGACCACGCCGTATTTGGGCCTGATGTACTACTTTTTGGTGAAGGCGGCCAACCGCCCGGTCTTTTCCTACCGCCTGTCCATCGTGCACTTCTGGTCGCTGATCTTTCTGTACATCTGGGCGGGTCCGCACCACCTGTTGTACACCGCGCTGCCCGATTGGGCGCAATCGCTGGGCACCGTGTTTTCGATCATGCTCATCGCGCCTTCTTGGGGCGGCATGGTCAACGGACTGATGACGCTGCGCGGGGCTTGGGACAAAGTGCGCGAGGATCCCATCCTGAAATTCATGGTGGTGGCCGTCACGGCCTACGGGATGGCCACGCTGGAAGGCCCGATGCTGTCGCTCAAAAACGTGAACGCCATCAGCCACTTCACCGACTGGACGGTGGCGCACGTGCATGTGGGCGCCTTGGGCTGGAACGGCTTTTTGAGCTTCGCGATGTTTTATTGGCTGCTGCCCCGCATGTTCAACACCGAACTGTACTCGAAGCGTTTGGCGAACATCCACTTCTGGATCGGTACCCTCGGCATCATTTTTTACGCCGTGCCGATGTATTGGGCCGGTTGGACGCAGGCATCCATGTGGAAGCAGTTCGACGAGGCCGGAGCCCTGCAATACAAAAACTTTTTGGACACCGTCACCCAGCTCAAACCCCTGTACATGCTGCGGGCCGTGGGCGGAACCCTGTACATCACCGGTTTTTTTGTGATGGTGTACAACCTTTGGAAAACAGTCGCCCAAGGAAAATTCGTCGCCGAGGAAGCCGCCCAAGCCCCGGCGCGCGGCCACCAAACTACGGCCAACGAGTTTTGGCACCGGGTGCTGGAGCGCCGGCCCATGCAGTTGCTCGCGCTCAGTTTCGTGGCCGTGGCCATCGGCGGCATCATCGAATTCGTGCCCACTTTCCTGATCAAATCGAACATTCCGACGCTGCAGGCCGTGAAACCCTACACTCCGTTGGAACTCGAAGGCCGGGACATATACATCCGAGAGGGTTGCAACAACTGCCACTCCCAGATGGTGAGGCCCTTCAGAAGCGAAACCGCCCGCTACGGCGAGTATTCCAAGGCCGGCGAATTCGTGTACGACCACCCCTTCCTGTGGGGCTCCAAGCGAACCGGTCCCGACCTTCACCGCGAAGGCGGACTGCGCAACAACGATTGGCATTTCAAACACATGTACGATCCGACGATCACCTCCGAGCAGTCGATCATGCCCCGCTATCCGTGGTTGTACACCTCCAAGCTCGACGCCAGTCTCACCGCGGCCAAGATCCGGGCCATGCAGACGCTGGGCGTCCCCTACGAAAAAGGATTTGACCAAGTAGCCGGCGAGGCCTTGGCCAAGCAACAGGAAGATGTGTACGGCGCAATTTCCAAAGAAACAATGGACAAGTTCCAACAAACCTTTGGCCTGACCGTGGGCAAGGATGCCGAGATCATCGCGCTCATCGCCTACCTCCAACGGCTCGGCACCGACATAAAAACACCGCCCTCCGCCCAGTCCACGACCCGCTAATCTCGCAGAACCATGAAATTCCGACACTATCTGGAAACGATCGCGGGGGTAGATATCTACCCCCTCATCTCCCTGCTGATCTTCTTTGTTTTTTTCCTCGCACTGTTGGTGTACGTGGTCCGGGCGGACAAGAAATCGGTCTTCCAAATGAAGTCCATTCCGCTCGACGGCGATGCCGATATGCCCCAAACCAACAACAACACCCGATCATGAAAAAACTGTCTCCAACTTTCGGCGCCCGCTTGTCCGTTTTGCTTTCGGTGGCTGTACCCGGCTTGCTTTCCGCACAACCCGCCGCACCCTCCCCGGCCGGAGGCGGCAGCGTGGATTGGCTGTTGGTCACCCTGTTGACGGTGGCCGTCCTGTTGTTCGCGCTCAACGCCGTGTTGGGCTACGTCCTCTCGCTACTGGCCCAAGGGCTCCAGCGGCGGGAAATCGCCGAAAAGACGGCCAAAACCGGCGGAGCCGTCGGCATCATCCTTTTGCTCCTGAACACGGGCGGCTTGCAGGCCATCGCGCCGGTCTCGTTTTACCCCGAACCGAACACGCCGGGGGAGGTCTCCTCTACAACGGCGCTGTATCTTTTGCTCGGCATCTCTATTTTGTTGGAAGCGTTCGTGGCGGCAATACTTTTCCGCTATGTCCGCATTTTTTCACAAAAACTGGTGCCGCCCCCCGCGGCGGAAGTGGCCCCAGAAACCTCCGGTATCCAATGGCAGGCCCTTTGGAGCTACCTGCTGGGGCTGTGGCCGATGGACCGCGAGCAGGACCTGATGACGGACCACGAATACGACGGGATCGTGGAATTGGACAACCGCATGCCCCCATGGCTGCGCTTCCTCTTCATCGGCACGATCGCTTTTGCCGCGCTCTACCTGATGTATTATCATTTCTTGGGCTGGGGCCAGTTGCAAATGGCCGAATACCAGCAGCAGGTTTGGGAAGGAGAAGCCCAAAAAGCCGCCTATTTCGCCAAGTTCGCCGAGAGCATCGACGAAAAAAATGTTGTCCTGCTCACCGAAGCCGAACCTTTGGCCGAAGGAAAGAGCATTTTCAGCCAAAACTGCGCCACTTGCCACGGTGCCCAAGGACAAGGATTGGCAGGCCCCAACCTGACCGACGACTACTGGAAGCACGGCCGCTCGATCCACGACCTGTTCAAGGTCGTGCGCGACGGCGTCCAGGGAACGGCCATGAAATCTTGGGGGCCCGAACTGCTGCCCTCGCAGATCCAAAAGGTCGCATCGTACATCAAATCGCTGCACGGCACGAACCCGGCAAACGCCTTGGCCCCGGACGGCACTTTTTACGCAGCCGAAGACGGTTCGTCGGGCCCGCAGGCTCCGGTCCAACAATAAAAAGGCTCCAACATCCGAGGGGCGCCGGCCGATCCGGCCGACGCCCCTTTTTTTCCAAACGGCTTTCCGATGAGCGCGAACAAAAACCGTCCCAAAAGCGAATACGAAGAAGATTTCAGGGGCCATGTCAGCTTTGCCGACCATTCCGGGCATCGCGTATGGATGTACCCCTCCAAACCTTCGGGCCGGCTCTACCGGTTCCGAACATGGTTCAGTTATGCGCTGCTGGCCGTGTTCGTTGCCCTGCCTTTTGTGCGCGTGGGCGGCGAGCCGCTGTTTTTGTTCAACATCTTGGAACGCAAGTTCATCCTGTTCGGCACCGTGTTCATGCCCCAGGACTTTTTTCTGTTCGGGCTGGGGATGCTGACCTTCATCGTGTTCATCGTTCTGTTCACCTCCATTTTCGGGCGGTTGTGGTGCGGCTGGGCCTGTCCGCAGACCGTTTTCATGGAAATGGTTTTCAGAAAAATAGAATACTGGATAGAGGGCGAAGCCCCCCAGCAGCGCAAATTGGACCAACTGCCCTGGGACACCGACAAAACGCTGAAAAAACTGGCCAAATACGGGCTGTTTTTCGCCGTTTCCTTCTTCATAGCCAACATTTTCCTCGGATACCTCATCGGAACCGAACAACTCGGGCGGCTCGTGACCGAGGGCATTTGGCGGCATCCGGGCACCTTCGCGTCCGTTTGCGCGTTTTCCGCGATCTTTTACTTTGTTTTTGCCTACATGCGCGAACAGGCCTGCATCCTCGTGTGTCCTTATGGTCGCTTGCAGGGGGTGCTGCTCGACAAGAATTCTCTCGTGGTGGCCTACGACCATGTGCGGGGCGAGCCGCGGGAGCACCTGAAAAAAGGTACGGAGCGCACAGCCGGGGATTGCGTGGATTGCGGTCTGTGCGTACGGGTCTGTCCGACGGGCATCGACATCCGGAACGGCACCCAGTTGGAGTGCATCAACTGCACGGCCTGCATAGATGCCTGCGATTCGATCATGGACAAGATCGAAAAACCGCGCGGACTGGTGCGTTTTGCATCGGAGAACAACATCGCCCTGGGCGAAAAATTCCGCGTCACGACGCGGATCGTGGCCTATACGGCCATCTTGGCCGCGCTGATCGGCGTGTTCGGATTCGCTCTGGCCGCACGGGCAACCGTGGACGCTGTTTTCCTGCGGGCCCAAGGACAATCCCCGCGCGAAACGGCCGATGGCAAGATCGAGACCCTCTATTATTTCAAAGTGGCCAACAAAACGACGGCCCCCGTCACGGTGGAATTCCGTTTCGAAGACGGATTGGCGGGCACTTTGCGTTTCGTGGGCCACTCCGAGATCTCGGCCCCATCGGGCGGCATCGCGCAGGGCGAGGTGTTCGTGGGCGTTCCGCAAACGGCGCTCAAGGGGGTGAAAACCGAAATACGCATCGGCGTGTACTCGAACGGAGAAAGGCTTGAAACCGTCAAACTGTACTTTTCCGCCTTTTGAACCTATTTTTTTACCAAAAAAATCTTGAAAAACATGCATTGGGGATTACGAATCGTCTTGCTCTACCTCGGTTTCGCCGCGATGATCGGCACTTTGGTGGCCATGAGCATGGGCCAGCGCATCGATCTGGTCAGCCCGACCTATTACGAAGAGGAACTGCATTTCCAACAGGACATCGATGCGTCCCGGCGCGCCAATGCCCTATCCGAACCTCTTCAAGTCGAATTCCGCGACGGCGCCGTGGAGATACGTTTCCCGGAACTTTTCCACGGAAAATCCTTGGAAGGAGAAATCCTGCTCACCAAACCCGACGACCCCTCGCTAGACCGGCGCGTGGTCGTCCAGCCCGATACGGCCGGGGTCCAGCGCGTGCGGCGCGAAGACCTCGCCTTCGGCCGCTACGATGTGAAGGTGGTCTGGACAGCCGACGGCATCACCTACCGGACCGATCGGGGACTGATGCTGCCATGATCCTGTACGCGGGCTTTTTGTTGGGTTTCATGGGCAGTTTCCATTGTGTGGGCATGTGCGGCCCGATCGCACTATCCGTGCCCTTGTCGAGGAATGGCCGAGCCGCGAAACACTCCGGCGCCTTGCTTTACCTTTTGGGCAAAACCACGGCCTATGCTCTCTTGGGCGCGGTTTTAGGCGCCCTCGGAATGGGGGCGGCTTTTATGGGCGGCCAGCAGATCCTGTCCATCGCCTTGGGAACGCTCCTTTTGGCCGGGGTTTTGCTGCCCGGAAATTGGGCGCAGAGCGGCCGGATCGGACTGTTCACCGGGTGGGTCAAACGGCAGCTGGGGCATCTGCTCCGGGATCCGAGGCCCGGCCACCAAGCGGCGATCGGCTTTTTCAACGGGCTGCTTCCCTGCGGGCTCGTGTATCTGGGCATCGCCGGGGCATTGTCGCTGGGCCATGTCTGGCAGGGCAGCCTCTTTATGGTGGCCTTTGGGCTTGGCACCGCGCCGGCCCTGTTGGCCACGATGTTGTTGGGCAATTGGGCCGGCGCGGGTTTCCGCAACGCATTGCACAGGCTTTCCCCGGTAGCCGTGGGGCTGATGGCAGTACTGCTTATCCTCCGGGGCCTCGATCTCGGAATCCCGTATCTTAGCCCCCAACTCGAAAACATGACGAAAGTCAGTCGTTCGGACAACCGCTGTCATTGAACGGGCTTTTCAAGGGGGCAAATTTTGCCCCTTGTAAGAGAATATAATTTTTATAAAAAAATCCCTCCGACTATCTTGCACCGCCAACCGAACGATTCTTTTCGATTTTTTTGCCATCCAGTCGCCCCATTTGGATCTCGTATGCCTCTAAACCGGTAATTTTATGCAGACAAATTTTGTGGACAACGGCAAAAAAACGATCCTGATGAAAGATGAGGTGCAAATGTTGGGCGCGCTCTTCCAATATACGTCGGAGGGCATTGTGATTTCGGATCCGAAAGGCGTGATCGTGATGATGAATCCAAGGGCAGAAATGTTGTTCGGCTACGACAAAGAGGAACTGATCGGACGAACCATCGAGGTGCTGGTTGCGCCGCCACTGCGCGATCGTCATACGGGTCATCGTGCAGATTACCACAAGGCGCCGCATCAGCGGCCAATGGGGCAGGGAATGATCTTGTACGGACATCGAAAGGACGGCACCCAATTTCCCCTTGAAGTGAGTTTGAGCACAGTTCCTACCGAGGAGGGCAACTATGTGTTGAGTTTTGTGGTGGATATCACGGAACGCAAGCTCCAAGAAGACGCCCTGCGCAAGGCGCACGCGGAGCTGGAAATCCGCGTCGGAGAACGCACAGAGGAACTTAGACGGACATTGGAGCAGTTGGAACGGTCGCGCTTGGAAGTGGAAAAGGCCCTCGAACGGGAACGCGAGCTCAACCGGATGAAATCCCGTTTCGTCTCCACCGCTTCACATGAATTCAGGACCCCCTTGGGAACCATCCTTTCGTCAGCGGCGCTGATCTCGCGCTACACCACCTCGGAGGACGATGAAAAACGGTCCAAGCACATCAACCGCATCAAAAGTTCGGTCAATCAACTGACGGATCTGCTGAACGATTTTCTGTCCTTGGAAAAACTGGAAGAAGGAGCGGTCCGTTCACGCCCCGAAGCCATCGAACTGTGTGCTTTTGCACGCGAAACCATCGAAGAGGTGCGCGCCTTGGCCAAAGACGGCCAAGAGCTCACCTGTGAGGACCACTGCTCGGAAGAAGGCGCCTCGGTGATGCTCGACCGCCAACTGACCAAGATCGTGATCAGCAACCTCCTCTCCAACGCCATCAAGTATTCGCCCGAACACTCCACCATCGCCGTTTCCTTGCACCGAGACGAACGAGGCATCGCTTTGGCGGTCAAAGACAACGGCATCGGCATTCCGGACGATGACAAGCCCTTTTTGTTCGAACGCTTCTTCCGGGCGCACAACGCGGGCAACGCGCAGGGAACCGGACTGGGGCTGAACATCGTCAAACGATATGTGGAACTGATGGGCGGCGAAATCGAATACACCAGCGAACTGGGCGTGGGCTCCGAGTTCCGCGTGATTTTTTACCCGGACACATTCCCTACCTGAGCCATTTATTACCATTAGCAAACACACTTTTGAAGATGAAAGAGATACTGATCATTGAAGACAATGCAGAAATGCGGGAAAACATCGCCGAGATCCTCGAGATGGCACAATACCGCGTCACCACGGCCGAAAACGGTAAGGTCGGCGTGCGCCAGGCACAGGCCAAGCGACCGGACCTCATCATTTCGGATATCATGATGCCCGAACTGGACGGCTACGGCGTTCTCCATATTTTGAGCAAAGACGCCGAAACCGCCGGCATCCCGTTCATTTTTCTGACGGCCAAAAGCGAAAAAACGGATTACCGAAAGGGCATGAGCCTCGGTGCCGACGATTACCTGACCAAGCCTTTTGACGACACCGAACTGCTCAACGCCGTGGAAATACGCCTGCGCAAAAGCGAAGCCGTGCGTTCCGGCGGCAACGGTTCCAATTCTTTCGAGGTGGTCTCCAACTTGTTCAACAAAGCCAAATCGCTCGAGGAGCTCAACAAATTGTCCGATATCCAAGAGCCCCGCCACTACAAAAAGCGGGAAATCATCTACAAGGAAAACAGTTATCCGGCCGGGATTTTTCTCGTGCAGTCCGGCAACATCAAGATCTTCAAAGCCAACGAGGACGGCAAGGAATTCATTACCGATGTCAAGGCCTCGGGCGAATTTTTCGGCTATACCGCCCTGCTCGAAGAAAGGGCCTACGCCGATTCCGCCGCGGCGCTCGAAGACGCCGAAGTGTGTTTCATCCCCAAGCAGGATTTTTTCCACCTCATCTACCGCAACCGAGATGTGGCGCACCAATTCATCAAATTGTTGTCCAACGACCTCAAAGACAAAGAAGATCGCCTTCTGCGTCTGGCGTACCACTCCGTGCGCAAGCGCGTGGCGGAAGCCCTGGTGATGTTGATGGAACGGTACGGCAGCCGCAACAACGGCGCCCAAGAGCAGATCAGTTTCTCCATCGCCCGCGAAGATTTGGCCGGCATCATCGGAACGGCGCCTGAAACAGTGATCCGCACGCTGTCGGACTTCAAGGAAGAAAAATTGATCTCGATCACCTCCGGCAAGATCACCATCTTGGACGCCAAGAAATTGAAGTACCTGCACGGCTGATCATTCTTGTCCGTTTTCTGCAGAAAAGCCCGCCTTCGCCCCCAGCGTTCGCGGGCTTTTTTGGTAAAAAAAAACACCCTTTGCCCGGATGGACAAAGGGTGTTTCGGACTTTCGAAAAAGATCAACGCGCCACTTGGAGCGTCTGCACCGTCGTTTTTCCATCGGCGTCCAACCGGATGAAATACGTGCCTTCGGGCAGGTCGGCAACCGATACGGGCAGCGTGATATTGACCGCTCCGTCGGCTCGGAAAGTGCGGATGCGTTGGCCGAGAGCGTTGAACAACTCGATGGTCAGCTGTTGGACCGGCGCGGGGAAGCGAAGGTCGAGCACAGCGGTGAAATTGGTCGGATTGGGATACAACAGCGCGGATCCACCGCCTTCCAATTCGGTGGCCCCGAGGAAGAAAGGCACGGTAGCCACCCCTTCGGCCGTACATCCGTTGGCATCGGTCACCGTCACGGCATAGGCACCGGGCGACAATCCGTTGATCACATCGGTCGTTTGGCCGTTCGACCAGCTGTAAGCATAGGGAGCGGTTCCGCCCGTGGCAGTGGCCGTGGCGGTTCCGTCGTTCGCCGCCGCGCCCGTCACGCCCGTACCGGAAACGCCGAGCACCACAACAGAGGGCACATTGATGGCCAACGGCGGGGAAACAAATTCGCAACCGTTCGCGTCGCGGACGATGCCCACATAGGTGCCCGCGGCCAGCCCAGCGATATCCTCTGTGGTGGAGCCGTTGCTCCAATCAAAGGAATACGGCGGGGTGCCACCGGAAACCGAAATGGAAATGCTGCCGTTGTCGTTGGTCAAGCCGCAGGAAGCGTCCGTGACATTGTCCACCGTCACGGCCACCACGGAGGGAGCGTTGACGGTGATCGGGGGCGTGGTGATCGAACAGCCGTTGGCGTCGGTAACCGTTCCGCTGTATTGGCCGGCCGGCAGCCCGGCGAGGTCTTCGGAGGAAACGCCGTTGCTCCACGAGAAAGCGTACGGAGCCGTGCCGCCCGATATCGAAACAAGGATTTCGCCGTCGGAAAGACCGTTGCAGGTAGCGTCGAGCACTTGGTCAAGAGAAGCGCTCACCGCGGTCGGTTCGATGATGGTAGCAGAAGCCGTCGCCGTGAGGCTGCAACCATCGGTTACGGTGACCGTGTAAGTGCCGGCCGCGAGGCCCGTTTGGTCTTCGCTGGCCGATCCATTGTCCCAAGAGTAGACATAAGGAGATTGGCCGCCGTTGGTGGTCAGATCGAGCGCACCGTTGACGTTGCCCGCACAGGCCACATCGGTGGCCAAGACGGATGCATTGGGTGCAGTGAGCACGTTCACCACCACGGAATCCACGGCGACCGTCCCGCAGGCATCGGTCACGGTAAAGAAGTAGGTCGTGGGAACGGTGGGCGTAGCGGTAGTAGAGGGCGCCGTGGGATCGGCCACTCCGGCGACCGGCGACCATTGGTAGGTGTATCCGCCGCTGTAGGGGGCGATGAAGAGAGCGTCGATTTCAGAAGAAGCTCCGAGGTTGATGGGCCCCAGGGCCGTCAAAACGGCCGTATTCACATCGTAGGCGTACAGTTCAGCGGCGCTGGTCGTGTTGTTGTAAGCGGCCAAATACAAAATGCCCGTGACGGGATCGAAATCGGCATCTTGGGCGAAGTTCGCATCGAAGCCGAGGGCGGCTACGGAAGTGGCCGCACCTGTGGCCAAGTTCACCGAATAAATGGAGTCGGTCGTGACATCCACCGCGAAAGCCTGTCCGTTGTTGTCGATGGCCAGCGTGATCGGACCGGCCATATTCAAGACGGGACCGGTGATCAGTGCACCGGTGTTGAGGTCCACCACATAAAGTTGGGAGGTCGTGATGTTGGTGCTCACCGCATAGGCCGTGTTGCCCGCATTGTCCCAAGCCAAGCCGGTCCAAGTGTGTCCGGCGACGGGCGCACAGGGGCCAACGGTCAGGAAGTTGCCGGTGGCCGTGTCCATCAGCACCAAGTTGGTGTTGGTGTTGTCGAGCAGATAATACCCTTGGGGAGCAAGGTCGCCGCCAAAGAAATTGTTGGTGATGTTGGAAGCGATGACCGTGGCCTGATCGGGGTTGTTGCGATCGAAACGGATGAACTGGTTGGCGTCCACGTCGATGCCGTAGAAATTGTTGAGGAAGGTGGGATACTCGTTGCCGTTGAGGGCTTGACCGTCGAGGTTGACGGTGGCGCCCGGACAAACGGTGATCGGAGCATCGGGCAGCGCAATGGCCTGAAGAGGCAGGCTATTGCCCAATTCGATGGTGGATACGAAGTTGGAGCCACAGTTGTCGGTCACGCGGACCACATAGGTACCGGCACCCATTCCCGTGCGGAAGAGGCCCGTGGTATCGCCGTCGTCCCAGATCACGGTGTAGGGGGCAGAGCCGCCGGTGGGCACCACTTCCACGGCACCGTCGTAAGTTCCGGCGCAGGAAGGGACGAACACCTCGAAATCCAGATCGCTGACAGGCGTATAATTGTCGGAAATGTTGATGATCCAGTTGCCCAAAGTAGCGCCCGAGAAAGCCTCGATCAGCGCCACAAAGGTCTGGTTGGGGCCACAAGGGAATGTCACCTGGGAGGATGATCCGCAGGCATCGTCGTTGAAATAAAGCGGCGTGCCCGTTCCGGTCGAATCCATGATGTACAGATAAGTGTCGAAGGACGAGCCGCACAAGGAAACCGTCACCGAGGTGGCGCAGGGGCCAGTGGTGAAACTATAAAACACATCGTCGCTGATGCGCAGGTTGCTCGCATCGGTCCAACAGGGATCGCTGCCGATGCCGGTAGAATTGTAGGGCAAAGAAGGCACCACGATCGGACCTTGGGGGGTATTGCCCGGGTAGGGAAAAGGCGAACAGGCGGTGAGGAACGCCGTGGGGCCGCTCCAATAGCTCTGTCCGTCCAACAGCCCGCAGTCGGCTTGCACGATGACCTGGTAGTTGGTGTTGGGATTCAGACCGGTCAGGTTTACGGGAGATGTCACGCCATTGAGGAGGGTGCCGGTGCCTTGGACAAAGCCCACCGGACCGTACTCCAAGTTATAGGTCACCGCATTGGCCGGGCCGTTCCAAGTGACGGCGGCGGAAATGTTGGTCACATTGTTGACCGTGATGGCCGTCGGTGTTCCACAAGGCAAAGGAGCACCAACAAAGAGCGTATAATCCTCGCATTCACCGTATGACAGCCCGTTTTGGCAAGCTGCACCCTGTGCGAGCGCTCCAGCACCAAAGCGGCACAAAACGCGCATACGTTTGTTGCCTGCGGTCGCCGCGGCCGGGATCGTGATGTTGGCGTTGATGGTGGCTCCTGCTGCGGCGTAGCCCAAGCTGAAAAATTCGCCCGGATCGGCAAAATCCAAGTCGTTGTTGAAATCTATGAACGCCACAAAAAACTGGCCCCAATCAGGACCGGGCTGCACCGAGATGGGATAGGTCACGCCCGGCTGCACATTTCCGACCAGGTTCGTGTAATTGGAAAAGTTGTTGGGCCCGGGCTGGCCACACCCGGTGTTGATGTTGCTGATGCCAGCAAAGACGACATCGTCGATGAAGTCGTCGGAAGTGCACTGGTTGTTGTAGGTGGGCAGACAATACTGGGCCGAGAGACCGCCGGCGAACAACAAAACGGACAAAAACGGTAAAATTCGTTTCATGGGAATGAATAGGATTTTGGACTTGTTTGCGAAAAAATCGAGTTCCGATCCGAAATGCAAAGAAAATGAAAATCGGGCGTTTTCGGACGATTTTTTGGCTTATTGTTCGCGAAAAGAAAAAAATGCCCCAAGGTGCGGTGCGCATTTGTACATTTGCCAAAGTGTAGAAAATGATTTCATTGAACTTTTTCACCAAAAACCCATGCGCAGTCTTCTGTTTTTGATCCTGTTTCTTCCGTTGGGACTGATCGCCCAGCGCAACGACGACGAAACCCGTGGCGGGCGCGACAATGGCCGTGTCCGCGAGGAAGACCCCTCCCCCGATGAGAAACTCCCCTTTTCCAAAAGATTGGTGTTCGGCGGAAATTTCGGCTTGGGCTTTTCCAACGGCTGGTATGTCAATCTGTCGCCGACCGTGGGCTATCGGGTGACCGACAACTTTATAACCGGTATCGGGGGCACCTACATATTCACCCAAATAAATGTTGCCGGGTCCAACACCAGTTACTTCCAGCATGTTTACGGAGGCAATCTTTTTGCCCGATACGCTCCATTTGCGAAGACGGGCATCCAGATGCTTTCCAATCTGTACGCCCACAGCGAATACCAGCACCTGTTCGTGGTGAGCGGGGCACGCAACGCCAATGGCTCCATCAGGGAATCCAGGAGCGCCCCCGGCCTCTTGCTCGGCGGCGGGTACACCACGGGCTTCGGCAGAGGCCCAGCCTTCAATGTGGATGTACTGTACAATGTGCTTTGGCGGAGCGACAACTCCCCCTACCCTTCCCCGCTGATCGTTCGGGCCGGCTTTTCCTTTGGGATGTGACGCCGCCCCTTGTTTTTTTTTCGAAAAAAAAATTTTTTATTTGCAAAAAAAGAGTTTGACCATGCATTTGTTCCGTTCCACAACCTTCAGCCTTCTGATCGTTTTCTCGTCCGTGTTCAATGGGCTTTCCGCCCAAGAAACACCCAGCCTGTTGCCCCTGCCGACAACCGTGGCCTGGGGTTCCCAGTTTTCACCGCTGCCCCAAACCCTGCGGGTATATGCCAACAACCCCCAGTTGTTCGCCAAAGCGATCGATGCCCTGAAAGCGGGCGGATATGGCAAGCTGGAACTGGTGCAAAATCCCGACAAGGCCTTTGTGCACTTTTCGACCGGTTCGGGCGGAGGTTATCCCGAAGGATACTCGCTTTCGATCGGCACCAGCGGTGCCAAGATCATCGCCGACAAAGAAGCCGGGGCATTTTACGCAGCCCAAACGCTCCTGCAACTGCTCGACCAAGCCTATCGCAGCGGAGAGGAACGGATCCAGCATGTGGAAATCTCGGATCGGCCGCGCTTCGCGTGGCGGGGGCTCCACCTCGACGTAAGCCGCCATTTCCGCTCGGTGGAGTTCATCAAAAAATACCTCGATGCGATGGCACGCTTCAAACTGAACACTTTCCACTGGCACCTGACGGACGACCAGGGATGGCGCATCGAGATCAAAAAATACCCCAAACTGACGCAAGCGGGGGCCACTCGAAACGGCACTTTGGTGGGCCATGCCGGTGACGAACCGCAGAAGTTCGACGGCAAAAAACACGGCGGCTTCTACACCCAGGCCCAAATCCGCGACATCGTGGCGTATGCCCAGGCGCGCTGCATCACGGTAGTTCCCGAGATCGAACTGCCCGGACACGCCTCGGCTGCTCTTTTCGCCTATCCCGAATTTTCCTGCGAAAACCACCGGCCGACCGAAGTGCCCAAATCCTGGGGCGTCTTCAACGGCGTCTTCAAAGCTTCCGACGAAACTTTCCGCTTCATCGAAGATGTGCTCGACGAGGTCTGCACGCTGTTTCCGGGCACCTACATCCACATCGGCGGCGACGAGGTGCCGACAGAACCTTGGAAAAAATGTCCCGCCACACAGGCCTACCTCCAAGCCAACGGGATCCCCGGCGATGCCGTGCAGCGCTTTTTCATCTCCCGGGTGGCGAAATACCTCCTGGGCAAAGGCAAAAAACCCATAGGTTGGGACGAGATCCTCGAAGAAGGCCTCACGCCGGATGCCGCCGTCATGTCCTGGCGCGGCGAAAAAGGGGGCATTGAGGCCGCCAAAGCGGGCCACAATGTAGTGATGACCCCTGGATTCGCCCTCTATTTCGACCATTACCAAGGGGCCCAAGAAAACGAGCCCCTGGCCATCGGCGGATCGACCCCCCTGAGCGAGGTATATGCCTACGACCCCGCGCCCGCATCCCTCGAACCCGGCATAGGCCTGCGAATCATGGGCGCCCAGGCCAACCTCTGGTCCGAATACATGCCCACCGACGAACAAGTGGAATACATGGCCTACCCGAGAGCCCTCGCCTTGGCCGAAATCACTTGGTCGCCCAACAACAACCGGAATTATGAGGAGTTCATGAAACGAATCGGGGCACACCTGCTCACTTTGGACGCATTGGGCATCCGCTACCGGGTACCCGAACCGCTCGGCGTGGAAAACATGACCTATGTCGCCATGGGCGGATACCGCAAATTAAGGTGCATGCCGCCCTTGCCCGATGCCAAAGTCTTGATTCGGCTGAAAGGAGGCCGCGAACCGGCCAAACCGGCCAACAATCCCTTGATTTTCGAACTCGAATTCGGCCAATCTGTCACTTATCAAGCATTCACGCAAACCGAAAACGGACGCGTAAGCCCGCCCGTCACTTTTACCGTCGGATACGAAAACCCCTTGAAAAGCATCGAATACAATGGCAAACCGGAACCCGGGGCCAAGGTGAGCCTATATGACGGCTCCTTCAAAAGCGTTCGGGAGGTATCGTACGCGCAGCCAATCGGCAGCGGAACTATGACCCAGATCATATTTCCCGGAAAAACCCAGCCCGACGGCAACCCTTATGCCGATTTCGTGGGCCGTTTGACCGAAATCGCCCAAAAACCAAAGGATTTTTCGCAGATCGGCCTACATGTGAAAGGACTGCTCTATGTGCAAGTGGCCGGGGTATATACCCTCCATCTCGGCAGCGACGACGGTGCCTCGATCCGTGTCGGCGACAATTGGATCTTGGACAACGACGGTTTGCACGGATACCAAGTGCGGAAAGGCGAAATCGCCCTCGACCCAGGCGTCCACCCTTTCCAATTGTTTTACTTCAACGCCGGCGGCGACGGCCAACTCGATCTGCGCTGGACTGCCCCCGATGGCACCACGACCGCCGTGGAGGTCTTCAAAGCCAAAGAATGAGGCACATCTATACCGACGGTAGCCACACACACCCTAAAACACTTCTTTTATGCCATTCCTTCGTCGCAAGGCTCTCTTGGCCTTTTTCCTGACCCTCGCCTCGGCCCCTTTCGCCGTCGGGCAATGCGAAGCCATTCAGCAACAAGCTGCCCAGTGCAACGAAAAGAACCGACAACTGTCCGAAGAGAACGAGAAACTCTCCGATCAGCGCCGCAAGTACGAAAAAGAAGCTAAAAGGCTCCGGCGCGATCTGGACGACTGCGACGCCATTAGGGTACGCGCCGAAAAAGAGAGAGATGCCCAAATCGAAAAGAACAACGCCCTGAAAGCCGATTTGGCCAAGCAAAAGGCGCAGCATCTCAAAGCGTTGGACAGCATTCGCTTCCGCTATACCTATATTGACGACACGATCAAAAATGTCCAGTTCCGCAACGGCGAACTGGAACGTTTGCTGCGGTACCAACAACAGAGCCTGGCCGAACTGCAAAAGGAACTCGACGAGCAGGTCTTGGTGATCGACAGCCTGAAAGGACTGGCCAAAGACCAAGTGGACCTGGCCGAGAAGATCATTTATTTCAAGGGAAAAAAAATCGACTTCGGAGAAGAAGTGATCTTTGTCCGGGCAAAAGCCGACGATGATCGCTATGTGTTGGACTTGGCCTCCAAAAAAGACGACCTACGCCGTTTTGCGAACCTGATGAAACGAAACCGCTACAAGATCCGGATCGATGTTTTTTACTGTTGCCAAAAAGAATACAAGTCTTTTGCCGAAGATGTGATAAAGTATCTTGAAAACTCGGCAAAAGAAATAGAACCCTTGCTCCATGCGGAATACAAGAGCAAAGACGACTGGAACATGGGGGTATATATCGTCGTCAACCGTCTCTGAAAAAACCTAGGGCTTTCCGATGTGCGTGCCGTCGGGCACCACGGCCAGTTTTTTCAACACGATGATACCGTCCACAATACAATAGGTGTCGGTCTCTTCGTTGGCCAGGCCCTCCCCTCCACGAATCGTGACATGGTTGCCGATCCGGCAGTCCTTGTCTATGATTGCATGGTCGATGAGGCAGTTTTTGCCGATGCCCATCGGGATTTCGCCTTCTTTCAGCACGATTTCCTCCAAGGTCTGGTAGTAATCGTTGCCCATCACTATCGAGTTGGTGATCACCGTGTTGGCCCCGATGCGGGAACGGATGCCGATCACCGAACGCTCGATGCGCTTGGCATGGATGATGCAACCTTCGCTGATCAGGGCACGGTTGAGCCGGGTCCCGTGTATCTTCGCCGGGGCCAACATACGGGCCCGGGTATAGGTGAGCTTGTGGTTGTCGAACAGATTGAAAGGTGGCAGATTGTCGGTCATTTCCAAATTGGCCTCGAAAAACGAGCGGATGTTGCCAATGTCCGTCCAGTAGCCTCCGAAAGGATAACTGGCCACCCGATAACCTTTGTTGATCGACGCCGGAATGATTTCTTTTCCGAAATCGGTGGCCTCCGGGTGGTCGGCAAACAATTTTTCGATGGCGGCCCGGTTGAAGATGTAGATGCCCATGGAAGCCAGCCAATGCCGTCCCCTCCGTTTTTCGGTTGCGGGCACATCGGAACGCCATTCAGGGAGCAGATCCGCCTTGGGTTTTTCGATGAACCGGGCTATAAGCCCCGACGCATCCACCTTCATTACCCCGAATTCGGGCGCTTCCCGGGCATTCACGGGTTTGGTGGCAATCGTCAGTTCCGCGCCCGTCTGGATGTGGTGGCGCGCCATGGCCTCGAAATCCATCTGATAGAGCTGGTCGCCCGACAACACCAGCAGGTAATCGTAATCGTGGCTGGCCAAATGGTGCATGCTCTGACGGACCGCATCCGCCGTCCCTTGGAACCAGTTGGGATTGTTGGGCGTCTGCTCGGCGGCCAATATGTCCACGAAACCTCCGTGGAAGACATCGAACTGATAAGTGTTCTTGATATGCCGATTAAGCGACGCGGAGTTGAACTGGGTCAACACAAAAATCCGCTTGACACCGGAATTGATGCAATTGGAAATGGGGATGTCGATCAGACGGTATTTGCCGCCGATCGGCACGGCCGGCTTGGAGCGATGCTTGGTCAGGGGATACAAACGGGATCCCGCCCCTCCGCCCAGAATCAGGCACACCATTTTTATTTTTGACATACTGTGCGAAATTATAGTGTTCTCGTTCGATGAAATTCTATGATCCGGTCAATTCCCGATAAAGGGCCAAATATTCCGCAACCGATTTTTCCCAAGAAAAATCCGCTCGGACGATCCCTTCCCTGACCGCCCGGAAGCGCTCCGGGTTCCAGTACAGTTCGGCCGCCCGGTGGAGGGCCATCCACGCATCTCCCGGATCGAAGCGCAGGAAACGGATACCCCGGCCACCGGGATCACTCACATCGGGAACGGTGTCGCGTAGGCCGCCCGTGGCCCGGACCACCGGCACGGTCCCGTAACGCATCGCGTAGAGTTGGTTGAGCCCGCAAGGTTCCACCCGGGAAGGCATAAAGAGAAAATCCGACCCGGCGTACAGCTGGTGGGACAACTGCTCGTTGTACTCGATCGAACAATCGAAAAATCCAGGAAAATG
>JBEIJQ010000038.1:0-21319 GCA_040380145.1 Lewinellaceae bacterium | reverse complement strand
TGGTAGCGGGCCTGAGCGAAAAACCTGTTTGAAGATTTGCGGCAAATGACGCTGATCCGAGGGCAAAATGCCGCCCCGCAAATCGAGTTTTTTTTCGCGCCCGCGAACAAAAGACTCGCGCTGGCGCCGGATTTGATCGGGATTTACTTTGGTTTCTTTTTCTTTTTGGGAAGAATAAAAAGAAAAAGTAAGCCCAACCAGGAACAAAACACCCTGCGAACGATAACTCGGCTACCGGTGAAAATCATCGAAAAAGACTCCGGTGAGGAGAATCGCAAAAATCTAATGACAATTCTGGGTTTATTGAGACAATAGCACTTTTTTTAAAAAATTAAATAAAAAAACATTGCTATTTTCATCAAGGCTTGCTTGCCGACTTGGGAGGGGAGCGGTGAAAAAACTGTCGGCAGGATCGTTGTCTGCCCGCGAAATCCTCGTGGATGCTCTTTTTTTTGGTAAAAAGGACAAAAAGCCTTTTTATTGCAAGCGATTGTCCGAAAGGGACTTTTTTAACTTGCATTTTTTTTCAAAAAAAATACCGTGAATCCCATTTCCGCGCCAGACGAAAATTTGTTGATGCCGTTTTTGGTGGAGGCCTTGCACGAGGACATCGGCCCGGGCGACCACACTGCTTTTGCCACCGTGCCCGCAGAAGCAGTCGGCAGGGCCAAGCTCTTGGCCAAGGCACATGGTGTGGTGGCCGGCGTGGCCGTTGCCGAAAGGATTTTCAAGCACCTCGATCCCTCGGCCCAAATCGAGGTGCTGATCCCCGATGGCGGGCGGATCGTTCCCGGCGATATCGTGTTTTTCGTTTCTGCGCACAGCCGGGCCCTGTTGATGGGCGAACGGTTGGCGCTCAACTGCATGCAGCGGCTGAGCGGGGTGGCCACCCTGACCGACCGCTATGTGGAGGCACTGCGCCCTTTCGGCACCGTGCTGCTCGACACCCGTAAAACGACCCCTCGCTTCCGATTCCTCGAAAAATGGGCCGTGCGCGTCGGCGGCGGTACCAACTACCGCGACGGGCTGTACGATCGCATTATGATCAAGGACAACCACACCGATTTTTGCGGCTCCATTCCCAAGGCCATCGAACAGGTGCACCGCTATCTGCGCGAAAAAAACCTGGGCCTCGACATCACGGTGGAGGTCCGCAATCTCGACGAGCTCCAACAGGTGCTCGACACTGGCGGAGTGCAGCGCATCATGCTCGACAATTTTTCGCCGGCCCTGCTCCGGGAGGCTGTTTCCCGCATCGCCGGCCGTTTTGAGAGTGAGGCGTCGGGCGGCATCACCTTGGAAAACATCGCCGAGTACGCCGCCACGGGGGTGCAGTACATTTCAGTGGGCGCTCTGACCCACTCCTACACCAGTTTGGACCTCAGTTTGAAAAAGGTGTAGCCCGTACGCGACGACCACAAAAAAAGCGCGGGGGATTTCCCCCGCGCTTTTTTTTCGAGCGAAAAAGAAATCAGAATTCCAGCAGATTCTCTTCCGCTTCGTCTTTTTTCTTCTTTTGTTTGAACATAAAATGGCGGCTGATCGTGAAACCGAGGCGGAATCCGCCCTTGAACCAATCGGCCCGAGAATCCAGCAGGAAGTCCGGTTCGGAAAGTCCGCCCGCGTTCGTGAAGTTCACCTGGAAGACGTGTCCGGCGCCGGTGTTGAATTCCATGCCGATGCCCAGCGGGAAATAATAGCCGTTGGAGGGCTTTCGGTAGCTGGAGATCGGGTACGCCGCGTCGAGGATCAGCGCAAAACTGTTGGTGATCTTCGCCCGCGCGGCCAATCCGACCACGAAGACGGAATTTTTGTCGGCGAAGTTCACATAGTTGCGGTGCAGCCACCAAGCGTTGCCTTGCAGCGAGAGCCAGGAGCCGAAGCGGCGCGACACCATCAATTGGGTGGAAAACTGCCAGCGGTGGCCGAACTTGGGGAAATGGTTGATCGCCGTGGAATCCGGATTGGCCTTCATCGTGGAAACACTGGCCTGTGCCATCAGGGCCACGCTGACCGGCACTTTGTTGTCGTCGGTCTGGGCCAAGATCCGGTACTTGCCGAAGGTGTGGACCATGGCGCGGTACGGCCCGGTGCCTTTGGTGCGGTTGATGCCCACCATCAGGTCGCGGGTGATGCCGTATTCCACGCCGATCTGCACATCGGCCACATTTTCGAGGCCGTACAGGGTTTCCCAACCGTCGCTCAGGGTACCGAAGCGGTGCCCGATGCGGATGTCCATGGTGCGGGCGGGCAAAGTCTCGGTGGAGTGGGCGTTCAGTACGCGCGAAGAAGGAAACACGTTTTGGATGCGGGTGCTCTGCGCCGACAAGGAGCAGACGGAAAGGCCGATGCCGGCCAAAAGCAGGATATGTTTGCGGAAAAACATGTGAATTCGTAAAGGTTAGAGGTCAAAAAAACGGGCCAAGGAGCCCAATAGGCGTGCGGAGGTCAGTTTTCGGGATAGCCCTGTTCGATCCAGCAACGAAGTTTATCGTAATCGGTATCGCCCAAAGGCCCGCCCGCATAACGGGGCGGCATTCCCAGCAGGGAATCCCCTTTGTGGTGGAACACATACCGGACAAACTGTCCGTTCTCGACCACATGGCGCACGTCTTCGTAGTTGTTGAAATTGAACGGAGCTATCCGACCCGAGTAATCGGGCTGGTTGTTGCCGTCGTGGCAGCCGGAATAGGCGCAGTTGCCCATGATGCCGCCGATATCGTTGACAAACGTGTATTGGTATTCCCCACACGTTGTCTGCGGTGCTTTTTCGCAACTTCCGAGGGCAAACAGGACAAAAAGGGCAAAAGCAATAGGGGTTCGCATAAGCAGGTCGGTATTGGTGGTTTAGGGAGCTACGGTCAATTTGGCGGTGGAGAGGCGGCCTTCCGATTGCCATACGGCCAGGTACAGTCCGGCGGGCAGGCCGCCGAGATCGAGCACGACGGGGGAGTCCCCGTTTCCGGTGAGGGAGAGGGCCGTTTGTCCGAGGCTGTTGACGAGGTGCACGGTGTAGGCGCCGGTGTGACCGGTGGGCGGCACCAAACTGGCCATTTCGTCGGCCGGGTTGGGGAAAACCCGCAGATCGCCGGCCGATGGGGCGGGCGAGAGGCCCACGGCGCCGTCGATCAGGCTGTAGCGGGGGCCTTCGAGGACGGCCCGCATCAGGCCCACTTGTCCCTGCGTGAACATGATCATGCAGGTTTCGGAGGAGTAGTCCATATAGTTTTCGACCAGATCGGGGTAGTCTACGGGCGTGTCTTGGCAGTTGTTTTTGGTGGTATCGCACTCGAAATTGGAGGGCACTCCGGAGAAGGGCGTGTCGTCCACACCGTCGCTGGCCGCGCAATCGGGGATGCCGAACTGGGCCAGGGTGCCGTCTCCCCAGATGTGCCGGAGTCCGAGATAGTGGCCGACTTCGTGGGTGGCGGTGCGTCCTTCGATGGGCAGCATCATGGGGCCGTTGGGGCCGGCGACGGTGTAGGTCATGTTGCGTCCGAACGCGCGGTAGTCGATCACCACCCCTTCGAGGTTGGGGGAGGGGGCTTGTGAGCCGGCGGGCCAGTTGGCCAGGTTGGCCGGGGGGTATGCGTAGCCGAAAATGGGGCTTTCGGTGCCGAAGATCACCAGCGGGCGGATGTTGCAGACCCAGAGGTTGAGATATTCCGCGGGATCCCAAGCGTCGCTGCCGCCTTGGGCGGTCTGTTTGACCTGGTCAACGGTGGGGTTGTTCAGCGTAGGGGCGAACACGGCATTGGTCTGCACGCGTTCGACCTGCACGAGCTGGAATTCGATGTGCGCATCGCCGGCCACGGGCAGGAAGATCGAGCGCAGGTTGGCCGCATCGGGGTTCAGGCGGCGGTAGTCTTCGTTGAGGGCCGCGATCTGGTCGTCGATCTGGCTTTGGGGAATGTTTTCGGAGGTATCGTTCCAGACCACGTGTACCACCACGGGAATGGTATAGACGGGCGTGCCCCCGCGCAGGGGGCCGTTGAACTCGGCCCGTCGCTTGGCCGCTTCGAAGGTCGCTTCCACGGCTTCCCGGTAGCCGGGGAAAAAGCGGTTGAGGGCGTTGACTGCCAAATCGTAAGAGCACGGGATTTGGTGGACGTGCCCGTGCCGGCCATCGATTTCGGATGGGCGGACGGTCTGTGCGCGCAGGGAAACGGTCGTACATCCCAACAGGGCAAAATAGAATGCGAAACGCATCGATACTGACTTCATGGATTTTTTGGGAAGGACATTGAAAAAAAAACGGCAGAGCCGATGGATACCGGATCTGCCGTGGTCTTTTGCGGCAATGCCGTACGATCAGCGCACGGATTCGCTAAGGGCTTTGCCGGCCTTGAAGCTCACCACTTTGCGGGCGGGGATCACGATCGGCTGCTTGGTTTTTGGGTTTTTTCCGTTGCGCTCTGCGCGATGGTTGACGCCGAACGTGCCGAAGCCGATGAGTGTCACGCTCTCGCCGGATTGGAGGGATTCCTGGATGCCGTCAAGGGTGGCTCCGAGGGCCGCCGTGGCTTGCGCTTTGGTAATGCCGGCGCTTTGGGCAATTTTGTTGATGATGTCGCCTTTGTTCATGAGAAAAGGGTTTTAAAATTAAAAGTTTACAGATTGAACTCCACAAAAATAAAAGCGATTCCCAATTGTGGCATGCCTTCCCCAAAAAAATTCAGAAAAAATCGATCAAAACCGGTCGAACGGGGGCATTTTTGCGTTTGACAAAGCAAATCCACGTTCATCCAAGTCTGCTGCACCAAACTTTTTGTCATGATGATCCATTGGAATCCGATCAAAATCCTTGCCTTTGCCACGATCCTTGCTCTCGTCTCGACGGGCTGCGCTCGCCGGGCCGGATGCCCTGCCCAATACAATACGGGACAGGCCACGCAGGGAGCCGCCGATGCTTTCAAAAAGAAGAAAAAAAAGAACAACAGGGTCCTATTCCAAGCGGAAGTGTCCGGCGATTCGGCCAGATAAGCGGCATTTGATCCTTTGATCGGTGTTTTTCCGCCCGGTGACTGGTTTCGGCCGCCAACAAAATCTTTTCCGCCCGGGCGGGTCCTGTGAACCGTCCGCCGAAAATTTATCTTTCCACGTTTGGAATTTTCCCGAAAAAAACGCACCTTTGCGTCCGCTTTTTTGAGTTTAACAATTTCATAATCATTTAAATTCTTTATAATGAGAAAAGCAGATCTCGTCAGCAAGGTTTCGGAGAGCACCGGCGTGCCCAAAGTGGATGTGTTGGTAACCGTCGAGGCCATGTTCAAGGAAATCCGCGAGTCGCTCACGGCAGGCGAGAATGTGTACGTGCGCGGATTCGGCAGTTTTGTGGTCAAGCGCCGTGCCCAAAAAGTGGGCCGCAATATATTGGCAGAAACCTCGGTGGTCATCCCTGAGCACTATATCCCCGCCTTCCGCCCGTCCAAGACCTTTACCGATAAGGTCAAGCGCAGCGTCAAGAGCGTGGCCAGTTCCAAGGCCAAAACGGCCAAGAGGAAGAACAAGAAATCCTGAACCGTCAGGCACCCCTCCTTTATCGAGCAATGACCAAAGCGCAATTGACACTGGTGACTTTTTCGGGGGCATTGCTGCTCCTGATGGTGCTGGGCATGCGTCGGGAACCCCTTTCCAAAGAAAAACTGGAACTGGGCCACTCCGACGAGGGCCATGCCGTCGTGGAACTTTCGGCGGACGATGTGCTCGCCGGGGCCAAAAAGCAACTGGATTCTGCCGCCTTGCTCCAAATCGCCGCTTTGGAAGCCCGTTTGGCCGCGGCGTCAGACGATGCCCGGGCCTCGGAAGCCCTGCGCAATCTGTCCTCCTTTTGGAACCAAGCCGACAACTTCGTGGCGGGCGGTATTTACGCCGAACAACTTGCCCAGCTAACCCCGGCCGATTCCACTTGGGCCATCGCGGGATCCACCTACGGCATCGGCGCCAACACCGCCCAAGACCCTTCCCAAAAGGCTTTTGCCGCCAAACGGTCCGTGCAGATGTACGAGGCTGCCTTGGAACTGGATTCCGCCAACGTCGGATACCGGATCAACAAGGCCCTCATGCTGTACGCCCTCTCCGAACTCGGCCTCGAATCTCCCATGGCGGGCATTCTGCAACTCCGGGCCGTGGCCGACCAACACCCTGAAAACGCCGACGCCCAAATGCACCTCGGTCGCCTGTCCATGCGCTCCGGGCAAATGGACAAGGCTGTGGCCAGGTTCGAAAAAGCGCTGCAGGCCCAAGGGTTGACCGATGAAATGCGCATAGAGGCTTATTATATGCTCGCAGAGGCACATCGCGAACTCAACGACAGGCCCCAAGCCATCGTGGCCTACGAAGCGGCCATCAAACTGGCTTCCGGCCAGACCAAAGCAGCCCTGCAGAAAACCCTCGACGAATACAGAAAAGAAAATTGATTTTTTCTTTTACATTGATCCTCCGTATATTTTCCTAACCTTTTAATCTCATCGCCCATGCCTTGCGGAAAAAAACGTAAGCGGCACAAGATCGCCACCCACAAACGCAAAAAAAGACTGCGCAAGAACCGCCACAAGAAGAAGAAGTAACTTCCTTCTTCTTTGGCGCGCCCCGCCCATGCGCTTCGGGGCAACTGTTGAGGCTCTTGTTTCTTTTCAAAAGACACCAGTGCAGGTCCGCTCGTACCAACCTTTCCCACGAACGGAGCCACCGCTGCAAGATACCCTCCCATAGTTGACAGCTGCCCCGAAAAACGCTTGGTCTTTCCAACGGTCGTGCTAAAAGCATCCGCTGCCCATCGCCGTTTCTACATCGTCCCGGAGCGCCCTACGGTGCTGCCGGCCATTTGCATTTAAACCGACCGGGCCAAAACGCCCCGTCCATACCAACATATACAGGTTTTGGAAAAAGAACTCATCATACAATCCGGGGCCTCCGACGCACAGATCGCCCTCTTGGAAGATCGGCGGCTGGTGGAACTGCATTCCCAAAAAACGGACGCCGACTTCGCCGTCGGCGACATTTTCTTGGGACGTATAGAAAAGCTCAATCCGGGCATGAACGCCGCTTTTGTGGACATCGGACACAAAAAAGACGCTTTCCTGCACTACACCGATCTGGGCCCCAAACTGCGCTCCCTTCAAAAATTCACCAACGGGCCATCAACGGCGGGCTGCACAAGGCCCAGCTCGACGATTTCAAAATGGATGCCGAAATTGTCAAAAACGGAAAAGTAGCCGACATCCTCTCCCGCAAGCAGTTTCTGCTGGTCCAGATCATGAAAGAACCCATCTCCAGCAAGGGTCACCGCTTGAGCTGCGAGATATCTCTGCCCGGAAGGTACATCGTGCTCACCCCTTTTCAGGACAACATCGCCGTCTCCAAAAAAATATCCAGTTCCGAGGAACGCAAACGGCTGACCGGCATCGCGGAAGGGGTCAAGCCCAAAAACTTCGGCATGATTGTGCGAACGGCCGCCGAGGGCAAGACCACCGCAGAACTCCACCAGGACGTGCTAAACCAAGTCAACCGCTGGGAACAGATGCATCGGCAGCTACACAAGGCTAACCAACCCAAAAAACTGCTCAGCGAACTCGACAAGACCTCCAGCATCCTGCGCGACCTGCTCAACGATACCTTCACCCGCATCGTCGTGGACAACCGCGAACTGCACGCCGACATCCTCGGATATATCCAACAGATCGCCCCCGAAAAGGCCGACATCGTCAAATTGTTCAACGGCACCAAACCGATCTTCGAACAGTTCGGGGTCACCCGTCAGATCAAGGCCGCTTTCGGGAAAACCGCCACCTTGCCCAGCGGGGCGTACATCGTCATCGAGCACACCGAGGCCATGCACGTAATTGACGTCAACAGCGGTACCAAGACCAACAGCACCGATCAGGAGAACAACGCCCTGACCGTCAATCTCGAGGCCGCCGAAGAAATTGCCCGCCAGCTCCGCCTCCGCGATCTTGGCGGGATCATCATGGTGGACTTCATAGACATGCGCAAGCTCGAGCACAAAAAACAGCTCTACCAGACGCTCAAGGAAGCCATGCGCCGCGATACGGCCAAGCACACCATCCTGCCGCTGAGCAAGTTCGGCATCATGCAGATCACCCGCCAGCGCGTCCGGCCGGAAGTCAGCATCACCACCGCCGAGGCCTGTCCTTCCTGCAAAGGCACCGGTACAGTCAACCCGACCGTTCTGGTCACCGACGATATCCTCCGGGACGTGGAATTCATCCTCAAAAACCAAGCGCCCCAAAAACTCCTCATCGAGGTGCATCCCTTCGTCCACGCCTTCCTCACCAAAGGCCTCTGGAAAAGCCAGCAGTTCAAATGGTTCTGGCAGTACAAAAAATGGATCCACGTCCGACCCAGCATCGAACGCCATCTCTCCGAGTACCGTTTTTTCGACGAACAAGAAGAAGAAATACGCCTGGCCTGACTTTTCACTATATTTGTGTGCCATCCTCTCGGCCTCCGAACAGTCCATGCAAGACATCCATCAACAGCGGCAGCTCATCCTACAGGCCCTCTTCGTGTTGGGCTGCGCGGCATTGGTGTTCCGCTGCTTCCAGCTCCAGATCCTCAACGAGGACAAAAACGCCGATCAGCCCCAAACGGTCTATCCCGCCCGTGGGCTGATCTTCGATCGCTACGGAAAGCAATTGGTGAACAACAAGGCCACGTACGACATCATGGTCACCTACAACTTGGTCAAGAACGTCGATACCGTCCATTTGTGCAACCTGCTGAACATCTCGAAAGAAGAATTCCTGCGCAACATCCGCAAGGACTGGAGTTCTGGAAAATACAACAAAAACAAGCCTTTCCCCTTCCTGCGCAACGTGTCAGCGGAGGTGTTCAACCGCTTCTCCGAATTTTCCTACCGATTTCCAGGTTTTGAAGGCCAGCTCCGCAGCGTGCGCAGCTACGACACCCATGCAGGCGCCCACGTCCTCGGGTATATTTCCGAGGTGACCGACAAACAGGTAGATTCCGTGAACTATTGGCCGGGGGATTTTCTCGGGGCCAGCGGCTTGGAGCAGTACTACGAAAAATGGCTCCGAGGGGCCAAGGGATACAAAAAAGTCCTCAAGGACAATCTGGGCCGCGTGCGCGGTTCGTACCGGGGCGGTGAAGAGGATATTCCCGCGCAGTCGGGGCTCTATCTGTACACCACCCTCGACATGGAGCTGCAGGAATACGGCGAACTGTTGATGAAGAACAAACGGGGCAGCATCGTGGCCATCGAGCCGGAGACGGGCGAGATTTTGGCCCTCATCAGCAGTCCGAACTATGATCCTGGCCTGCTCACCATCAATCGCGACCGCGGGCAGACCTTCAACACGCTCCGGGCAGACTCCAGCAAACCTCTGCTCAACCGCGCTGTCCTGTCCAAATATCCGCCGGGTTCCACCTTCAAGCCGTTGATGGCGCTCATCGGCCTCCAAGAGGGAGTCCTCCATTCTCAGCGGGGAATCCCCTGCGGGGGCGGTTACTGGAATTCGGGACGAATCATGGGTTGCCACGGACACCCACCCTGTACAGATCCCGCCAAGGCCATCCAGTATTCCTGTAACTCCTACTTTTTCCAGACTTTCCGGGAAGTGATCGATCGTTACGGTTACGGTACCCCCGTCGCCGGACTCAACCACTGGGTGGACCATCTCCACTCGTTCGGGCTGGGCGTGCGCTTGGGCGTCGATATGCCCAACGAATCGCCCGGGAACGTGCCAACCAGCGGTTACTACAACAAATTCTACCGAAATTCCTGGACTTCTCCCACGATCATATCGCTCGGGATCGGACAGGGAGAGCTGGAGACCACACCGCTTCAATTGGCCAACATGACGGCCATCATCGCCAATCGGGGCCACTTCTATATACCTCACCTCGCCAAGGAATTCCGCGTTTCGGACGACGTGACAGACAAAAACCTGGGACAGACGGCCACCGCCGAGGAGTTGGCCCGCTTCGTGGAACGGCACACTGTGAACATCCAGCCCCAGCACTTCGAGGTGGTGGTGACGGGCATGGAAAATGTCATGCTGGCCGGAACTGGCGCCCGTTCGCAGATCCCCGGCATTTCGATGTGCGGCAAAACGGGCACCGTCGAAAATCCCCACGGCGAAGACCACTCCACCTTCATCGCTTTCGCCCCGAAAGACAACCCCAGGATCGCCATCTGCGTTTTCGTCGAGAACTCCGGATTCGGCGCCACTTACGCCGCGCCCATCGCCAGCCTGATGATCGAAAAATACATCAACCGCACCATTGACGCGAGCCGAAAGCCCGTTGAAGAGCGGATCGTCAATGCCAACCTCCTCAATCCATAGCCGTGGCCCGTCGCGAACTGGTAAAGCATTTCGATCTGGTCACGATTTTCCTGTACGCCGCCCTCGTGTTGATCGGTTGGGCCATGGTGTACTCCTCGGAATACGACGTCAACGCCCCCAAAAGCATTTTCAGCACCGAGATCAGCAGCGGCAAACAGTTCTATTTCCTGTTGTTGGCCCTGGCCGGCGGCATCATGGCCATCATCCTGGAAAGCAAATTTTACCGCGCCTTTGCGTACGGCTTTTACGCGATCGGCATTTTAGGCCTGCTCTTGGTACTGGTCTTCGCCAAGGAAATCAACGGAGCCCGCGCGTGGCTGAACTTTGGGGCCTTCAGTTTTCAGGCCGGGGAATTCGGAAAAATGACTACCGCCTTGGCCCTCGCGGCGTTTCTCGGCGACGGCCACAACGCCGGTCTCTTGTCCCGACAGGCCATGCTCAAGGCCATCGGCATCATCGCCCTCCCCATGGCCATCATCATTTTGCAGAACGACACCGGCTCCATGCTCGTGTACGCCTTCCTGTTGGCAGTGCTTTTCCGCGCGGGGTTTCCGGCCATCTGGTATGCCCTCGGCGCGGTGCTGGTGGCCCTTTCCATCCTCGCCCTGTACCTCGATTCCCCGGAACCGCTGGTCGCCGTGCTGTTGGCGGTCGGCACCGGAGTGCTCCTTTCCAACATGGAACTGCGCCAAGGGTGGTGGGCCGCTTTCGCCTTTTTTTCCGCGGCTACCCTGGCAGCCCTCGGTTATGGTTTCTATTGGACCGCGCTCGCCGCCAACGCCGCCCTCCTCCTTACGCTGATGGGCATCAACTGGAGAAAAAAATGGCAACTCGGACTGGTGGTCGGTGGAATCATCCTTGTTGCCTCGACATACACCTATTCGATCAACTACATTTTCAACAAAGTTCTGCAAAAACACCAGCAGACCCGCATCCTCGTCTGGCTCAGGCCCGACAAGCTCACCGACAAGAGCGCGCGATACAATGTCCGCAATTCCTTGGACGCCATTCGGCTCGGCGATGTCATGGGCAAAGGGTATCTGCACGGCGAAAGGGCCAAGCTGCACGGAGGTTGGGTGCCGGAATCCAACACCGACTTCATTTTCTGTACGATCGGCGAAGAACAGGGATTCCTCGGCACTTCGCTGGTGATCCTGATTTATCTGGCCCTGCTGCTGCGGATCGTATTCATCGCCGAGCGACAGCGCTCTTTTTTTTCCAAATTCTATGCATACGGGATCGCCTCCGTCCTTTTCGCCCACGTGTTCATCAACATAGGCATGACCGTGGGCCTCATGCCCGTCATCGGCATCCCGCTGCCGTTTATCAGCTATGGAGGCTCCTCGCTGATCTCTTTCACCATCATGCTGGCAATTCTGCTCCGGTTGGACAGCAACCGTCTGTTGGTGTTCCGTTGATGGGAAAAAAATGGCCTTCCGGGGCTAACGGCCCCCGAGCTCGGTCTTTTTCAGATCGATCCGGTTGAGCGCGTTGGCCGAAAGCCCGCGCACTTCTTTGCCGAAAAATGTGGCCACCTCGTCGTAAAACAAAAAGATGACCGGCGCCTCTTCCACCAACAGCCGATCCATTTCACGGTACAGATCGAATCTGCGCGCCTCGTCCTTTTCCGACAGCGCGCTTTCGTACAGACGGTCGAAGCGCTCGTTGCGGAACCGGAAGAAGTTGGGGGGAGACGGATTTTTTCCGTAAAAAAGGGAGAAAAAATTCTCGGCGTCGGGATAGTCCGCGATCCAAGATCCCCTGAAAAAGGCCGATCGTCCCGCGTCCCGCATCGAACGGAGCGTAGCCCCGTCCAAGACTTCCAACCGAACCTCCAGACCCAGATCGCCCCATTGTCCGGCCAAAAATCCGCACAGGTCGGCGTACTCCTTCGTGCATTGGAGCGTGATCGGCCCTAATCCCCGCCCACCGGGAAAGCCCGCCTCGGCCAACAGCGCACGGGCTTTTTCCGGATCGTGGCCATAGCCAGGGGTCAGGGCCGCATCGAATGATGGCAGTCCGTACGGCGAAAACCCCGCGTCGGCGGGCCGGCCCACCCCGTTGCGCAGCGTGCGCAGCATCGCCTGCCGGTCGATCCCCCAGTTCATCGCTTGTCGGACCTTCTTGTACCGAAGCGGGTTGCCGTTCATGACATATGCCGAGGTGTCCTGCAAAATCCCCAGGTATTCGGTGTTGAGATAGGGCATCCGAGCAAAAAAGATTTTTTCTTCCCACTTGGGCAGCAATCGGCCCTCCCGGTCGAGCAGCTCGTTCGCATAAGAACTTTCCAGTCCGGAAAAAAAATGCAGTTTTTGACGGGCAAATTGGAAAAAGGCCGTCTGCCGCTCGGGCATGAAATACACCCGCACGCCGTCCAGATAGGGCAGGGGAGCCCCTGTCAGCGGATCCCGTCCCCAATAGCCGGGATTGCGGTGCAGTATCAAAGCCTGGTTTTCCTTCCATCGTACCAACCGAAAAGGCCCTGTCCCCACCGCATGGGCCCTGAAAACCGGGCCGAAATGCTCGACTGCCTCGCGCGGGACCACCGAACAATAAGCGGTGGCCAGTAGGCCGGGCAGCGGCAAAAACGGGCGGGCAAGCCGCAGGACAAAAGTCGTGTCGTCGGGTGCCGAAAACGGCACAAGATCGGCTGTCTTGCCCTCAAAGACCCAAGCTCCCTTGGCTTTCAAGGCCGGATCCGTCAACCGCTTGAAACTGTATTCCACATCTCGGGCCACCAGTCGGCGGCCTTTTCCGTCCGGACCGAAACAGGGCGCGTCGTGAAAAAAAACGTCGTCCCGTAAAACAAATGTGTAGGTCAGCCCATCCTTCGAAACCGACCATCGCTTGGCCAACGCCGGCCGCACCCGCAGGCTGTCGTCCAGCTCCAGCAGTCCCTCGTACAATTGTCCGACCACCCAGATGTTGGCTTGGCTCGATGCGAACGCCGGGTCCAGCGAGGTCACCGCTACATGCAGGTTGAAGCGGAACATCCGCAACTCCCGACCGTCGGGGTATCCCGAGCACGAGGACAGCAAGAAAAGTATCCACCAGTGGAGGGCTAACCGGCGCATCGGGCAAGATCGGTCAGTTCATGGCCTTGTCGAACAGCCGCAGCGCATTGGCCGAAGTCGCCGAGGCGATCTCTTCCAACGGCCGTTCCAGCACGGAGGACAGTTTTTGGGCAATGTGCACGAGGTGGGCGCTTTCGTTGCGCTTGCCGCGAAAGGGCACCGGTGCCAAATATGGCGCGTCCGTTTCCAGCAGCAGGCGATCCAAGGGAAGTTCCCGCACCACGTCGTCGAGGCCGCCCTTGGGGTAGGTGAGCACCCCGCCGAGCCCGAGAAAAAAACCCAGCGATAGGGCGCGTCGTGCCTGCGCCAAGTCTCCGGTGAAGCAATGCAGCACCCCGTGCAGGCGGCCGTCCTGCTTTTCTTCGAGGATGTCGAGGATATCGTCCATCGAGTCCCTCGCATGGACCGCCACCGGAATACCGAGGGATTTGGCCCAATCGAGTTGTGTCCGGAAAGCCGTTTTTTGTTGTTCGACGAACTCCCGGCTCCAGTAATAGTCCAGACCGATCTCGCCGACCGCCACGAACGGTCGGCGGTCCAACCATTCCTTTGCGGTGTCCAGTTCTTTTTCGAAATCCGCGCCGATCGAACAGGGGTGGACCCCCATCATCGCGAAGCAGCGCTCCGGGTAGGCGGCTTCGAGCCGCAACATGGAGTCGATGGAGGTACTGTCCACATTCGGCAGGAAAATGTGCGTGAGGCCTGCTTCGAAGGCACGGGCCATCGTCTCGGGCAGGTCTGCGTCGAATTGTTTGGAATACAGGTGGGCGTGCGTGTCTATCAGCATGGGGCATTCCGTTTGGGCGCGGCGCGGGGCCGGGTGCCCGACAATAAAAAAGCCGTCCCGGGGACCGGGACGGCTCGAACCGTTGGAGGCAGTCGAGACGACTGGATTCGAACCAGTGACCTCTGCCGTGTGAAAGCAGCGCTCTAAACCAGCTGAGCTACGCCTCGTTTCGGAGTGGCAAAGATAGTGCGCCGTCCGTGAATTATCCAAGGCTCCGCCGCAATTTTTTTTCGGGCCCAAACCAAAGAGTTGTACGGGCGGTTGTTTTTTTTCAATAAAATATCGAACTTTTGCTTTTCTGCATTCGTTAAATACCAAGAGCGCTCTAAAAAACCGTTTAGACTTTTGCGAAAAAATTTTTTCGCAGAATTTAGTTTTATTTTTTGGGAACCTGCATCTTTTAACTTCTAAACAGTCCCGATATGGTCATTCAAACGCAGTCGTTGCACTTCGATGCCGACACCAAGCTGTTGTCCTTTGTGGACCGAAAAGTGGGCAAACTGGATACTTTTTTTGACCGCATCTTGCACGCCGATGTGGTGCTCCGATTGGAAAAAACGGGCCAGGTACAGGATAAGATCGCCGAGATCAAGTTGAATCTTCCCGGAACCGTGCTGATGGCCAAGCAGACTTGCAAGAGTTTTGAGGAGGCCGTCGGTCTTGCGTCCGAATCGTTGCGCAGGCAGTTGGTGCGTCACAAGAGCAAAAACCGCACTGTCGCATTGCCTGCTGCCACCGGAATCCACCCGCTTTTTTCGACCTGAACTTTTTGTCACCTTATAATGTAATGGGCGTGCTTTGAAGGCGCGCGGATGTATTTGACTTTTACAAGAAGCGCCCATCTTGGTCGTTGGGCATTTTCCCTTGCTTGGTGCGGGCCGAAATTTCCTCGGCCCGCACTTTTTTTTTCAAAATTCAGGGAAATTTATTTGCGGGAAAAAAAAGTCCCTATATTTGCGTGCGCTTTCGAGAGAGGGGTATGCCCTTAGAAGTTGCAAAACGTTCTTTTACAGTTGAATCGCATTGAAATCAGCCAGCCAAGTCAGTTGTTTCGACTCCTGGCGGCCACAGCAGGCCAGCGTAGCTCAGTTGGTAGAGCAGCTGATTTGTAATCAGCCGGTCGCGGGTTCGAGTCCCTTCGCTGGCTCTATTAAGTATGAAGGGGGTGCTCCGGAGATGGCGAGCCGGGCCAGACTGTAAATCTGGTGCTTTTAGCTGAGTAGGTTCGAATCCTACCACCCCCACTTTTGCTTGTTGAAGGCAATCTGGTTTCACGCGGGAGTAGCTCAGTTGGTAGAGCGACAGCCTTCCAAGCTGTAGGTCGCGGGTTCGAACCTCGTCTCCCGCTCTCAAAAGAGCAACCGGTTGGGCACGATCTCGTTTACGGGAATCCGTTCCCCAACCGGCGCAATGCCGATGTAGCTCAGGGGTAGAGCACTTCCTTGGTAAGGAAGAGGTCACGGGTTCAATTCCCGTCATCGGCTCCATAGTCTCACGACTTATTTTTTTAATTGCATTTTTTTTTAAACCTTACACTTTTACTAAAATGGCGAAGGAAACGTTCGTTAGATCCAAACCTCACGTGAACGTGGGTACTATCGGTCACGTTGACCATGGCAAGACCACTTTGACCGCGGCCATCACGTCCGTGCTTTCGAAGAAAGGCCTCGCCGCGAAAAAGGATTATGATTCGATCGACGCCGCTCCCGAAGAAAAAGAGCGCGGTATCACGATCAATACCGCGCACGTGGAATATGAGACGGAAAAGCGTCACTATGCCCACGTGGACTGTCCGGGCCACGCCGACTATGTGAAGAACATGGTCACGGGTGCCGCGCAAATGGACGGCGCCATCTTGGTGGTGGCCGCTACCGACGGTCCGATGCCGCAGACTCGCGAGCACATCCTGCTCGCCCGCCAGGTCGGCGTACCCAAGATCGTGGTGTTCATGAACAAAGTGGACTTGGTCGAAGACCCGGAAATGCTCGAGCTCGTGGAAATGGAAGTCCGCGAACTGCTCAGCCTCTATAAATTCGACGGCGACAACGCCGCTGTGATCAAAGGCTCTGCTCTGAAGGCCCTCGACGGATCCGATGAGTCCTGCATCCATGAGCTCATGGCCGCTGTGGACGAACAGATCCCCGAACCGGTCCGCGAAGTGGACAAGCCCTTCCTGATGCCGGTCGAAGACGTGTTCACCATCACCGGTCGCGGTACGGTGGCCACGGGTAAGATCGAACGCGGTGTGATCAAGGTCGGCGAAGAAGTCGAGATCCTCGGCCTCGGTGCCCAGTTGAAGTCCACCGTGACGGGCGTGGAAATGTTCCGCAAGCTTCTCGATCGCGGCGAAGCCGGCGACAACGCCGGTCTCCTCCTCCGTGGCGTCGACAAGACCGCCATCAAGCGCGGCATGGTCATCTGCAAGCCCGGTTCCGTGAAGCCCCACCTCAAGTTCAAGTGCGAAGTGTACGTGCTTTCCCAAAAAGAAGGCGGCCGTCACAAGCCCTTCTTCAACGGTTACAAGCCCCAGTTCTATTTCCGTACCACCGACATGACGGGCAACATCACCCTGCCCGCCGGTGTGGAGATGGTGTCGCCGGGCGACAACGTGACCCTCGAAGTGGAACTGATCAGCCCGATCGCCATGGAAAAAGGCCTTCGTTTCGCTATCCGTGAAGGTGGCCGTACCGTGGGCGCCGGTCAGGTGACCGAAATCATCGCATAAACTTCCTCTTTTGGACAACTTGGGCATCCTGGCAACCCCAGGATGCTCAACCGTCTAAGAAATCGGCCCCCAGCGGCTTTTCAGGGGCATAGTTCAAGGGTAGAATAGCGGTCTCCAAAACCGTTGATGTCAGTTCGAATCTGGCTGCCCCTGCTCATTTCATTACGCTTTTGCCAAATGAACAGCATCAAGTCCTTTATCAGTTCCAGCTTCAGTCGGTTGACCGACAAGCAATTTTCGTGGCCTACGTGGCAGGAGTTGCTCAGTACCACGGGGCTGGTCATCACGGCCAGTGTGGTGATTGCGCTCGTCGTCCTTTTCATGGACGGTACGATCAACTTCTTGTTCAGCAACCTCATCTATCGTTAATTCGGTTCATCTTTTATTTCGCCCAACCGGCTTCCCATCATGGCTGAGGACAAAAAGTGGTACTGCCTGCGCGTGATTTCCAACAAAGAGCGGAAAATCAAAGAGCGTTTGGACAAAGAAATCGAGGCCAACGGATGGAAGGAGATCATCGTGCAGGTGATCGTCCCGACGGAGAAGATCTACAAGATTCGAAACGGCAAAAAGGTGATCTCCGAGCGCAACCTTCTCCCCGGCTATCTGCTGGTGGAGGCCGAAGCGCGTCTGCTCAATCCCGACATCATCAGCACCGTCCAAGGAGTCAAGGATGTGATGCATTTCTTGGGGCATCAAAACCCCACCCCGATGAAAATCGCCGAGGTAAACCGCATCCTCGGCAAACTCGACGCCTCGAGCGAGGCCGGCGAAACCTTGATCGAACCCTTTATCGTGGGTGAAACGGTCAAAATCGTGGACGGTCCTTTCAACGATTTCATCGGCACCATCCAAGAAGTCAACGACGAAAGGAAAAAGCTCAAAGTGATCGTCAAGATCTTTGGGCGCGGCACCGAAGTCGAACTGAACTTCATCCAAGTAGAAAAACAATAATCCATTTTCCAATACCCGCCCCATTTTTTCTCCGGGGCACCAAACATCAGCATTATGGCCAAGGAAGTTACGGTAATGATCAAGCTGCAAGCCAAGGGTGGACAAGCCAACCCTGCTCCCCCCATCGGGCCCGCGCTCGGCTCCAAGGGTGTCAATATCATGGAGTTTTGCAAGCGTTTCAATGCCGAAACCCAAGACCGTATGGGCAAGATCCTGCCCGTCGTGATCTCGGTCTACGCAGACAAGTCCTTCGATTTTGTAGTCAAATCTCCCCCTGCTGCCATTCAGTTGTTGGAAGCGGCCAAACTCCAAGGCGGATCCGCCCAGCCCAACCGAAACAAGGTGGGCAGCGTCACCTGGGACCAAGTGCGCACCATCGCCGAAAGCAAGATGCAAGACCTCAACTGCTTTACCGCCGAAGCGGCGATGCAGATGGTCGCTGGTACCGCTCGCAGCATGGGCATTACGGTGCAAGGTACTCCCCCCTCGGGGCAATAAAGCGCCATTTCGGTTCACGCTTTAAGCACAATCAAACCCTTTTTATGGCAAGAGTAACCAAAAAACGGGCCGCCGTCAACGACAAGGTGGAACCCGGAAAAGTGTACGGCCTTCTCGAGGCCATGCAGCTCCTCAAGCAGATCAACACGGCGAAATTCAACGCCTCTGTCGATGTGCACGTGCGTCTCGGATTGGATCCGCGCAAACCCGACCAAGCCCTCCGCGGCACGGTGACCCTCCCCAACGGAACGGGCAAGGTCAAAAAAGTCTTGGTATTTTGTACCCCCGACAAAGAAGAAGAGGCCAGAGCTGCCGGAGCCGATTTTGTCGGACTCGACGAGTATATCCAAAAAGTGCTCGACGGCTGGACCGATGTGGATGTGGTGATCGCCACCCCCAATGTGATGGCCCAAGTCGGCAAATTGGGCCGTGTGCTCGGTCCGCGCAACCTGATGCCCAACCCCAAAACGGGCACTGTCACCGCTGATGTGCGCTCCGCCGTGGAGGACGTGAAAAAAGGCAAGATCGCTTTCCGCGTCGACAAGTTCGGCATCGTGCACAATTCCATCGGACGCATTTCTTTTGAGCCCAAAAAACTCGAAGAAAACTGCATGGAACTGCTCAGCACCCTGCAACGCTTGAAGCCGGCCACTGCCAAAGGCACCTATGTGCGCAGCATCACGGTCGCCTCGACGATGAGCCCTGGCGTGCCGGTCGATCCCAAAATCGTGAAGTAACCTTTTTCGTCTATCCCGGCTTCCAGGCCCCCTCATAATCTCGTTCCGGTATGAACAAGCAAGAAAAAACCGAACTCCTTGACGAGCTCAAGGATGTTTTCTCCGAGTCCACGGTTTTTTACGTGACCGATTGCTCCACGATGACCGTGGAAAAAACCAATAAGCTCCGCCGCACCTGTAATGATCAGGGCATCGAGATGCGCGTCCTCAAAAATACCTTGGTGCGCAAAGCGCTCCAAGATCTGGACGAAGGCCGCTACCAAGAACTCTTCTCCGCACTGCACGGCCCCTCCGCTTTCCTTTTTGCGGAAGTCGGCAACCACCCGGCCAAGTTGATCAAGGCATTCCGCTCCAAAAACGAAACGGATCGCCCGCACTTCAAGGCCGCTTATGTGGACGGCGCGGTGTTCCTCGGCGAAGAGCAATTGGACAACCTGACCAAGCTCAAGTCCAAGCACGAGCTTTTGGGCGAACTCCTTGGCCTGCTCCAATCCCCGGCCCGCAACGTCATCGGCGCCCTGCAGTCCGGTGGCCATACCCTCGCCGGCCTCGTCAAGGCGCTCGAGGAACGCGGCCAGTAAGAACTATTCCGGCATTGTCCATCGATCGGACTTTGCCCCCCCGTTTCGGCTTCCACCATCATAGCACTCTGGTTTTGCAGTGCGAAATCTTTTTTCCAAATCCCTTAAACAGTTGTCGTCATGGCAGATTTGAATTCCCTTGCAGAACAGCTGGTCAATCTCACCGTCAAAGAGGTGAACGAGTTGGCCAAAATCATGAAAGACGAGTACGGCATCGAGCCGGCCGCCGCAGCTGCGGTCGCCGTGGCCATGCCCGCCGGTGGTGGTGACGGCGCTCCGGCCGCCGCAGTCCAAACGTCTTTCGACGTGATCCTCAAAGACGGTGGTGCCCAAAAGCTCAACGTCGTCAAAGAAGTCAAAAACCTCTTGGGCCTCGGCCTCAAAGAAGCGAAAGACCTCGTGGACGGCGCTCCCCAACCGGTGAAGCAGGGCGTTTCCCGCGAAGAGGCTGATGCCCTCGCCAAAGCCCTTACCGAAGCTGGGGCCGTCATCGAGATCAAGTGATAACACCCCGAGGGCGATTTGCAGACCAAGCCATTGCATACGGTACAGGTGCCAAATACCCTCTGACAGCGCAGGCTTAACCGCATACCGCGGTTAAGCCTTTGGCTGTCTGTGAAAAAACAGTAGGAACTCCTTATTTTTCAAAACCAACAGTTGATGGCAACATCCATTTCCCTGCCGAACGGCACTCCGGAACGGTTCAATTTCGGGAAAATCCGCCACGAGTCGGAATATCCCGACTTTTTGGAGATCCAGCTCAAATCTTTCCACGAGTTTTTCCAACTCGAAACCACGCCCGACAACCGGGTGAACGAGGGACTTTACAAAGTGTTCCAGGAAAATTTCCCGATTTCCGACACGCGGAACATTTTCACCCTCGAATTCTTGGACTACTACATCGATCCGCCCCGCTACACCATCGACGAATGCGTGGAGCGCGGACTCACCTACAACGTCCCCCTCAAAGCCAAACTCCGACTGTCCTGCAACGACGAAGAACACGTTGACTTCAAGACCATTGTGCAGGACGTTTTCTTGGGCAACCTGCCCTATATGACCCCCAAAGGAACCTTCGTGGTCAACGGGGCCGAACGCGTCGTCGTCTCCCAGTTGCACCGATCGCCCGGCGTGTTTTTCGGTCAGAGCATGCACCCCAACGGAACGCGTATCTATTCCGCCCGCGTCATCCCCTTCAAGGGAGCCTGGATGGAATTCGCCACCGATATCAACCAGGTCATGTACGCGTACATCGACCGCAAAAAGAAATTCCCCGTTACCACGCTCCTGCGTGCCATCGGGTTCGATACCGACCGCCAGATCCTCAACCTCTTCGGATTGGCCGATGAGATCCAAGCCACAGAAGCCAATCTGGGCGACTGCGTGGGCCGTGTGCTGGCCGCCCGTGTGCTCCGCACCTGGGTCGAAGACTTCGTGGACGAAGATACCGGGGAGGTCGTCTCCATCGAGCGCAACGAGGTCATCCTCGAACGGGACACCGTGCTCGACGAAGCCAACATCCGTCAGATCGTCAACACCGGCGTGGACACGGTGATCCTCCAAAAAGAAAACGTGGAGGAAGATTACACCATCATCTACAACACGCTGCAAAAAGATACCTCCAACTCCGAAATC